>NZ_DATDMY010000121.1:0-13458 GCF_036518555.1 Dokdonella sp. | reverse complement strand
GCGGACTCGCGCTCGGCCGCTTCACGCGCAAGCGCATCGCCGCGCCGGCCGACCTCGGCGAGCACGGCCGCCTCGCGAGCGGGCTCGAGCGCGTCGGTGCCGCGCGCGACGATCGCGGCGAGGACCTCGAGCAGCGGCGCGACGTCGGCCGCACGTTCGCGTTCGACCTTCTCGCGGCGGCCGTCGGCAAGCATGCGCTCGTAACGTTCGCTGCCGCCGGCGCTGATCGCGACGATCGCGCGCGCGTGCGCCGCGTAGCGCGCGCGGAAGCGGTCGAGCAGCGCCGCCCGCTGCGCGTCGTCGTAGAGATCGGCCTTGTTGAGGGCGAGCACGAGCGGCTTGCCGAATCCCGCGAGCCAACGCAGCTCGACGTCCTGCGCGCGCGTGAGGTCCGACGCCGCGAGGTAGACGACCGCGTGCGCGCGCAGCGCCTCGTCGCGCGCGAGCTGCTCGTGCACGACGCCGTCGACTTCGGCCGTGCCCGGGACGTCGGCGAGGACGAGCTCCCGCCCGTCGGCGAGGCGGCCGCGATGGTGGGCGACGTGGCGCGTGGTACCGCCGCGCACGTCGATCGCGGGCGCGGCGTCGGGCGCGAGCGCGCGGATCAGGCTCGACTTGCCGGTCGAGATCTCGCCGAACAGCGCGACGTAAAGTTCGCCGCTCGCGCGCCGGCGGTCGAGCTCGACGAGCTCCGCTTCGAGCGCCGCGGTTTCGACCGCGCGCTCGCGCAGGCGTGCGATGCGCGTATCGACCTCGGCGCGCGACACCGGCGGCGCCGCGGGCGCCGCGGCGGGATGGCGGGCCGGCCGCGCGAGGCGCCAGAGCAGCCAGCCGAACGCGCCCGCGAACGCGACCGCGGCGACGAGCAGCGGGATGCGCAGCCACAGCGGCAAGTCGACGAGGCGCTGGTAGAACTCGAGCACGCCGTTGAGCGTCATCACGACGAGGCCGAGCAACAGCGCCGCGCCGAGCGCGAGGGCGGCGAACAGCACGAGGCGCAGGGGCAGGCGGGTCCGCGGCATCGGCGCATCGTACCGGCTTCGGCGTGCGGCCGACGAACCGGGCGACGGCGCCGGGACCCCGCGGCCCGGGCGCGCGTCCACTTTGGGATTTGGCCGCCGCGCATGGCAGTATCGGCTTGGGAGGGGTCGATGCACCGTTCGTTTCGCCGGTTGACCGCATGCCTGTTCGGGGTCGCGTGGCTCGTCGTCGCGCGCGCGGCGCCGCCGCCCGCCGCGCCACAGTTCGTGCCGCTCGGCGTCGCCGACGGCGTGCCGTCGAGCCTCGTCTACAAGGTCGTGCAGGATCACGACGGTTTCATCTGGATCGGCACGCAGGACGGACTCGCGCGCTACGACGGCGTCGGGTTCCGCGTCTACCGCCACGACCCGGGCGATCCCGCCTCGCTCGCCTCGAACGACGTCTCCGCGCTGCTGGTCGATCGCGACGGCCGGCTCTGGTGCGGCGGGGAGGCGTCGGGCCTCAATCGCCTCGAGGCCGACGGCCACACGTTCACGCATTGGGAGCATCGCCCGAACGATTTGACCACGCTCGGCAGCAACGACCTGTTCTCGATCGAGCAGGACGCGTCGGGCGCGATCTGGGTCGGCACCTATCTCGGCGGCCTCAACCGCCTCGAGCCCGACGGCCGCTTCACGCACGTCGACCACGATGCCGAGGACGCGGCGAGCCTGCGTTCGAGCAATGTGTACGCGTTGCTCGGCGATGCGCGCGGCCGCTTGTGGATCGGCACCGACGAAGGCCTCGACGTGCGCGACGCGCAGGGCCGCCTCGTTCACGTCGAGCTGCCGCCGATGAGCGGCCGGCCCGGTCCGCCGATCATCATGAGTTTCCTCGCCGAAGCGGACGGCAGCATGCTCGTCGGCACGCGCAAGGGCCTGTTCCGCGTCGACGGCGAGCTGCGCTTCCGCGAGGAGCTCGCGTCGGCGACGCCGGCGCTGATGGTGTCGGCGCTCGCGCGCGACGGCGACGGCGCGCTCTGGATCGGCCAGCTCACCGGCATCGCGCGGCTCGACGCGCGCGGCCTCACGCGCTACAGCACCGAGGAGGCCGCGCCGGGCGCGTATCCGGGCACGCGCACGATGGACATCCTGCGCGATCGCGAAGGCGGCCTCTGGTTCGCGGTCCACGACGGCGGCATCGCGCGACTGCCGCCGCACTGGAGCAATTTCGCCGCGTTCCGCCATGCTCCGGGCGATGCGACCACGTTGACGCGCGCGCGCGTCAAGGCGATCGCGCTCGACGGCGCGCGCGCGGCGTGGGTCGCGAGCGGCAGCGACGGCGTCGACCGCATCGACCGCGCGAGCGGCGTGCTCGAGCGCTGGGGCGGGCGCCTGCACCTGCCGAACAAGCGCATCGAGGCGCTGCTCGCCGACGACCGCCATCTCTGGGTCGGGCAGCGCACCGAGCTGCGCCGCTACGCGCTCGACACGCTCGCGGCGACGGAATTCCCGGTCGATGTCGCGCGCGCGGACACGTTGCCGCAGGGTACGGTCGACCAGCTCGCGCGCGCGGGCGACGGCAGCGTCTGGGTGGGCGTCCTCGGCGGCGGCATCGCGCGCATCGCGGGCGAACCGCCGCGCGTGGTGCGCCGCTACACGCCGGCCACGCACGATCTGGGCGACGCCGACATCACGGCGCTCGCGCTCGATCCGCACGGCGACCCGTGGATCGCGACCGCGAGCGGCGTGGAGCGGCACGTGCCCGGGTCCGACGTGTTCGAATCGGTCGCGGGCGGACCGAAGGAGCGCGTCCACGCGCTCGCTTTCGCGCCGGACGGCACGCTCTGGCTGCACCGCCTCGGCATGCTCGAGAGCTACGCCGTCGGCGACGGCACGATGCTCGTGCAGCAGCGTTTCGATGCGGCCAAGGGCTGGCCGACCCTGCAGGCGCATGCGCTCGCGGTGGCGGATGACGGCACGCTCTGGGTGACCTCGCCGCGCGGGCTCTGGCGCATCGACCCGGTGCGCAAGCAGATCCGCCGCTTCGACGCGCGCGACGGACTGCCGAGCCAGGAGTTCATCGCGGGTGCGCTCGCCAGGGCGGACGACGGCACTCTGTTCGGCGGCACGCTCGGCGGTCTCGTCGCGTTCGACCCGGCCGCTCTGCGCTTCGATGCGCCGCCGCCGCGGCTGATCGTCACCGGGCTCGACGTGCAGCGCGGCGGCGCGACCGTGGCGCTCGATGCGGCCGAGCCGATCGAACTGCAGCGCGGCGACGTCGACCTGCACGTGGTCGCGCGCGCGCTGAGCTACGCCAATCCGTCCGCGAACCGTTATCGGTTCCAGTTGGCCGGTTTCGACCAGGACTGGATCGAGAGCGACCGCGGCGAGCGCATCTGGTCGCAGCTTCCGGCGGGCGAGTACCGCCTGCGCATCGGCGCGACGAGCGCGGCGGGCGTCGGCGTCGAGCTCGCGCCGCCGCTCGCCGTGCGCGTCGCGCGCGCGCCGTGGGCAACGCCGGCGGCGTACCTCGTCTACCTGCTGGTCGCGGTCGCGGTCGCGCTGCTCGTGCTGCGCGCCTATCGCCAGCGCGTGCGCCGCCGCCATGCGCTCGCGCTCGGCGAGGAGCGCCGCCGCGCGGCCGAACAGGTCGCGGAGGCGAAGTCGACCTTCCTCGCGACGATGGGCCACGAGATCCGCACGCCGATGACGGGCGTGCTTGGCATGAGCGAGCTGCTGCTCGGCACGTCGCTCGACGCGCGCCAGCGCGGCTATGCGCAGGCGATCCACCAGTCCGGGCAGATGCTGCTGCGACTCGTCAACGACAGCCTCGACATCGCGCGCATCGACGCCGGCAAGTTCGTGCTCGAGGACCATCCGTTCGATCCGGTCGCGCTCGGACGCGAAGTGGTGGACCTCGAACAGCCGGTCGCGCACGCGAAAGGCGTCGCGCTCGTCCTGCGCGTCGCCGAAGCCGTGCCCGAAAAGGTATGGGGCGATGCGTTGCGCATCCGCCAGGTCCTGCTCAACCTGCTCAGCAACGCGCTCAAGTTCACCGAGCAGGGGCAGGTCGAACTCGCGCTCATGCGTTACGGCGACCGCTTGCGCTTCCGCGTGTCCGACACCGGTCCTGGCATGGCGGAGGAACTCCAGGCGCGGCTGTTCAACCGCTTCGAGCAGGCTGAAGGCGTCACGCGGCGGCACGGCGGCAGCGGCCTCGGCCTCGCGATCTGCCGCGAACTGACCGTGCTCATGGGAGGCACGATCGCGGTCAGCAGCCGCCTCGGCGAAGGCACGACCTTCGATGTCGACCTGCCGATCTACGAAGTGCCGGCCGAAACGGGGCGCGCCGCGGCACCGGCCGCGGCTGCGCCGCCGCCGGTCGCGCTCGACATCCTGCTCGTCGAAGACGACGAGACCGTCGCCGAAGTCGTCGCCGGCCTGCTCGGCCGCCTCGGCCACCGCGCCGTGCACGTCGCCAACGGACTCGCCGCACTCGCCGCCTTCGAAACGAGCCGCTACGACCTCGCCCTCGTCGACCTCGACCTGCCCGGCATCGACGGCCTGCAGCTCGCGCGGTTGCTGCGTTCGCGCGGGTGGGGCGACCTGCCGCTCGTCGCGGTCACCGCGCGCTCGGTCGGCGACGAGGAGGCGAAGATCCGTGCCGCCGGCATGGATGCGCTCCTGCGCAAGCCGATGACGAGCGCGATGCTCGCGGAAGCGATTGCGGTCGCCGGCGCTGCACGGCGCTGATCCGTCCATGCGTCGCCGTATCGTCGCGGCGCACGCCCCGCGTCGTGCGCTGCCCCTTGCCGCGGACGTCCCGGCGGACTAGAGTCATCCTCTGGACGGATGTGACGTTGAATCTCTGGAACCAGTTCCGGCGGGTCCGCGTGACCGGCCGGTGTCGCTGCTAGGGGGCCATCACAACAGTTCAAGCGCGGCGCGCGCCTTGGCCGCGCGTGCCCTTGCGTGTGCTTGGGCACGAGGGGTGCCGGACTGCGGTCCGGCCAGTGACGAAGATCCGCATCGGGTGTAGCCGGTGTCATTCGGGGAGAGATCCATGACGTTGTTGAAGCACTGTCGTTTGGCGAGTGCGACGTTTGTCGTGCTCGGGCTGGCCTGGTCGGCCAGCGTCGTGGCCGCGGGGCCGCGCACGAAGGAAGAGCAGCTCGCAGGGAAGATGCAAGTCGGCGTGTCGTACCAGAACGACACCTCCTTGCCGCTCTACATCATGGCCACCAACTGGCGTGAGCACGACATGGAAGAGGCCGCGAACGAGGCGGCCGAGAACCCCGCGTGGGGCTTCCCGAAGCAGCACGTGGACAGCGTCGACCCGATCGTGCAGCACGCGATGTCGCCGGTTTCGCTGATGCCGCTGCCGATCCTCAACTTCGACGGCCAGCCGAACGGCTGCGGTTGCGCCCCGCCCGACACCAACGGCGAGGTCGGCGCGACGCAGTACGTGCAGATGACCAACGGCGGCGTGCAGATCTTCGACAAGACCACCGGTGCCTCCGTGCTCGGTCCGGTCAGCACGGGTTCGTTCTGGGCCGGCTTCGGTGGCGTCTGCGAGACCGCGGGCAACGGCGACCCGATCGTGCTGTACGACCAGATCGCGCAGCGCTGGGTGATCAGCCAGTTCGCCGGTCCGAACATCACCGACGAGTGCATCGCGGTGTCGACGACGCCCGACGCGACGGGCACCTACAACCGCTACGGCTTCCACCTCGGGTCGGACTTCTACGACTACCCGCACATCGGCGTGTGGCCCGACGGCTACTACATGAGCGACAACGTGTTCGACGGCACGACGCAGGCCTACAAGGGCCCGCAGCCGTTCGCGTTCGATCGCGCCAAGATGCTGACCGGTGCGCCGGCCACGTTCGTGACGACGGCAGGCCCGCTCGGCTCGAGCTTCGCGCCGATGCTGCCCGCCGATCTCGACGGTTCGCAGCTGCCGCCCGCGGGCGCGCCCAATCCGTTCGTGCTGTTCCCCGATTCGGGCAAGTACGACACCTACCGCTTCCACGTCGACTTCGCGACGCCGGCGAATTCCACCTTCACGCTCGTGCCGGGCAGCCCGACGGCCGCCGGCTTCACGGCGCTCTGCACCGGCACGCGCGCGTGCGTACCGCAGCTCGGCGGCACCGGCGCGAACGCGCTCGATGCGATCGCCGATCGCCTCATGTTCCGCCTCGCGTATCGCAACTTCGGTAGCCATGAGTCGCTCGTCGGCAACTTCACGGTGAGCTCGAGCAGCGTCGCGGGCATCCGCTGGTTCGAACTGCGCAACGCCACCAGTGGCACGCCGACCGTGTTCCAGGAGAGCACCTACCAGCCGGATACGACCTGGCGCTGGATGGGCAGCACGGCGATGGATGCGAACGGCAACATCGCGCTCGGTTACAGCGCGTCGAGTGCGGCGATCAATCCGCAGCTGCGTTATGCGGGCCGCCTCGCGGGCGATCCGCTCAACACGCTGCCGCAGGCCGAAGCGCACCTCTTCGACGGCGGCGGCAGCCAGACCGGCACCGGCAACCGCTGGGGCGACTACAGCGACCTCACGGTCGACCCGGTCGACGACTGCACGTTCTGGTTCACGAGCGAGTACTACGCGGCGAACGGCCAGTTCGCGTGGAAGACGCGCATCGGCAACTTCAAGTTCCCGAGCTGCAGCCTCGCGCCCGGCTTCAGCCTGAGCCCGACGCCGGCCAGCGTGTCGGTGTGCGCGGGTACACCGGCGGCGTACTCGGTCGCGGTCGGCTCCGTGTCGGGCTTCACCAACGCGGTCACTCTCGCGCTCGCGGGCAACCCGGCGCCGAGCAGCGGCACCTTCACGCCGAACCCGGTCACGCCGGGCGGCGCGAGCGCGCTGTCGATCAACACCACGGGCGTCGCCTCGGGTACGTACCCGATGACGATCAACGGCACCGCTTCGGGCGCGTCGAACCAGTCGGCCAGCATCAACATGACCGTGTTCGCGGCCGTGCCGGGAGCGCCGTCTCTGACCGCGCCCGCGAACGGCAGCAATGGGGTGGCGCTGCGTCCGACGTTCACGTGGTCGGGCAGCAACACCGAGTCGTACCAGATCGACGTCGCGACCGATGCCGGCTTCGGCTCGATCGTGCTGACGCAGACGGTGACGGGCACGACCTTCACGCCCGCGACCGACCTGTCCGGCAACACGACGTACTACTGGCGCGTGACGCCGTCCAATGGCTGCGGTGCGGGTACGGTCTCGCCGACCTTCAGCTTCACGACGGCGAACCTCATCTGCCGCAACCCGGCGCTCGCGATCACCGACAACAGTCCGGCGGGCGTCAACGACACGCTCGTCGTGACCGATCCGTCCGGCGCGACGCTGACCGACCTCAAGCTCGTCATCAAGGCGACGCACACCTGGGTCGGCGACCTCAAGTTCACCTTGAGCAAGTCGCCGGGCACGTCGACCGTCATCGACCGTCCGGGCTTTACGGGTTCGGGCTTCGGCTGCAGTGGCGACAACGTCGACGTCATCATCGACGACACCGCGGGCACGCTGGTCGAGAGCCAGTGCAACGCGACGCCGCCGGCGCTGTCGGGCAACGTCAAGCCGAACAATCCGCTCGCGACCGCGTTCAACGGCCAGACCCTCGCCGGCACCTGGACGCTCAACGTGTCCGACAATGCGAGCGGCGACACCGGGTCGCTGACCCAGTGGTGCCTCGTGCCCGCGACGAGCGGCGGCACGACGTACACGGTCGGCGGCACGGTCGGCGGCCTCAGCGGCAGCGGTCTCGTGCTCTCGCTCAACGCGGGTGCGCAGACCCTGCCGGTCGCGGCCAACGGTGCGTTCACGTTCCCGACCGGCATCGCCGACGGCGCGGCCTACTCGGTCACGGTCGGCACGCAGCCGACCGGCCAGACCTGCTCGGTCGCGAACGGCAGCGGCACGGTCTCGGGTGCGAACGTCACGAACGTGGCGGTGACGTGCGCGAGCAGCACCTACTCGGTCGGCGGCACCGTCAGCGGCCTGCTCGGTGACAGCGTCACGCTGTCGCTCAACGGCAGCGAGAGCCTGCCGGTGGCCAGCGACGGTTCGTTCACCTTCGCGACGATGCTCAACGACGGTGCGTCCTACGCCGTCACCGTGCAGACGCAGCCGGCCTCGCCGCCGGAACTGTGCACGGTCAGCAACGGCAGCGGCACGATCGCCGGTGCGAACGTGACGTCGGTGCAGGTGAGCTGCCTCGATCGCATCTTCGCGAGCGGCTTCGAATCGCCTTGATGAAAGCAGGAGGTCGCTCCCCGTCCAGGCGGAGGAGCGACCCGTTCTCCGGAACTTGCGGCCCCGTATCCCGGGGCCGTTTTTTTTTGAATGCTCGTGTACCGCCGTGAGTTCGGGCGCGGTCGCGCGTATCACCCCGTATCCGGCGTATCGCCATCGCGCGAGCGCCGCGCTTCGACCAGACGGGGGTACTCATGCACACGTGGTTCAAACGCGCGGCGATCGCCGCGATCGGGGCGATCGCCCTGTGGATCGGCGTCGCACTCGCGCTGGTCGCTGCACCGGCACCGGCATTCCGTTCGACCCCGTTCCCGATCGCCGCTCGCGGGACTCCGACCTGCTCGCGATCGCCGGACACCGCCTGCTACACCGCACGCGACGGCACGGTCCTGCACGCGCTGCGCGAGGGCGCGCCGAGCGACACGATCGTGCTGTTGCTGCACGGCGTGATGAGTGACGCGGACGCGATGCGGCCTGCAGCGATCGCGCTGCACGCGAAGACGGGCGCGACCGTGCTCAGCCTGGACCTGCGCGGCCACGGTACGTCGGGCGGCGCGTTCGGCGACATCGCCTACCCCGGGCAGTACGAGGACGACGTCGCCGATGTCGTCGCCACGCTGCGCGAGGAGGCGCCGCGCGCGCGCGTGCTGCTCGCGGGCCATTCGATGGGCGGCGGCATCGCCGTGCGCTACGCGGCGCGCGCCGCCGTGCCCGCGGTGGACGGCTATCTTCTGTATGCCCCGCACCTCGGCGAGCATGCTCCGACCACCCGGCACGACGCCGCCGCCGCGGCGGGAGCCGAGGTGCCGATCAAGCTGAGCCTGCAGCGCACGATCGGATTGCTCATGCTCGGCGCCGTGGGCATGCATGGCTTGGACGGACTCGGCACCCTGTACTTCAACGTCTCGCGCGGCGACGGGCCGATGCACTACAGCTTCCGCGCGATGACCGGCTGCGCTCCGGACGATTACGCCGCGGCGCTGCGCGCCGACGACGCGCCGTTGCTGATCGTCGCGGGCGGAGCGGACGAAGCGTTCGACGCATCGGGTTATCCCGCCGCGGCCCGGCTGCACGCGAATGGCGAGGCGCTCGTCGTCGACGGCGTCGGCCACGACGGCATCCTCACCGATACCGCCGCACTCGACGCGATCGACCGCTGGCTGCGTACGCGGGTCGGCCGCTCCGCACCGGCAGCGGGGCGGTTCACGCCGTGAGGTCGTCGAGTTCGACGATGCGCGCCGACGCGACGTCGCCGTCGACGTGCAATTCGCCGAGTGCAATCGGCAGGCGGAAGCGTCGCCGCCCCGCGCTGCCGGGATTCACCTGCAGGATGCCGTCGCGTCGTGCGATCGATGGCCGGTGCGAGTGGCCGCTCACGATCACGCGCGCGTCGGTCGCGCGCGGGTCGATCGCGAGGCAGGCCAGGTCGTGCAGGAGATGGATGCGAACGCCGTCGAAGACGACGTCGATGCTCGCCGGCAGCGCATCGGCCCAATCGCCATGGTCGTTGTTGCCGCGCACCGCGGTGAGCGGCGCGATGCGCGCGAGCCCGGTGAGGATCGCCGGATCGCCGACGTCGCCCGCGTGCAGGATGTGATCGCAGCCGCGCAGGAACGCGAGTGCCTGCGGGCGCAGCAGGCCGTGCGTGTCGGAGATCAGGCCGATGCGCTTCATCGCAACGCGCGGGCAGCCGGGACGCACCGCACGGCCGCATCGCGCTGGACGCGCGGCTGCGTCGCGGGGTCCCGATGGCGAACGGCTGCGGGAGCCGAACGCGTGCGTTCCGGCAATCGGCTCGGGTTCGCGGCGAAGGCCGCCATCATCGCCGCGGCGGCCTCACCGCCGTCGCCTTCTTCGCACGCGGCGGGCGCGACGGCCCGCTGCGTGCGGACTTCGGCGCCCGCCCCGCGCAAGCCTGCTGCAACAGTTCGCGCAGCGCGCTGCGCGTGATGCGCTCGAGCCGGACGAGGACGGCCGGATAGCCGTCGTAATGCGGCTCGGTGAAGAACACCTGCGGTTCGGCGAGCAGCAGCATCTCCTTCGCGTCGAGGTCGGCCACGCGTACGGCGAGCACGCCGTGGTTCACGACGCGCGGCTTGCGCGGATGGATGCGCTCGCGCCACGGCCAGGCGATGCCCTTGTACGTGTCGCCGTGGCGCACGGAGAACACGAGCGGACCGTCCTCGCGCGTGTCGGGCAGCGCGAGCGCGAGCGTGCGGACGTCGTCGTGGGTGACCATCGCCGGCGGACCTCCCCGCAGGGCCGGGTTCCGAGTCTACGCCGCTTCGGTTCGCGGCAGGAGCGGTTCGGTTCGCGCCAAAGCGCACCACGCCATTGCCCTCGAAGGGTGTCCCTCCTGGCCCGCCGCATGCGCCCGGATGGGCAGCGCCGGATTCCGCTGCGGAGCCGCGATGCCTTGTTGATGGCACGCAAGGAGCACCGCGGCTTCCACCGTTGCCACGCGAGCTCAGCCGACCGCGTCGCCCGAGCGGTGTGCGACCCACGCGCCGACGAGTGCCGATGCGTACGGGATCGCCTGCGCGGCGAGGATCGCGATCCACAACCGGCCCTCGACGTAGTTGATGCCCGACGAATTGATCATGCCGACCACGCAGGCGACCAGCGCGAGGAACAGCAACAACTCTTCGCTGACCGACGTGAACGGATTCGGCTTCTTGCCGATGCGGCGGCTCTTCGCGGTGCGGATGAACTCGCCCTTCTTGCGCCAGAGGCCCTCGAAGATGCCGCGCGCGATCGCGTGCGAGAGGCTCATGCTCGCGACCGATGCAGCGATCGTGTCCTTCCACGAACACGGCACGCGCACGCGGTAAAGGATGATGCCGAACGCGGCCTTGAACACGAAGAAGCCGATCAGCGGCACGAGGAACAGGTACATCGGCAGCGTGAACCAGCGCGGCGCGAGCACCATGCCGAGCGTCCACAGCATCGCCATGAGGGTGAACACGAGGTGCAGCGCGTCGCCGAACCAGGAGAACCAGCCGGTGAGAAAGTGGAAGCGCTGGCCGCGCGTGAGCGTGGACGCCTTCGAAGTCATCCAGTCCCAGCGCGCCTTCATGATCTGCATCGCGCCGAACGCCCAGCGGTAGCGCTGCGACTTGTACGCCTTGAAGTCGGCCGGGGTGAGGCCCTTGCCCATGAGTTCGTCGACGTAGACGAGCTCGTAGCCCGCCTTCATGAGGCGCAGGCCGAGTTCGGCGTCCTCGCAGATCGTCCACTCCGACCACGCGCCGGTGTTCGCGAGCACATCCTTGCGCACCATCGTCATCGTGCCGTGCTGGATGATCGCGTTGCGCTCGTTGCGATGGTGCATGCCGATGCGGAAGAAGCCGTCGTATTCCCAGTTGGTCATGCGGCGGAACGGATTGTGCTCCCACTCGCGGTGCGCCTGCGGGCACTGCACCACGGCGACCTTCGGGTCGGCGAAATAGCCGGTCAGCGCGCGCAGCCAGTCGGCACGGACTTCGTAGTCGGCGTCGACGACCGCGACGACCTCGGCGCGCCGATCGGTGACTTCGAGCCCGTAGTTGAGCGCGCCGGCCTTGAATCCGGGCCACGGCTCGAGGTGGTAGAAACGGAACCTCGAGCCGAGTCTCGCGCAATGCGCCTCGACCGGCTTCCACACCTCCGGGTTCTTCGTGTTGTTGTCGAGGACGATGACCTCGTAATTCTCGTAGTCGAGCGCGGCGAGCGAGTCGAGCGTGAGGATCACCATCTCGGGCGGCTCGTTGTAGCAGGCGAGGTGGATCGACACGAACGGCTGCGGATCGCCCGGCTGCGGCGTCAGCGGGCGGAACTCGCGCAGCCAGCGCGGGCGCCACAGCACTTCGGTGAACTCGAAGCCGTTGATGAGCAGGATCAGGATGATCGCGAGCTGCGCGGGGAACAGCAGCAACAGCATCCCCCAATCCAGCGGATCGAGGTAGAAGTCGTACGGGAGCGTCGCCATCCACACGAGGATCGACGCGCTGAGCTGGATCAGCGCGAGGAAGAACGCGATGCCCATCGCGCGGAAGCGGATGAAGTGGCGCGCGAACCAGAACATCGGCAGCAGCGCGATCAGCGACGCGAGGCCGGCCTTCCACGGCCAGATCGGGTCCTCGATCACCGTGCCGGTGAACGAGAATTTCGGCTGGCGGCTCGCGTTGAACACGCCCCAGTACGCCTCGACGCGACCGCCGATGCCTTCCTTCCACGGCTGGTCGATCGCTTCCATCACGTAGTAGTCGATCTTCTCGCGCGCGGCGACGTTGAACCAGTCGCGCAGGAAGTGCGCCTCGTCCGCGAGCGAAGGCTGCGCGTACTCGCGGCGATTGCCGTTCGACGGCCAGCCGACCTCGCCGATCACGATCGGCTTGTCCGGGAACAGCTTCTGCAGCTCGCGGTACTGGCCGAGCACGAAGCCGACCGCGTCCTTGCGCGGCACGCGTTCCCAGTACGGCAGGATGTGCACGGTGATGAAGTCGACGTGCTGCGCGAGCTCCGGATGGCGCTGCCAGGTGTCGAGCGGTTCGGCCGTCGACACGGGTACCTTGAGCTGGGCACGCGCCCGATCGAGGTAGCCGATCAGCGCCTTCACGCTCGTGTCGCCGCGCAGGATCACCTCGTTGCCGACGATCACGCGATCGATGTTGTCGTTCTTGCGCACGACCGCGATCAGCGCGGCGAGCTCGCGTTCGTTGCGCTCGGCGCGACCTTCGATCCACGCGCCGGCCATCACGTGCAGGCCGTAGAACCTCGCGATGCGCGGGATCTGCGGATTCTCGGCCGTCGAATACGTGCGGATGCGCTTCGTGTACTGCGACAGCATGCGGATGTCGCTGTCGAGCTCCGCTTCGCTCGGGAAGATGAGCTTGGTCGGGTCCTGGTAGCGTTGCGACGGGTTGTAGGCGAAGCCGGCGACGTCGCCGCGCCAGTCGGCGATGTGCACCGGCCGGTTGAGGAAGCCCCACAGCCCGATGTTGAGCGCCGCGACGACGAGGGTCAGGGCGAGCGCGCGCCAGAACGACTTGCGCACGACGGGAGGCGGGGTGGCGTTCAAAGAGGGTCTCGACTTCGACAAAAACGGGCGCAAAACGCGTTGCAGCATAGCGGAACGCCGCGCGCGGCCTCAACGAGGGGACGCGCGGGATGGCGGCGCACCGCCGCCTTTCGGGGGTGTCGCGCGCCGCGGGGGCGCCGGCGCCGGGCACGCATCGCCGCGCCCCT
>NZ_DATDMY010000120.1:0-3801 GCF_036518555.1 Dokdonella sp. | reverse complement strand
CCTACGGCAGCGCGCCGCTGCCGGGCGGCACGTTCGCGGCGCCCGCGGGCGCCGCATTCGCCGCGCTCGCGTTCGACGCGCCCGGCTCCCGCCTCGTCGGCGTCTTCTTCGACGCGAGCGGGGCGGTGCCGACGCAGGTGTTCAGCGTCGCGACCCACGGCGGCACGACGTTCGATCCTGCGCTGACCGCGCCCGTCGACGCGGGATGCTGCGCGTTCGCGTCAGGCATCGCGGCGTGGCGCGCGACGAGCCAGGACCTGCTCATGGTCGGCCGCCGCGACGGCGACAGCGAGGACCAGCTGCTGCGCTTCGACTTCGCGGGCGGCAGCGCGATGCCCGCGGCGTACCCGATCGCGGGCGACCGCGTCGTCTCGCTCGCCGTCGACGCGTCGAACGGCGACGTCTACGCGATCCTGCGCAGCGCGCTCGACTTCAGCTACCTCGCACGCGTGACCTGGACCGTGCCCGGCTCGCCGGTCACGCTGTCCGCGATCGGCAGCGCGCCCGCGACGTGCTGCTTCGTCGGCAGCGGACCCGCCACGATCGACGGGCCTGCGGGCGCACGCGCGCTGTACGTGCTCGGCAAGGACGCGACCGCGCCGGCGGCGATGCAGCTGTACGCGTTCGACCTCGTCAGCGGCGCGCCCGCGGTCGCCAACCCCGCGATGCTCGGTTACGGCCTCTGGACCGATGGCGCGGCTGTCGCCGACGACGTGATCTTCGCCGACGGCTTCGACTGAAGCGCCGTCACGCCGACGCCTCGTGCGGCCCGCACGAGGTGTCGGCGCTCGCCGTGCCGTGGTCGGCGGTCGGCCCTCGCGACGCACGGCTTCTTTCGCGCAGCGCGGCGTTCCCGCGAGGTTCCGCTCGCCTCGGCGGCGAGCACCCGCCGTCATTCCGGCGAAAGCCGGAATCCAGCTCTTCGTGTAGGCGGCTGAAGGCTTCGGTCGTGTCGCGCCGCGCAAGGCTTCTTTCGCGCAGCGCGGCGTTCCCGCGAGGGTCCGCTCGCCTCGGCAGCGAGCACCCGCCGTCATTCCGGCGAAAGCCGGAATCCAGCTCTTCGTGTAGGCGGCTGAAGGCTTCGGTCGTGCCGCGCCGCGCATGGCTTCTTTCGCGCAGCGCGGCGTTCCCGCAAGGTTCCGCTCGCCTCGGCGGCGAGCGCCCGCCGTCATTCCGGCGAAAGCCGGAATCCAGCTCGTCGTGTAGGCGGCGGAAGGCTTCGGTCGTGCCGCGCCGCGCAAGGCGTCTTTCGCGCAGCGCGGCGTTCCCGCGAGGTTCCGCTCGCCTCGGCGGCGAGCGGGTGCCTTCTCTTTGCTTGCCCAAAGAGAAGGCACCAAGAGAAAGGGCACCCCGCGTCGCCGCCCGCGAGGCTTTGCCTCGCGGGTCCGCGGTCGTCGGCCGGTTGCGCCGACAGCGCATCCGTGCGCTGACGGCGCAATGCGTGCGATCCATCGCGCGCACCCTTCGGGCCATTTCGGCCGCCGCCCGCCGGCGCCGAGGGGACGCGGATCGAGCAAGAGCAGAAGCGGAAGGAGCGGAAGCGGGAGAGCAGAATCGAAACGGTTCCCCGTCGTAGTCCCGGTGAAGGCCGGGACCCAGCAACTTCGGCCCGACCCGGCAGCGTCGTCGCGTCAGAGGTCGCCGTGGATCGCTTGCAACGCGGCGAGCGCCGCGAGCCCCGCGGTCTCCGTGCGCAGGATGCGCGGCCCGAGCCCGAGCCCGCGAAAGCGCGCCTGCGCGAGCGTCGCGAGGTCGTGCTCGGAGAGGCCGCCCTCGGGACCGACGACGAGCGTCGCGCGCGTGCCGGGTTCGAGCGAGCGCGCACTCGCATCGCCGTGCGGGTCGAGCACGAGGCGCAGCCCGGCCTCGTCGCCGAGTGCGGCCGCCCAGTCGGCGAGCTTCATCGGTGCGGCCAGCTCGGGCAGGCGGTTGCGCCCGCACTGCTCGCACGCGGACGCGAGCACCGCGTGCCAGTGCGCGAGGCGCCGCCCGGCGCGCTCGGCGTCGAGCTTCACCTCGGTGCGATCGGTCACGAGCGGCACGATGCGCGCGACGCCGAGCTCGGTCGCCTTCTGCAGGATCCAGTCCATCTTCTCGCCGCGTGCGATGCCCTGGCCGAGCGTGATGCGCAGCGGGCTCTCGCGGTCGGCGCCCGGTACGGGCTCGAGCACGTGCGCCGTGACCGCGCGCTTGGTGAGCGAGGCGATCTCGCCCTCGAACTCGCCGCCCTCGCCGTCGAACAGGCGCAGCGGATGGCCGCGCTCGAGTCGCAGCACGCGCGCGAGGTGCTCGCCGGCCTGCCCCGGCAGGTCGACGTCGATGCCCGGCTGAAGCCGCTGCGGAACGTGGATTCGGGGAATGCGCATGGACTCTTCCGCGACATGAACGACGGATGCAACGCGACGGCGCACGACGTACATCCCGAGCGCGCACAGTACCGCGCGACGCCAATCACGGGTAGTGCGTTACGCTTCGCGATCCAGCGGAGAACGCCATGCCCCCATCGACGCCACCGGGTCGCGTCCGCGGCGATGCCAACCGCCGCACGATCGACGGGTACGAAGCCTGCGCGCGTGACTACGCGGCCGCGGTCGATCCGACGCGTTCCGGCGTCGGCGAAGCCGCGCTGCGTCGCCTCGCCGGCGACGTGCCGCGCGGCGCGCGCGTGCTCGAGATCGGCTCGGGCCCGGGCTGGGATGCGGATTTCCTCGAGGGGCTCGGCGTCGCGATCGATCGCACCGATGCGGCGGCCGCGTTCCGCGAGTTCCAGGCGGCGCGCGGTCGTGCGGTCGCGCCGCTCGACGTCGTCGAGGACGCGCTGCCCGGTCCCTACGATGCGATCGTCGCGCTGTGCGTGTTGCAGCACGTCGAGCGCGAGCGGTTCGACGACGTGCTGCGCAAGATCGCGGGCGCCCTGCATCCGCGCGGCCTGTTCCTCGCCTCGATGCGCGAAGGCGAGGGCGACGGCTGGGAACACGACGAGTCGGGCGACTACCGGCTCGTGTTCTGGTCCGCCGATGCGTTGCGTGCACGGTTGCGCGAAGCCGGCCTCGACGTCGAGTGGGAGGCGCGCCACCACGGCCGCGGCGACTGGCTCTACTTCGTCGCGCGCCGGCGATGAGCGGAATCCGACGCGCATGAAGACCGGTTCGCGCGGCAATCGCGCCGGCGTCGTACGCTACCGGTTTGCACCGGAGGCGCCATGACCCGACGCGGCTGGATCCTGTTCCTCGCCCTCAGCGTGATCTGGGGCGTGCCGTACCTGCTCATCCGCATCGCGGTCGCCGAGATCGATCCGCTCGTCGTCGCGTTCGGCCGCACGACGATCGGCGCACTGCTGCTGTTGCCGGTCGCGCTGCGCGCCCGTGCGCTCGCGCCTGCATTCCGCCACTGGAAACCGCTGCTCGCGTTCACGCTCATCGAGATCAACGGGCCGTGGCTGCTGCTCGGCCACGCCGAGACGCGCCTGACCAGTTCCACCGCAGGCCTGCTCATCGCGATCGTGCCGCTGATCGCCGCGGTGATCCTCACCCGGCTCGGCCACGACCGCTTCGGCACGCGCCGCCTGCTCGGACTCGGCCTCGGCTTCGCCGGCGTCGCCGCGCTCGTCGGCCTCGACATCCATCTCGACAACCTGCCCGCGGTCGGCGCGGTCGTGCTCACGTCGATCGGCTACGCGATCGGCCCGATCATCATCGACCGCAAGCTCGGCGGCGTGCCGCCGCTCGGCGTCGTCACCGCCTCGCTGATCCTCGCGAGCCTCCTGTACGCGCCGTTCGCACCGTTCCTCTGGCCACACGA
>NZ_DATDMY010000119.1:0-7504 GCF_036518555.1 Dokdonella sp. | reverse complement strand
TCGCTCGCGCTCCATTCCGCGCCGAGCGCGCGGTGATTCATGACGCGGTCGGAAAACAGCACCCACGAGCCGTAGGTCTGTTCGTAGATCGTGAAGAACACGAGGCAGAACGCGATGAACGCGAGCACGACGAACATTTGCTCGCGCTCGACCTTCGTGCAGCGCGTGAACATGAACCAGAGGATGCCGCCGAGCAGGCACAGGCCGATGAGGTGCATGCCGAGCAGCACCGGGCTCGGCTCGAACCAGCCCGGGATGATCGCGAGAAATAGCGAGTGCGCCTGGATCAGGCCCCAGATGACGAAGAGTCCCGCGATCGAACCGAGGTAGATGAGGTGCTCGCGCGTGAGCGGGCCGAGCACGCGCGCACGCAGGCGTGCGGGGTCGGGTGGCTCGGCGTGGCCGAGCAGGTACTTCTGGCCGTAGAGGAAGTTCGCGAGGCCGGCGAGCATGCCGACGCCGGCGGCCCCGAAGCCCCAGCCCCAGCCGTAGGTTTCGCCGAGCCAGCCGCAGAGGATGCCGGAGAACGTGCCGCCGAGGTTGATGCCCGCGTAGAACAGCGTGAAGCCGGATTCGCGGCGCGGGTCGTTGTCGCCGTAGAGCTTGCCGACGATGGTCGAGATGTTCGGCTTGAGGAAGCCGACGCCGAGGATGATCAGCGCGAGCGAGAAATAGAACACCTGCAGCGCGTGCGCGTCGCGCACGACGACGCCGTTCACGCTCGATGCGGGATGGCCTTCGATCGCCATGCCGAGATGGCCGAGCACGAGCAGGATGCCGCCGAAGACGACCGCCTTGCGCATGCCGAGCCAGCGGTCGGCGAGCAGGCCGCCGATCACCGGGGTCGCGTAGACGAGGCCGCCGTAGGCGCCGACGAGGTTGTAGCCGTGGTCGTCGGTGAACAGGTGGTACTTGACCAGGTACAGCAGCAGCAACGCCTTCATGCCGTAGAACGAGAAGCGCTCCCACATCTCGGTGAGGAAACAGATGTAGAGGCCTTTCGGATGGCCGAGCAAGTCGGCCGGGCGTTCGTTCGGCAGGGCGGCGACGGACATGCGGATTCCCACGGAAGCGTCGCGCGAGTATAGCCAGCCGTTCCTGTCGGCACGCTCGCATGCGCGCTCGGCGCGCCGGCCGCGACGCGGGCGCGAGGCATTGCGGCGCCATGCCGGGGAGACTACGGTGACTTCGCCGCCGTCCGGCGGCGCGCCGCAGGAGGTCTGCATGATCCGCTTCGGTACGCTCGTGCTCGCGTGCACCCTGGTTCCCGCCGCCGCCGCGCGCGGCGAGGCGCCGATTCCACAGGCCTACGGCACCTTGCAAGGGCTGTTCAAGTCGATGCAAGGCCATCGCGTGCAGGTCACGGGTGGGCGCGACGCACTGGAGATGACGGTCGACACGGTCGGCGCGGATCTCTTCTGCGGGCGATCGACGCGCGGCAGCTTCTGCCTGCCCTACGCGTCGGTGCTGTTCGTCGAGCTGGTCAAGCCCGACCTCGACCGGGTCCACGTGCGCGCGGACGCGTCGCCCGCGCGCTGACCAGGGCGGGATCGAGCCGCCGATGGGGCTGCCGTGATGACCACCGCGCGTGCGTCGAGGTCATGCACGGTCACGGTCCGTCGAAGCCTCCGAAGAACACGTGCTCGCGCATGCGTTCGGCGTCGATGCACGCGACATGGTCGGGCTGGCCGCAGTCGCGCAGCAGGGCGAGGTCGGCCTGCAGCGCCGCGCGCTGCGCTTCGCGCGCGCCGTTGCGCGGATCGACCGACTGAAGCTGGAGCGGATCCGCGACGAGGTCGTAGTGCTCGCTGCCGGCAGCGGTCGGATCGACGAGCCAGTCGTTGCGCCAGTCGACGAACAGCTGCATGCCGGTGTCCTCGTCGTCGCCGCTCGCAGTGCGCACGCCGAGGAAGTCGAGCCAGCTCACCGGCGACGGCGCGGCATCGCGGAAGTGCTCGACGAGGAACCTGCGCCGCCACGCGGGGGGATGGTCCTGCGCGAACAGCGGTTCGAGGCTGCGACCGTCGGCAACGGTCGGCAGCACGACGCCCGCGAGTGCAGCGAGCGTCGGCGCAAGATCGTTGTTGAGCACGAGCGCGGCGCGATGCGCGCCCGTGGCCACGCCCGGGCCGCGCAGCAGCAGCGGCACGCGGATCGACTCCTCGTAGGCGAGCACCTTCCCGACGACGCGGTGCTCGCCGTAGAGCCAGCCGTTGTCGGAGGTGAAGATGACGTAGGCGTCGTCCCAGCGACCGGCCGCGACGAGGCGCGCGCGGACCGTCGCGAACAGCGCGTCGACCGCGCGCAGCGCCTCGAGGCGATGCCGGAACTGGCGATTCAGCGTCGATACCTGCGTCGTGTCGAGGCTCGCGTATTCCTGCGCGAACCACGCCGGCTTGTCGCCGACGTCGGCCTCGTCGAACGACGGCTTGCTCACGTCCAGGTTCACGTAAGGCGGCAGCGAACCCGCATGGCGCGGCGCGGGGCGCACGTCCCACGCCGACGGATGCGCGGCCGGCAGGCAGAGTTCGTAATGCGGCGCGAGCGGGCTTGCGACGAGGAACAGCGGCGCCGACGTCGCGGCGACCGCATCGATGAATGCGCCGGCACGCTGCGCGATCACGTCGGTCTGGTAGTCCGCGTCGGCGCTGCCGTAGGTGACGAGCGCGCCGCGGTCGTTCACCGTGTAGTTGTACATGCAATACGCGCCGGCGTAGCCGGGCGAGCCGTTGAGTTCGCCGTAGTCGGGGAGGCCCTGCCAGTCGCTCCAGCCTGCAGGCACGTAGCGCATCCGGCATTCGGCGCTCGTGCAATCGGGATGGTTGCGCGGCGTCGTGTAACCGTAACCGTTGAGGAACTTGCCGACGAGGCCGGTGCGGTAGCCGGCCGCCTCGAGCGCGGTCGCGATGGAGCGGCTGTCGTCGAACGCACCGAACGAGCCATCGGGGCCGAACTGGCCGCGTCGCACGCCATGGTTGTGCGGATACTGGCCGGTCATGAAAGTCGCGCGCGAGGGGCAGCACAGCGAATCGGTCACGAACGATTCGTCGAAGCGCAAGCCTCCGTCGACCATCGCGGCTTCGATCGCAGGCAGCAGGTCGAGCGCGAGCGCGGTGTCGAACGTCGGCTCGTCGAGGTCGTCGGCCATGAGCACGACGATGTCGGGCCCGGTGTCGGCGGCGCGCGCATGCAGCAGCCACAGGGCCGCGAGGGCGAATGCACAGGCGAGCAGCGCCTTGATGAGCATGTTTCGCGAGATTCTCGATGGCGCCTGGGACGCCGCCGGATGCCATCCGCGCCAGCGTCCGCGTGGTGCGGGCAAGGGCAGTCACACCCCGTGGGCGACCGGTGATGCGGCACGTTTCGATGCCGCGGTCGCGCACAGGGTGCGCTGAGGCAGGGCGGCGCCCGGGCAGCGAGCCGAGCCGCGCCCTACTTCTTGTCGCGCTGGGCCGGCACGAACACCTCGCGCACGGCCTTGGCGAGCTGGTCGGGCGGCAGCAGGCCCTGGTCGAGCAGGAAGTTGTTGTAGGCCATGCGGTCGAACTTCGCGCCGAGCGTGAGTTCGGTTTCCATGCGCAGCTGCAGGATGCGGCTGTAGCCGTAGAAGTACGCGCCGGCCTGGCCCGGCATGTTGAACGTGTAGCGGTCCAGTTCCTGGCGCGCCATCGGTTCGGACAGCGAGACGTCCTGCATGAGCACCTGGTTCGCGCGCTCGCGGTCGATCAGGCCGAGGTTGAGCATCGGGTCGAGCATTGCACGCGCGGCCCGCAGCAGGCGCAGCTGCAGCGCGATGAGCTGGCCCTCGAG
Source organism: Dokdonella sp. (assembly GCF_036518555.1). Classification (GTDB taxonomy): domain Bacteria; phylum Pseudomonadota; class Gammaproteobacteria; order Xanthomonadales; family Rhodanobacteraceae; genus Dokdonella_A. Next base: position 3,694 of record NZ_DATDMY010000119.1, on the reverse strand, counting down.
CGGCTCGTACGGAACCATTTCCGCTTCGGCGTACAGCGCCCAGCCTTCGACGTTGACGCTGTTGAACGCGAACAGCGAGCGCGCGAGCGAGACGCCGCGCTCGACCATTGCGGTGAACTGCAGCTCGTGGCCAGGGCGGCCTTCGTGCGCGGCGAGCGTCCAGCCGCCGGCTTCGTAGGTGAAGTCGTCGTACGCGGCGGCCTTGCCGTCCTTGCCCTCCGACGCGGGATTGCCGAGCGGCAGCACGAACTGACCCTGCTGCCCGGTGTTGTCGATGAGCGGCGCAGGCAGGAAATGCGGCGCCGGCTGCGCGGCGGATTCCGCGGGCGAGGCGAGGCGCATGACCATCGGCCGGTTCGGCAGGTCGACCACGCGGTGCGCGGCGATCTGCTTCTCGAGCTCGGGCATCACGGTCTTGCGGTAGTAGTTTTCGATCGACGACTTGTCGAGCTGCTTCTTCTTGAGTTCGCGGATCACCTCGCGGTAGTCCTGCGCGTGCAGGCCCTTCGCCTTCGCGACGAGCGGCGCGAGCTGCTGCATCGCGTTGCGGGTCTCCATGAACTCGAGCTGCGCGCGCTGGATCAGTTCCTGCGGCGTGATGTCGATGCCGACCTGCTTGAGCTGGAATGCGTACAGCTCGGGCGGCAGGCGCGTGTCGCTGCGCGCGGCCGGCAGCACCGTGGTGCGCATCCAGCCCGCGTAGTCCTTCATCTGCTGGTCGAGCGCGGCGAGCGCGGCGTCGCCGCCTTCGATCTTGTACTTGCCGAACAGGTCGTGGATGCCCTTGGCGTAGGTCTCGGCGTTGCGCAGCGCCTGCTCGACCTCGAGCCTGGTCGGCTTGACCAGCGTCCCTTTCGACGCCCGCTCCTCGTAGCGCTGGCGCGCGAGCGTGGTGATCGGCGTCGTATTCGGCGCGAGGCCGACGTACGCCTCGAGGCGCGCGAGCGCGTGCGTGCGCCGCGCGGGCGCGACCTGATCCTGCAGCAGCGCCTGTTCGCCCTGGAACACGAGCTGGCCGACGTCGACGAACGGCACCATGAGCTTCTCGTTGAGCTCGCTGCCTTCGATCTGGCGGTCGGCCGCGCCGATCAGGATGCCGATGTCCTGGCGGACGTTCGGGTTTTCCTCGGTCTTGAGCTCCTTCTCGAGCGTGCCCTTCGCGCCGCGCATCGCCGCGCGCAGGCGCTCGCCGTTGTTCGGGCCCAGATCGGCGACGCGGTCGTCGTAGCCGGGGAGGCCGAAGAACGAGGCGAACTCGGGCGCGAACGCGGCCTGGGCCTGCAACAGCGGTTGCGCGACCTCGTTGCTGCGCTTGACCCACGCCGGCGCCGGACGCACGGGCGAGGCCATCGCGCCCTCGGGCTTGGTCGTGTCGGCAGCGACGAGGTCGGGCGCGGCGAGCGCGAGGCAGGCGAGCGCGCAGGCGCTGGACAGGAGCAGGCGACGCATCGGGATTCTCCTTGGGCGTGTCGGGGGCGCCGGACTCGGCGGCATGGAAGGATCGATGGCGCCCGCGGGCGCGCAGCCGACGACGCTAGCGCGTCCCGCCGCGCGCGGCAATGTGCACTTCGTCATTGCCGCAGTGCAGATGGCCCGGGCGCGGTGCAAGCCGTACCATCGGCGGTCCTTTCGCCGTCCCGGAGAATCCGATGAAGTCCGTCCTCGCCGTGGCGCTTGCCGCGGCCGTCGCCCTCCCCGCCGCCGCGGCCGCGGCATCGCATCCGTTCGACGTGCACGACCTCGTCATGATGGATCGCGTGAGCGATCCGGTGCTGTCGCCGGACGGGTCGAGGGTCGCGTTCGCCGTGCGCGAAACCGATTACGCGGCGAACAAGGGCAGGAACGCCGTCTGGACCGTGCCTTACGCGGGCGGAACGCCGAAGCGCCTCACCGAGCTTGCGCTCAATGCATCGAGCGCGCGCTGGTCGGCCGACGGCAAGGCGCTGTACTTCCTGGCGCCGAAGGACGGCACGAGCCAGCTCTGGCGCATCGACGCGGAGGGCGGCACGCCGCTGCAGGCGACGTCGCTGCCGGTCGACGTCAACAACTTTCGCCTGTCGCCGGACGGCAGGCGCGTGCTGCTCTCGCTCGACGTCTACAACGAGTGCTCGGACGACGCCGATGTCGTCGCCTGCACGCAGAAGAAACTCGACGCGCGCAAGGCCGACAAGGCGAGCGGCACCGTATACGAATCGATCTTCGTGCGCCATTGGGACACCTGGTCCGACGGCCGCCGCTCGCAGCTGTTCGTCGCCACGCTCGGCGCCGACGGCAAACCGGGGGCGCTCGAACTGCTGACCAGGGGCATCGACGGCGACGTGCCGTCGAAGCCGTTCGGTGACGACAGCGAGTACACGTTCTCGCCCGACGGCAAGACCGTGTACTTCGACGCGCGCATCGCAGGAAAAAGCGAGCCGTGGTCGACGAATTTCGACATCTTCTCGGTCGCGGTGGAGGGCGCGCACGCGCCGAAGAACCTCACCGCCGACAATCCCGCATGGGACGGTTACCCGCTGCCGTCCGCGGACGGCAGGACGCTCTACTGGCTCGCGATGAAGCGCGCGGGTTTCGAGGCCGACCGCTTCGGCATCTGGGCGCTCGACCTCGCCAGCGGCGCCAAGCGCGAGGTCGATCCGCAATGGGACCGCTCCGCTTCGGCGCTGAAGGAATCGGCTGACGGCAGGACGCTCTACACCGCGACCGACGACTGGGGTGACCATGCGCTGTTCGCGGTCGACGTCGCGACCGGCAAGGCGAGCAAGCTCGTCGCCGAAGGCACCGTCGCCGGTTTCGACCTCGGCGCGAAGGGCCTCGTGCTCGCGCGCAACGACTTCAAGCGCCCGACCGATCTGTACACCGCGCGCGCGAATGGCAAGGGCCTGCGCGCGATCACGCACTTCAACGCCGACCGCCTCAAGGACATCCGCTTCGGGGACACCGAGTTCTTCACGTTCAAGGGCTACGGCGGCGACACCGTGCAGGGCTACGTGACCAAGCCGGCGGACTACAGGAAGGGCGCGAAGTATCCGGTCGCGTTCATCGTGCACGGCGGCCCGCAGGGCGCGATGACGAACGACTTCCACTATCGCTGGAACCCGCAGACCTACGCAGGCCAGGGCTTCGCGGTCGTCACGATCAACTTCCACGGCTCGACCGGCTACGGCCAGGCGTTCACCGACAGGATCTCCGGCGACTGGGGCGGCGCGCCGCTCGACGACCTCAAGGCCGGCTGGGCCGCGGCGCAGCAGAAGTACCCATTCCTCGACGGCGGCCGCGCCTGCGCGCTCGGCGCGTCGTACGGTGGCTACATGATGTACTGGATGGCCGGCGTGTGGAACGAGCCGTGGAAATGCATCGTCGCGCACGATGGCGTGTTCGACAGCCGCATGATGAGCTACTCGACCGAGGAACTCTGGTTCGACGAGTGGGAGCACGCGGGCAAGACGCAGTACGAGGATCCGGCCGCGTACGAGAAGTTCAACCCGGTCAACCACGTCAAGGACTGGCGCGTGCCGATGCTCGTCGTGCACAGCGACCAGGATTTCCGCATCCCGCTCGAGCAGGGTCTCGCTGCGTTCACCGCGTTGCAGCGGCGCGGCATCCCGAGTCAGTTCCTGCGTTTCCCGGACGAGAACCACTGGGTGCTCAAGCCGCACAACAGCGTGCTCTGGCACGACACCGTGAATGCGTGGCT
>NZ_DATDMY010000118.1:0-9465 GCF_036518555.1 Dokdonella sp. | reverse complement strand
GCCAGCCGCACGAGGCCGTGCCAGCGGTCCGGCAGCAGCACCCAGCACAGCAGCTGCGACGTGCGCCAGACGTGCGCCTCGCCGAACGTACGCGCGGCGGCGCACGCGAGCGACCAGTCGTCGAACGTGCGCGCGTGGTCGAAGGTCGCGAAGTCGACGCGGTACAGGCGTCCTTCGCCGACCGCCTCGCATCGGCGACGCGCGCCCGGGAGATCAGTGCAGGCCGGGATGTCCATGCCGCGATCGTCGCAACCGCGGGTGCTCGCGGCGACCGCCCGCGACCGCGCGCGCGTGTACGAATTGCGCGTGCATCGCGCGCGCGCAGCGCACGGCGCGTAGACTCGGGCCATGAGCAATCGACTCGCCGGCGAAACGAGCCCGTACCTGCGCCAGCACGCGGACAACCCGGTCGACTGGTGGCCGTGGTGCGACGAAGCGCTTGCGACCGCGCGGCGCGAACGCAAGCCGATCCTGCTGTCGATCGGCTATGCCGCGTGCCACTGGTGCCACGTGATGGCGCACGAGAGCTTCGAGGACGAGGCGACGGCGGCGCTCATGAACGCGCTGTACGTGAACATCAAGGTCGATCGGGAAGAACGACCCGACCTCGACAAGGTGTACCAGCTCGCCCACCAGGCACTCGCGCGTCGCGGCGGCGGCTGGCCGCTGACGATGTTCCTCGCCGCCGACGACCTCGTGCCGTTCTACGCGGGGACGTATTTCCCGAAGGCGCCACGCCCGGGCTTGCCCGCTTTCACGCACGTCCTGCGTGCCGTGCGCGACTGGCACGACGGGCAACCGGACCCGCTGCGGCAGCAGAACGAGGCGCTCGCGCGCTTCCTCGCCGCGCAGGGCACGGAACCCGCGCATGCGGGCGCGCTCGACGACGCGCCGATGCGCGACGCGCTCGCGCGCATCGCGCGCGCATTCGATCCCGCCAACGGCGGCCGGCGCGGCGGACCGAAGTTCCCGCACGCGAGCGAGATCGAATGGCTGCTCTCGCAGGGCGACGACGCGCGCGGGATGGCGCAGCACACGCTCGCCCGCATGGCCGAGCGCGGACTCGCCGATCACCTCGGCGGCGGCTTCTTCCGCTATTGCGTCGACGCGCGTTGGGAGATTCCGCACTTCGAGAAGATGCTGTACGACAATGCGCAGCTGCTGCCGCAGTACGCGCAGGCCGCGCTGCGCTTCGGCGAGCCCGCGTTCGCGCGAGCGGCGGCGGCGTGCGCTCGCTGGCTCGGGCGCGAACTGCAATCGGCGCACGGCGGGTTCTGGAGTTCCTACGACGCCGATTCGGAAGGCGAGGAAGGCCGTTACTACGTCTGGCAGCGCGACGAGGTACGAGCGGCGCTCGACGCCGACGAGTTCGCGCTCGTCGAACCACTGTACGGATTCGACCTGCCGCCGAACTTCGAGGGCGGTGCCTGGCACGTCGTCGTCCAGCGACCGCTCGCCGACGTCGCGGCCGCGCTCGGCATCGACCTCGCGCAGGCGACGGCGCGACGCGCACGGGCCGACGCGAAGCTGCTCGCCGTGCGCGAACGTCGCGTTCGACCCGGTCTCGACGACAAGATCCTGACCGCGTGGAATGCGCTCGCGATCGCGGGCGCCGCGCGCGCGGCCCGCGATGGCGAGGACCGATTGCTCGCTGCGGCGGAGCACGCGCTCGACTTCCTGTACGAGAACGCGTGGCTCGACGGGCGCCTGTACGCCTGCCACGCGGGCGGCCGCGCGCGCTTCCCGGCCTATCTCGACGATCATGCGTTCCTGCTCGACGCCCTGCTCGCGATGCTGCAGGTTCGCTGGCGCGACCGCGACCTCGCCTGGGCCGTCGCGCTTGCGGGCGCGCTGCTCGAGCGTTTCGAGGACCGCGAGCACGGCGGCTTCTGGTTCACCGCGCACGATGCCGAGCCGTTGCCGCAACGCCCGAAGCCGTTCCTCGACGAGTCGCTGCCCGCCGGCAACGGCGTCGCCGCGCGTGCGTTGCTCGCGATCGGCCACCTGCTCGGCGAGCCGGCCTGGCTCGCGGCGGCCGAGCGCTGCCTGCGAGCGGGCTGGTCGACGCTCGCGGAACTGCCCGAGGCCGCATGCAGCCTGCTGCTCGCGCTTGGCGAGCACCTCGAACCGCGCACGGTCGTCGTGCTGCATGCGGACGGCCACGAGGCCGGCCGCTGGCACGACGCGCTCGTCCTCGCAGCCTCGCGCCGGGCGGATGTCTATCGCATCCCGCCGTCCGCCGCGCGCCCGGGCACGCTCGGCGCGCAACGCCACGCCGCCGGCGGCCTCGCCTATGTCTGCCGCGGCACGGCCTGCCTGCCGCCGATCGCCGATCCCGCGGAGCTCGCCGCGCACCTGGCGTGATCGACCGCCGCCGCGCCGCCGGCCGTGGTGCGCCGATGCTGCACCGCGGAATCGGCGATTCCGTGAACTAGGTCCATGGATATAACAAATATACGCTTCCAGACGGATATCCCCTGGTGCTATGGTCGGATCGTTTTGTGTCGATGGCCGACAGAAGACCGGTACCCGCGATCCGGGCAAGCCCGGATCTTTCGCAAAACGAGTCTCCCGCGTGGCCAAGAGAGGGGCCGCACGCCGAGGCGGACGCGACCGGGGAGCAACGGAGCTTGCGACGGTGCCGCGGCACGCCGCGGCGTTGCCCAACATCCTTGATGGGGAGATCGCATCGTGAATTCCAAACTCGGTCTGCGGCGCAGCTCGCTCGCCGCGGCACTCGCCATGCTTGGCGGCCTCGCGCTGTGCGACGCCGCAATCGCAGCGCACCCGCGCCTTCCGCCCGACGCGCAGGCGAACGCGGTCATCAACGCGCACGGCCAGACGATCGTCTACGGCACGTCGTACCAGAGCGACACCTCGTTGCCGCTCTATTACCTGCCCGAGTGGAAGGGCAGCGTGAGCGAACGGTCGTGGGACGAGCGCGAAGCCGCCGAGAACTGGCGCATCCCGGGCCGCCACGTCGACGGCAAGGATCCGATCGTGCAGAACATCGGCGGCACGTCCCATGCGCCGATGCCGGCGCCGATCCTCAGCTTCGACGGCATGAGCGTCGGCTCCTGCGGCTGCGCGCCGCCCGATACCAACGGCGAAGTCGGCAGCACGCAGTACGTGCAGATGACCAACGCGGGTTACCAGGTGTTCGACAAGGTCACCGGTGCCTCGCTGCTCGGCCCGCGCGCGACCTCGTCGATCTGGGCCGGCTTCGGCGGCGTGTGCGAGACCTCCGGCCATGGGGACCCGATCGTCCTGTACGACCAGATCGCCGACCGCTGGGTCATCACGCAGTTCGCCGGCGGCAGCACGATCACCGACGAATGCATCGCGGTGTCGACCAGCTCCGATGCGACCGGCAGCTACAAGCGTTACGGCTATCACCTCGGTTCGGAGTTCTACGACTATCCGCACCTCGGCGTGTGGCCGGATGGCTACTACATGTCGATGAACGTGTTCAACAGCGCGGGAACGGCCTACCTGCGCCCGCAGCCGTTCGCGTTCGATCGCGCCGCGATGATCGCGGGCGCGACCAGCGCCGCGTACGTCACCACGACGTCGCTCGGCTCGAGCAACGCACCGCTGATGCCGGCCGACCTCGACGGCTCCAGCCTGCCGCCGACCGGCGCGCCCGAGGTGTTCGTCGAGTATCCGGACACGAATGCGTACAAGACCTACCGCTTCCACGCCGACTACGTGACGCCGTCCAACACGACCTTCACGCTCGCGGGCAGCCCGGCCGCCGCGGCGTTCACCCAGCCGTGCGGCAGCACGTCCAATTGCGTGCCGACCAAGGGCGGAACGTCGAACTACCTCAACGGCCTCGACGACCGCCTCATGTTCCGCCTCGCCTATCGCAACTTCGGCGACCATGAATCGCTCGTCGGCAACTACACGGTGAAGGCGAACAACGTCGCGGGCGTGCGCTGGTTCGAATTGCGCAATGCCACGTCCGGCACGCCGACCAAGTACCAGGAGAGCACCTACCAGCCCGACACCACGTGGCGCTGGATGGGCAGCGCGGCGATGGACGGACAGGGCAACCTCGCGGTCGCCTATTCCGCTTCGAGCAGCACGATCAATCCGCAGATCCGCTATGCAGGCCGCCTCGCGGGCGACGCGCTCAACACGCTCACGCAGACCGAAACGCACCTGTTCGACGGCGGCGGCAGCCAGACCGGCTCCGGCAATCGCTGGGGCGACTACAGCGACCTCACGGTCGACCCGGTCGACGACTGCACGTTCTGGTACACGCAGGAGTACTACGCGTCGAACAGCAGCTTCAACTGGCGCACGCGCATCGGCAGCTTCAAATTCGCCGGGTGCGGCGGCGGTGGCGGCAACGTGCCGCCGGTGGCGAACTTCGGCGTGACGACGAACGGACTCACCGCGAACTTCACCGACAGCTCGAGCGACAGCGACGGCACGATCGCGTCGCGCGCGTGGACGTTCGGCGACGGCGGCACTTCGACCGCGACCAACCCGAGCCACACGTATGCGAGCGCGGGCACCTACAACGTGACGCTCACGGTGACCGACAACGGCGGTGCGACGAACTCGAAGACGACCGCGGTCTCGGTCAGCTCGCCGACCAACACGCCACCGGTCGCGAACTTCAGCTTCACCACGAGCGCGCTCACCGCGAACTTCACCGACAGCTCGAGCGACAGCGACGGCACGATCGCGTCGCGCGCGTGGACGTTCGGTGACGGCGGCACCTCGACCGCGACCAACCCGAGCCACACCTACGCGAGCGCAGGCACCTACAGCGTGTCGCTCACGGTCACCGACAACGGCGGCGCGACCAACACCAAGACGAGCTCGGTGACGGTCACGAGCGGCGGCGGCAACGTGCTGCAGAATGGCGTGCCCGTCACCGGCCTCGCGGCGACGACCGGCAACACGACGGCGGTCTACACGATGGACGTGCCGGCCGGCGCGACCAACCTCGTGTTCGCGACCTCGGGCAGCAACGGCGACGCCGACCTGTACGTGAAGTTCGGCAGCGCGCCGACGACGTCGAGCTTCGATTGCCGTCCGTACACGAGTTCCTCGAGCGAAACCTGCTCGTTCACGGCGCCGCAGGTCGGCACCTACTACGTGATGGTGCGCGCCTACTCGAGCTTCACCGGCCTCAGCCTCACGGGCAGCTACTCGACCGGCGGCGGTGGCGGCACGGTGCTCACGAGCGGCGTGCCGGTGAGCGGCATCTCCGCGGGCCTGCATGCGTACTCGACGACGTACACGATCGTCGTGCCGTCGGGCCGCACCAAGCTGACCGTGACCACGTCGGGCGGCACGGGCGACGGCGACCTCTACGTGCGGCTCGGTTCCGCGCCGACGACGTCGACGTACACGTGCCGGTCGTGGGTGAGCGGCAACAACGAGACCTGCACGATCAATTCGCCGACCGCAGGCACGTACTACATCCGCATCTACGGCTACACCGCCGCCTCGGGCATCACGCTCACGGCGACGTACACACCCTAGCAACGCGACGCGGGTGCGAAGGTGGCCGGCCCCAACCGGCCGCCTTCATTCCCCGCACGAAGCACGAGGGGCGCCGACGACGGAGTCCTTGGCGCCGCGAAATCCGTTCGTACTCCCGGCCGCAGCGATGCGGCCTCTTTTTTTCCGGTGATCCGGGCTCGCCGCGCGCATGCCGCGGGCGGTTCGGCATCGTCGCGCCTCGCGCCGCGCACGCTCCGGCATAATCGTGCCCAACGTGCGATACGGAACCATGTCCAGGGTCACCGCCATTTCGTTGCTGTTCGGGCTGTGGACGATCGCGGGCTCCGCGGCAACGGCTGCACCGGCACCGCTCGACCTGTTCGAGATCGGCGCGCCGTCCTTCACGACCTTCTCGACGCGCGACGGCGTCCCCGCGGCCGTGACCGTCGCGACGCAGGTCGACCGCGACGGCTTCGTCTGGCTCGCGTCGCCGGCGGGCGTGTACCGCTACGACGGACGCCGCTGGGCCGCGAGTCCCGATCCGGGCATGGACCACTCCGCCGACAGCCTGTACCTCGACACCGCGGGCACGCTGTGGGCGGCCTTCCGCGACGACGGCCTCGCCCGCTACGACGGCCGGCACTGGCACGTCGAGAACCACGCGACCGGCCTGCCGATGCAGCAGATCCGCCGATTCGGCGAGACGCGCGAAGCCGACGGCCGCTCGAGGCTGTGGGCGATCAGCTGGGAGGGCGGGCTGCTCGAGCACCGTGACGGTCATTGGGTCGCCGACCGCGGCAACGCGCAACTCCCGCCGGGGTCGTTGCTCGCGATGGCACAGACGAAGCGCATCGGCGGTCGCGCGCGGCAATGGGTCGGCACGGGCTCGAGTGGACTCTGGTTCCGCGAGGACGACGGCGCCTGGCAGCGCTACCGCGCCCCCGGATTCGACCCGGGACAGGTCGAGTTCCTGTTCGCGACCGAGCACGCCGGCCGCGAGGAGTTGTGGATCAGCGTGTTCGCGCGTGGCCTGTGGCGCCTCACCGACGACGGACTGCGCGCGTGGACGCGCGAACAGGGCGACCTGCCGACCAACGACGTCTACGACATCGGCGAGACGCCGCTGCCTGACGGCAATCGCGCGTTGTGGATCTCCTCGCGCTCGGGGCTCGTGCGCATCGTCGGCGAGCACGCGCAGGCATTCGATCGCCGGCACGGGCTGCCGTCCGACGCGGTGCGCGGCCTCAGCAGCTGGCGCAGCCCGAACGGCGACGAAGTGCTGTGGCTCGCGACCGAGGCCGGCGTCGCGCGCACGATCGTCGGCGCGAACCAGTGGCTCACCGCGTCGCTGATGGGCATGCATGCGTCCGGCGTGTTCGCGGTGCGCGTGGAGCCCGACCGCCGAGGCGGCGAGCGCCTCTGGGTCGGATCGAGCGACGAAGGCATCGGCCTGTTCGAGCAGGGACACTGGCGCACCTTCGACCAGGCGAACGGCGCGCTGCCCGATTCGGGCGTGCGCCTGATCACCGAAGCGCCCGACGAACGCGGCGTGCCGACGCTGTGGATCGGCCTGCGCTACGCGCACCTGCTGCGCGTGCGGGACGGCCCCGTGTTCGAAGCGGTCGACACGCCCTGGCCCAAGCAGGTCGAAGGCGCGGTAACCGCGATGCTCGCGACGACGCGCGACGGTCGCTACGAGCGCTGGGTCGGTACGCGCACGACCGGGCTCTACCGATGGAGCGCCGGCCGCTGGGACGCGGTGCAACCGGCCGGTGTCGTCGCACCGTGGCGCATCGGCAGCCTCGTCGAGCAGCCGCTCGGCGCGCGTACCTGGCTGTGGGCGACGTCGAACCAGGGTCTCGCGCGCTACGACGGCGAGGCTGGACGTTGCTCGGGCGCGACGCGGGCCTGCCCGACCTCGACCTGCTCGGCGCGACGCTGATCGAATCCGCGGTCGGGTCGCCGGTGCTGTGGCTCGGCACGATCAGCGCCGGCATCGTGCGGCTCGACGTCGCCGATCCACGGCACCCGCGCGTGCTCGCGGACGACCTGCCGCCACCGCCGGATTCGACCGCCTACAGCGCGTTGAGCGACCACGATGGCCGCGTCTACATCTGCACCAACAACGGCGTGCAGCTGCTCGTGCCGCAGTCGAACCGCTATGCCTCGCGCGTGTTCACGCGCAGCGACGGCATGGTGCACGACGAATGCAACCGTGGCGCACAGTTCATCGACGCGCACGACCGCTACTGGGCCGGCACGCTCGGCGGCCTCACCGTCTACGACCCGAAGCGCGCCGTGCAGGATACGCAACCGAAAGCGCTCGAGCTGATCGGCCTGCGCGTCGACGACCGAGCGGTCGAGGGCACGTCCTTGCGCGTCGCGCCCACAGCGCACGAGATCGCGATCGACTACTCGCTGCTCTCGTGGCAGCGCGAAGGCGAATCGCGCTATCGCTCGCAGCTGGTCGGCTACGAGGAGTCGCCGGGCGAGTGGACCGCGCAGAGCTCACGCACGTTCAACGCGCTGCCACCGGGCCGCTATCGCCTGCGCATCGAGGGGCGCGACTACGCCGGCAACGTGAGCGCGCCGCTCGACGTCGCGATCGAGGTCGAGGCGCGCTGGTGGCAGGAAGCCTGGGCGCGCGTCGCCGGCGCGGCCGCGCTCGTGCTGCTCGGCTACGCGGCGGTGCTCTGGCGCGTACGTGCGCTGAAGGCGCAACGGCGCGAGCTCGAGCTGCGCGTCGCATCGCGCACGGTCGAGCTCAACGAGGCGAACGCGCGCCTGCTCGAACTCTCCTACGTCGACGCGCTCACGGGTCTCGCCAACCGGCGCCGGCTGCTCGAGACGCTCGAGCGCGATCCCGTGCGCGCGCGCCCGTGCGCGTTGATCCTCGTCGACGTCGACCACTTCAAGGCTTACAACGACCGCCACGGCCATCCGGCCGGCGACGAAGCGCTGCGCGCGGTCGCGCGCACGCTTCGCGACGGCATGCCCGCCGACGCGCTCGTCGCGCGCTACGGCGGCGAGGAGTTCGCGTGCCTGCTGGAGGGCGCCGATGCGACGACCGCGGTCGCGCTCGCCGAGCGCATCCGCGCCGCGGTCGCCGCCCGCGACATCGCGGTGCCCGGCACGAAGCAGGTTCGTCGCGTGACGATCAGCGCCGGCGTCGCGAGCGCGATCCTCGCGGCGGCCGCCGACGCGCATGCGCTGTTGCGCAATGCCGACATCGCGCTCTATCAGGCCAAACGCGAAGGCCGCGATCGAGTGCGCAGCGCCGACGATCGCGTCCCCTGAGCGTCGCGTGGCCGCGCTCAGCTCGTGAAGCCGATGCGCGCGTGCGTGCCGTCGCAGAACGGCTTGTTCGCGCTGCCTCCGCAGCGGCACAGCCGCACGTCGGTCACGCGGCTGACCATGCGGCCGGTGCCGCTCACGATCTCGAGGTTGCCGCGTACATGCAGTGGTCCGTTGCGCTGCAGCTCGATCGCGAGCGGACCGTCCCTGTGCGGAAGCATGTCGGTATTGCCCGTCGTCGGCGGTTCACCGGTCGCCGCGAACGCGACGTCGTGATGGCTGCCGTCGCAGAACGGCTTGTTCTTCGATGCACCGCAGCGGCACAACGTGGCGCGGTATCCGGCGGGCTCGCCGTCGATGCGCAGCTCGGCGTGGAACGCATACGGCCCCGCCTCGCGCACGCGCGCGAGATTGACCGGTGGCGCCGGCTCATCGGCCTTGCCGTCCTTGCGCCGGTAGCGGATCGCGCCGGATGGACACGCGTGCGCGACCTCGACGAGGCGTTCGACCGGGATCGTGTCCGGATGCAGCCACGGCCCTTGCACGTTGGCGAGGAACACGGTCGGCGCGCCGGTCACGCAGAAGCGCGCGTGGATGCAGCGCTTGCCCTCGTACATCAGCGTCACGTCGTCGGCTTCCACGACCTCGACGGCAGGCATGGCCGGCGTCGCGGACGCGGACGGAGCGGCGGGCGCTGCACTCGCCGGC
>NZ_DATDMY010000117.1:0-3182 GCF_036518555.1 Dokdonella sp. | reverse complement strand
CTGTTACGCGCGCGCGCAGCGCATGCAGCGCGCCGAGGAGTTCCTGCTCGACATCACCGAACGCTATCAGGGCGTGTCGCCCGTGCTCGCTCTGGCCAAGCTCTACGCGACCACGCGCGGCGAGGATGCGGCGGTCGACTTTCTCAACCGCATGCTCCGTCAGCGACCGTCGGTGCGCGCGCTGATGGCGCTCATCGACGTCAACCTGCACACGGCGAGCGGCGAGGCGCGCGAGAACTTCCTCACGCTGCGCGACCTCACGCGCCAGCTCGTCGAGGGCAAGGCGATGTACCGCTGCAACCGCTGCGGCTTCGGCGCGAAGGCGCACCACTGGCAGTGCCCGAGCTGCAAGAGCTGGGGTTCGGTGCGGCCGATCCACGGCGTCGTCGGCGAGTAGGGCGGCACGGTTCCGCATGGCCGACCGATATGCTGAAGGCCTCGCGGCTTCCTCGGCGATCGTCGTCGCGACGGCTGCGCTTGCGTCGGTCCTGACCGCATGGGCGATCCGCTACGCCCATCGTCGACGCCTGTACGACCTGCCCGGGCAGCGCCGCTCGCACGACGCGCCGACACCGCGGGGTGGCGGCATCGCGATCGTCGTCGCGATGATCGCCGGTGGCCTTGCGCTCGCGGTCCGGGACGGCGCTGTACAGCACCTCGCGCTGTTGCTGCCGCCGGTGCTGGGCATCGCCGGCGTCGGCTGGCTCGACGATCACGGCGGACTGTCCGCGCCGAAGCGCCTGGCGATGCACGTGCTCGCTGCCGCATGGGTGTTCGCCGGGCCATTGTTCGTGCTCGCTGCGATTCCGCTCGCCGGCGCCGCCGGCACCGCGGGCACGCATGTGTTCGCCCTGGTTGCCGGGGCGGGCGTGACCTTCGCGCTAGCCTGGTCGATCAACCTGCACAATTTCATGGACGGCATCGATGGCTTGCTCGTGCTGCAGGCGATGTTCGTGCTCGTCGTCCTCGCCGCATTGACGGCTGTCCACGGCGTGCAGGGCAGTGCGCTGTTGCTCGCGTGCGCGGCCGCCTGCGCGGGATTCGCGCCGTTCAATTTCCCGCGCGCGCGCATCTTCATGGGCGACGTCGGCAGCGGCGTGCTCGGCTTCGTCATCGGCGTCGCCGTGCTGTGGCAGGTCGCCCATCCCCGTATCGCCGCGACCAGCGGACTGGTCCTGTGCTCGGCCTTCGTCACCGATGCGACCTGCACGCTCGTCTCGCGCATGCTTGGCGGGCGGCGTTGGTATAGTGCGCACCGCGAGCACCTGTACCAGTGGCTCGTGCGCGCCGGCTTCTCGCACGCCCGGGTCGTCGCGCTCTACATGGGCTGGAACTTGCTCGTGGCCTTGCCTGTCGTTGGCTGGATGAATCACGCACCGACCTCCCCGATGCGCTTCGGGCTCGCTCCCGCGATCGCCGTGTATGCGCTCGCGAGCGTCGCATGGTGGGCGGGCAAGCGGTGGTGCCTGCGCCGCGTGCGCGAACGGAGTGCCCATGCTGCCGCGTAGGGCCGTCGCGGCGATCCATCCGCGCCTCGCCGTCGTCGCCCACGACATGTTCATGGTGTGGCTCGCCTGGACCGCGGTCAGCATGATGCGCTGGTCGCTCGCGCCGAATCCGTCGCCGGTCGCGCTGTTGGGTCCCGAAGTGTGGATCGTGCTCGCCGCGCAGGGCGCGATCTTCTGGTGGACGGGGCTGTACAAGGGGCTGTGGCGCTTCGCGAGCCTGCCCGACCTGTGGAACATCGCCAAGGCCGCGGTGCTCGGCGCGCTCGCGATCGCGATGGCGCTTGCGATCTACAACCGCCTCGAGACCGTTCCTCGCACCGTGCTCGTCGTCTACCCGCTCGTGCTCGCGCTGCTGCTCGGCGCGCCACGCCTGCTGTACCGCTATTGGAAGGACAGCCGGCTCGACTTCGTCTCGCGCGCGCCGAGCCAGCGCGTGCTCGTGCTCGGCGCAGGCAAGGCGGGCGAGGCCCTCGTCCGCGACCTGCGTCGCGAGAACCGTTATGCGGCGGTCGGTTTCCTCGACGACGATCCGCAGCTGCGCGGTTCGCGCGTGCACGGCATTCCCGTGCTCGGTTCCCTCGGCCAATTGCCCGAACTCGCGCGGGAGACCGCCGCCGAGATGCTCGTGATCGCGATGCCGGCCGCGAACAAGGCGCAGATGCGACGCGCGGTCGACCTGTGCGAGGCGACCGGGCTGCCGTTCCGCACCGTGCCCCGGCTCGAAGACGTCGTCGCGGGACGATCGAGCTTCAACGAGCTCAAGGAGGTCGCGATCGAGGACCTCCTCGGCCGCGAGCCGGTCCGCCTCGACTGGACCGCCATCCGCACCCGCCTCGCGGGCCGGCGCGTGCTCGTCACCGGCGGCGGCGGTTCGATCGGCTCCGAGCTGTGCCGACAGGTCGCGCGCCTCGGCGTCGAGTCGCTGAGCGTGCTCGACCAGTCCGAGTACAACCTTTACGTGATCGAGCAGGAATTGCGGCACGAGCATCCGGACCTGTTGCTCAACGCACGTCTCGGCGACTGCGGGGACGCGAAGGCATGCGAACGCGTCTTCGCCGAAGCGCGACCCGAAGTCGTGTTCCATGCCGCCGCCTACAAGCACGTGCCGCTGCTGCAGGGGCAGGTGCGCGAGGCATTCCGCAACAACGTGCTCGGCACGCGCACCGTCGCGGAAGCCGCGGATCGACACGGCACGGACAGTTTCGTGCTGATCTCAACCGACAAGGCGGTCAATCCGACCAGCGTGATGGGCGCGTGCAAGCGCGTCGCCGAACTGTTCTGCCAGAACTTCGCCCAGCATTCGCGTACGCGCTTCATCACGGTGCGGTTCGGCAACGTGCTCGATTCGGCGGGTTCGGTGGTGCCGCGCTTTCGCGAGCAGATCCGAGCGGGCGGGCCGGTCACGGTCACGCACCCCGAGATCACGCGTTACTTCATGACCATCCCCGAGGCCTGCCAGTTGATCCTGCAGGCGGCGGTACTGGGGCAGGGCGGCGAGATCTTCGCGCTCGACATGGGCGAGCCGGTGAAGATCCGCGACCTCGCCGAGCAGATGATCCGCCTCGCCGGCAAGCATGAAGGCAGCGACATCGCGATCGTCTACACCGGGCTGCGCCCGGGCGAGAAGCTGTTCGAGGAACTGTTCCACCCGCAGGAGCGCTACACCGACACCGC
>NZ_DATDMY010000116.1:0-24003 GCF_036518555.1 Dokdonella sp. | reverse complement strand
GCGTCGCGCGAGCTGGCCCAGGCGCGCGGCGACGCGACGCAGTACGCGAGCGTACCGTTGCGGCTGCGGCTGGCCGAAGCGGAACTCGAACTCGGCGGCAAGGACCCCGCGACGACGTGGCGCGAGGCGCGCGCGCTGCTCGCACGGCTGCCCGCCTACGCGCGCGCGTTCGCGATCCACGCCCTCGCCGCCCGCTACATGACCGGCGCGCCCGCGGACGAAGCGCGACGCGAGGCGCGCTCGGCGTATGCGCGCGTGCTCGCGAACGCCCCGCCGGCGAGCCGCGAGGCGCTCGCCTCGCTCGCGCGTTCGCTCGCGCTCGAAACGGAGGTCGCGCGATGAGCGACCGCCCGCGGCGCGTGCCACCGCTGTTCGAGGCGCCGGCACCCGACATGCGCGAGGTGCTTGCACGCATGCGCGAGCAGCAGGAGCAACTGTTCGCGCAACTGCAATCGAGCGAGCAGCACTTCCGCCACCTCGCGCGCTCGGTCTGGCGCGTGCAGGAAGACGAACGGCGACGCCTCGCGCGCGACCTGCACGACGGCATCGGCCAGCACCTGACCGCATTGCGCCACCGCCTCGACGCACTCGCGGCCGAGCGCACCGACAGCGCGGCCCTGCGCGAGGCGATCGCATTGTGCGAGATCGCGGTCGAGGAGACCCGCGCGATGTCGCGCCTGCTGCGCCCGCAGGTCCTCGACGATCTCGGCCTCGACGCCGCGCTGCGCTGGCTCGCGCGACAGGCCGGCAGCGATGCGTGCGCGATCGAAGTGGACGTCGGGACGCTGCCGGAGATCGACGAGAGCCTCGCCACCCTCGTGTTCCGCGTCGCCCAGGAAGCGCTGACGAACGCGCACAAGCACGCGCGCGCGCGCAACGTCGTGCTGCGCCTCGCGGCTCGGGGAGACCGTTTGCAGCTGCTCGTCGTCGACGACGGCATCGGTTGCGACGTCGATGCGGCGCTCGACAAGTCGCGCAGCGGCGAGAGTACCGGCCTCGCCAGCATCGGCGAGCGCGTGCGCCTGTTCGGTGGCGACCTCGTGCTGTCCTCGCGCGCGGGAGAAGGATTCCAGTTGCGCGCGTCGCTGCCCATCGCCGGCGGGATGGCGGCATGAAGACGATCCGCGTACTGGTCGCCGACGACCACACGATCCTGCGCGACGGGCTGGTCGCGCTGATCGACGCGAGCGGCGATTGCCAGGTCGTCGCGCAGGCGTCGGACGGCATCGAGACGGTCGAACTCGCGTTGCGACTGCGTCCGGACGTGGTCGTGCTCGACATATCGATGCCCCGCCTCAACGGCATCGAAGTCGTGCGGCGCCTCACGCGCGAACTCGAATCGGCACGCATCCTCGTCCTGACCATGCACGCCGAGGAGGAGTACGTGCTGCACGTCGTGCGGGCTGGCGCCTCGGGATTCCTGCTCAAGGACAGCGCGTCCGGCGAGCTGCTCAAGGCCGTGCGTTCGCTCGCCGCGGGGCGCGGTTACTTCGGCACGCATGCGTCCGCCGTGCTCGCGCGCCAGGTGCACAGCCCCGGGCAGGCGCTCGCCGATCCCTATCGCGATCTCACGACGCGCGAGCGAGAGGTATTCCACCTGATCGCCGAGGGGCTGACGACGAAGGAGATCGCCCGCAAGCTCGGTACGTCGACCAAGACCGCGGAGAACCATCGCTTCCGCGTGCTCGACAAGCTCGAGGTGCGCAACACGGCCGAACTCATCCGCTACGCGGTGCGCCACCGCCTGCTCGACTGAAGCATCAGTTGCAGGCGTCGACCAGCGCCGAGGGCTCGAAGCCGTCGGAGAACACGGCGTCGCCGCCGCCGAAGCGGTAGGCCGCACCACGATGCTCGGCGCCGGCCGCGTAGCCGGGCGCCGCGATCATCCAACGCGCGCCGTCGATCGAAACACCCCAGCCGGCGAGCGTCTCCGGCAGCGGAACGGCGACATCCGCGTCCGTCGTCGCGAACCAGTTCGATCCGTTCGTCGTGCGATACAGGGTCGCGCGACCGCAGCCACCCCACGCGTACGGCGCACCGACCAGCGCGGCCGTTCCCTCGATCGCGACCGACCAGCCGAACCGGTCGCCGGCGGCAGCCGGGGTCGGCACGAGGCGTGCGCGCTCGCTCCACGCGGAACCGCTGCGCTCGAACACGTAGGCGCTGCCGGCACGCGCCTGCGCCATCGGCGCGCCGATCGCGGCGCGATCGCCGCTCAACGAGACGGCGAGTCCGAACGAGTCGCCGTCGGCGAGCGACGAGGGCGCCAGGCGCGCCTGCTGAGTCCAGTTCGAGCCGCCGCCGACGAACGCATAAACGGCGCCGCGCGCGAAGCTGCCCGCGCCCGCGCCGGGGGCCAGCGGCGCGCCGACGAGGATGGTACCCGCGTCGATCGCGACCGAACGTCCGAACGCGTCGCCCGCGTGCGCATCGAGCGGCGTCAGCCGGGCGGCCTGCGCCCAGCCCGTACCGATGCGCACGAACGCGTAGGCGGCGCCCGCGCGCGCATCGGCACGATCGGCGCCGACGACGAGCGTATCGCCGTCGAGTGCGAGCGCGATGCCGAAGCGTTCGCCCGCGACGCCGGCGGGCGCGATGCGCGCCTGCTGCATCCAGACGCCACCGACATGCACGTAGACGTAGACCGCGCCCGGCGATGCGCCGGTCGCTGCGATGGCCAGCGTGTCGCCCGACATCGCGAGTGCGGCACCGAAACGATCGCCTTCGGCAAGGTCGCCCGGTGCGATGCGCTGCGGCGTCGCGCACGCCGCCCCCGAACAATCGAAGACGTAGGCGGCGCCGCGCGCGGCCGCTTCGCCGGGCGCGCCGGTGGCGACCTGCGCGGCGGCGCCGGCCACCCCGATGCCCGCTTCGTCGCCGGGCTGGGCCGCCGGGTTCACGAGCAGGTCGCGCTCGGCCGCGAGTGATGTGCCGAGCGCGCCCATGTCGATGGCGGCGACGAGCGCGCCCCGGAGGATCGCGGGCCGGATGCTGTTCATGGCACCGATTAGCGCCTCCCTTCCCGGCCACGTCAAGACGCGCCTGGGTGATTCGCCTCAGGGGCGTGCAGCCGCGCCTCGTGCCCGCGCGCGCGCCTGTCGGGTCAGAACATGTGCTTCTCGATGCCGAGTTCGGCGAGGATCTTGCTGGCGATCTCCTCGATCGAGGTGTGCGTGGTGTTCTGCACCGGGATCGCATCGCGGCGAAACAGCTTGTCGGCCTGCTCGAGTTCCCAGCGGCATTGCTTGATTTCGGCGTATCGGCTGCCCGGGCGGCGCGCCTGCCGCACCTGGGCGAGGCGCTGCGGTTCGATCGTGAGGCCGTACAGCCGCGAACGGTGCGGAAGCAGTCGCCGCGGCAGCTCGAGCCGCTCCAGATCCTCTTCCGTGAGCGGATAGTTCGCCGCGCGCACGCCGTAGTGCAGCGCCATGTACAGGCAGGTCGGCGTCTTGCCGACGCGCGAAACGCCGACGAGGATGACGTCGGCGTCGGCATAGTTGACGTCGATGCCGTCGTCGTGGCTCAGCGCGTAGTTGGTCGCGTTGATGCGCGCCTCGTATTCGGTGAAGTCGGTCAGTCCGTGCGCCTTGCCGACGCGCGAAGATCGCATCGTGCCCAGTTCCGCCTCGAGCGGGCCGAGGAACGGAGCGAACACGTCGAGCATGAGCGCGCCGCTCTCGGCGACGATGTCGCTGAGCTTCTGGTCCATGATCGTATTGACGACGATCGGCCGCGCGCCGCTCTGCGCGTACGCGGTGCGGATGCGCACGGTCGCCGCGCGCGCCTTGTCCTCGTCGTCGACGAACGGAATGCGGAAGGTGTCGAACTCGACCGAATCGAACTGGGTGAGCACGCTGTGGCCGATCGTCTCGGCCGTGATGCCGGTGCCGTCGGAGATGTAGAAGATCGTGCGGCGCATGGGGTTCCCGGGACGTCGTGGCCGGGCGAGTCTACGGGAAGCGGGCGTCGATTCCGCTGCCCCGCCGCGCCCGCGCGCCGCGCCGGCGTTGCGGCTTGCCCCGACCGCGCCAAAGCCCGAAAATTGCGCGCTGCCGCAATGCGGCCCTCTCTTCCCACGGAGTATCCCCTTGAGCGACCTGGTCCTTTGGCTCGATGAGCTGCGCATGTCCGATCTCGGCAAGGTCGGCGGCAAGAACGCCTCGCTCGGCGAAATGATCGGCAACCTCGCCCAGCTCGGCGTATCGGTGCCCGGCGGCTTCGCGACGACCGCGCAGGCCTACCAGGCCTACCTCGAGGAGAGCGGCCTCGCGCGCCGCATCCAGGACCGCCTCGCCGCGCTCGACGTCGAGGACGTCGACGCGCTCGTGGCGGCCGGTACCGAGATCCGCGGCTGGATCGTCGACACCGCGCTCCCGGCCGATCTCGACCAGGCGATCCGCGAGGCCTACGCGAGGCTCTGCAAGGACGCCGGCGCCAGCGACATCGCGGTCGCCGTGCGCTCGTCGGCGACCGCGGAAGACCTCCCCGACGCGTCGTTCGCGGGCCAGCAGGAGACGTTCCTCAACGTTTCGGGCATCGAGGACGTACTGCACAAGGTCAAGGAAGTCTTCGCCTCGCTCTACAACGACCGCGCGATCGCCTACCGCGTGCATCATGGCTTCAAGCACGAGGACGTGTTCCTCTCGGCCGGCGTGCAGCTCATGGTGCGCTCCGACGTCGGCGCCTCGGGCGTGCTGTTCACGCTCGACACCGAGTCGGGCTTCCGCGACGCGGTGTTCGTCACCGCGAGCTACGGCCTCGGCGAGATGGTCGTGCAGGGTGCGGTCAACCCGGACGAGTTCTACGTCTACAAACCGACCCTCGCGCAGGGCAAGCCGGCGATCCTGCGCCGGCAGATCGGCTCGAAGCAGCAGCGCATGGTCTACTCGGGCAAGCCCGGCGAGCGCGTGACGATCGAGGAAACGCCGGCGGCCGACCGCGCGCGCTTCTGCATCACGGACGACGACGTGCACGCGCTCGCGAAGCAGGCGCTCGTGATCGAGGAGCACTACGGCCGCCCGATGGACATCGAGTGGGGCAAGGACGGCCACACCGGCAAGATCTACATCCTGCAGGCGCGCCCGGAGACCGTGAAGTCGCGTGCGCGCGCAACGCAGATCGAGCGCTTCCAGCTGAAGACGCGCGGCAAGGTGCTCGCGGAAGGCCGCTCGATCGGCCAGAAGATCGGTGCCGGCAAGGCGCGCGTGATCCGCTCGATCAAGGACATGAACCGGGTCGAGCCCGGCGACGTGCTCGTCGCCGACATGACCGATCCCGACTGGGAACCGGTGATGAAGCGCGCCGCCGCGATCGTCACCAACCGCGGCGGTCGCACCTGCCACGCGGCGATCATCGCGCGCGAACTCGGCGTCCCTGCGGTGGTCGGCACCGGCAACGCACTCGACGCGATTACAGACGGCCAGGACGTGACGATCTCGTGCGCCGAGGGCGACACCGGCTTCATCTACGAGGGCCGCCTCGAATTCGACCGCGTAACGGCCGACCTCGGCGCGATGCCGCCGGCGCCGCTGAAGATCATGATGAACGTCGCCAACCCGGAGCGCGCGTTCGATTTCGCGATGCTGCCGAATGCGGGCGTCGGCCTCGCCCGCCTCGAGATGATCATCGCGAGCCACATCGCGGTGCACCCGAAGGCGCTGCTCGAATACGACAAGCAGGACGCCGACACCAGGCGGCAGATCGACGAACGCAGCGCCGGCTACGCGAGCCCGGTGGACTTCTACGTCGACCGCCTGGCCGAAGGCATCGCGACGATCACCGCCGCGTTCGCGCCGAACCCGGTCATCGTGCGCCTGTCCGACTTCAAGTCGAACGAGTACGCGAACCTCATCGGCGGCAAGCGCTACGAGCCGCACGAGGAGAACCCGATGATCGGCTTCCGCGGCGCGAGCCGCTACGTCGACCCGAGCTTCGCCGACGCGTTCGCGCTCGAGTGCCGCGCGATGAAGAAGGTGCGCGAGACGATGGGCCTCGCCAACGCGTGGGTCATGATCCCGTTCGTGCGCACGCTCGAGGAAGGCCGCAAGGTGATCGAAGTGTTGAGGAAGAACGGCCTCGAGCAGGGCAAGGACGGCCTCAAGATCATCATGATGTGCGAGGTGCCGTCGAACGCGCTGCTCGCCGAAGAGTTCCTCGAGATCTTCGACGGCTATTCGATCGGCTCGAACGACCTCACCCAGCTCACGCTCGGCCTCGATCGCGACTCCGGCATCGTCGCCAACCTGTTCGACGAGCGCGATCCGGCGGTCAAGAAGATGCTCGCGATGGCCATCAGCACCGCGCGCGCGAAGGGCAAGTACGTCGGCATCTGCGGCCAGGGCCCGAGCGATCATCCGGATCTCGCCGAGTGGCTGATGGACCAGGGCATCGAGTCGGTGTCGCTGAACCCGGACACCGTCGTCGACACCTGGCTCAAGCTCGCGAAGCACAAGGCGAAGTGACGTCGCCCGAGCGCCGACGTCGCTCGACTTGATCGCCGCGGTTCGCCGCGGCCGACCGCACGCCGCTCTCGGCGCAGCATCGTCTGCGCCGAAGGGTCGGCCTCGCACGCCAACGCATCGGGCATCGCAAGATCCGGCGACGAGGCCGTTTCGACGGCGCGAGCGTGCGCACCGCATGGCGGCATCGACGACGATCCCGCTCTCCATGCCATGCGCGCGCGAGCCGTCGCCGTGTCTACGCTGCCGCGCAGCATTACTTTCGCCACTCGCACTGCTAGGGTGCCGTCCGCGCCTGGGTTCAGAGAGGGGCCGCAGGCGCGGTCTTTGGGGAAAGATCTCGTGTATCCGGGCCGGGCGTGAGGGACGCCTGCTCCTGCGTGCGTATCCCGTGTGCGTGCCTGTGCGCACGCGATCTCCCCGATGGCCCGTGGTATCCGCGCCGCTCCGGCGGCACCAAACCATCCGTCATCTGCTGGGGAGTCAATCTGTGATCAAGACGACGCGCCGCCTGTCGGCGGCAGTTACGCTGTCACCGTTGTTTCTTGCGATGTTCGCTGCTTCCGCTTCCGCCGCCACCGTCGTGGACGTGCACGGGGCCGATACGAAGGTGTTGAATTCGACCTACGCCACGGCGGTCGCCGGCATGGGTGCCGCCGCACGCCCCGACGAACGCCATGCCGAGATGCTCGGTCTCGAGAGCGGCTCGGCACTCGAGCAGATCGCGGTCGTCGACGAGGCCGACGGCACGCGCCATTTCCGCTACCAGCAGACGTTTCGCGGCATCCCGGTCTGGGGCGAGCACGTCGTCGTCTCCGAGAACGGCAAGGGCGAAGTGCTCGGGCTGTTCGGCCGCCAGGTCAACGGCCTCGCAGCCGACCTCGGCAGTGCGACGGCCAGGCTGACGGCGGCGAACGCACTCGCGGTCGCGAAGGCGGGCGAACGCATCGGCCGCAACGTGCGGACCGAGCGCGAGGAATCGCGCGAGATGATCTACGTCGACGACAAGGGCTACGCCCAGCTCGTCTACGTGGTCTCGTTCTTCGCCGACAAGGTCGGCGGTGGCGAGCCGCGCCGTCCGTTCGTGATCGTCGACGCGCAGAGCGGCAATGTGCTCAAGCGCTGGGACGGCCTCACCACGTCGGCCATCGGCACCGGCCCGGGCGGCAACGCCAAGACGGGTCAGTACGAGTGGGGCTCGGGCGGCCGCTACGGCTACCTCGACGTCGCGCAGAGCGGTTCGACCTGCACGATGAACAACACCGACGTCAAGACGGTGAACCTCAACGGCGGCACGTCGAGCACGACCGCGTTCTCCTACACCTGCCCGCGCAACACGGTGAAGACGATCAACGGCGCCTACTCGCCGCTGAACGACGCACACTACTTCGGCGGCGTGATCCAGAACATGTACAACGCGTACATGGGCGTCAAGGCGCTCACGTTCCAGCTCGTCATGCGCACGCACTACAGCTCGAGCTACGAGAATGCGTTCTGGGATGGCTCGACCATGAGCTTCGGCGACGGCGCGAGCACGTTCTATCCGCTCGTGAGCGTGGACGTCGCCGGCCACGAGGTCTCGCACGGCTTCACCGAACAGCACTCCAACCTCACCTATTCCGGCCAGTCCGGCGGCATGAACGAGGCGTTCTCGGACATGGGCGGCGAGGCGACCGAGTACTACTGGAAGGGCAGCAACGACTTCCTCGTCGGTCCCGAGATCTTCAAGGCGTCGGGTGCGCTGCGCTACATGTGCAATCCGACCCAGGACGGCGCCTCGATCGACAACGCCGCGAACTACACCAGTTCGCTCGACGTGCACTACTCCTCGGGCGTCTACAACAAGGCGTTCTGCACGCTCGCCAAGACGTCCGGCTGGGATACGGTCAAGGCATTCAAGTCGTTCGCGCGCGCGAACAGCCTGTACTGGACGCCGTCGAGCACGTTCAACAGCGGTGCGTGCGGCGTGGAAACCGCCGCGACCGACCTCGGCTTCGTCAAGGCCGACGTCACGGCCGCGTTCGCCGCGGTCGGCGTGAGCTGCAACGGCGGCGGCGGTGGCGGCGGCGGTACGCCGACTCCGCTCACCAACGGCGTCGCGGTGACCGGCATCTCCGGTTCGACCGGCAGCGACAAGCTGTACACGCTCGACGTGCCGTCGGGCGCGACCGGCCTCAAGTTCGTCACCTCGGGCGGCTCGGGTGACGCGGATCTTTACGTGAAGTTCGGTTCCGCGCCGACGACCTCGAGCTACGACTGCCGCTCGTGGGTCTCCGGCAACAACGAGACCTGCAACATCACGACCGCGCAGACCGGCAAGTACTACGTGCTCGTCCACGCCTACAGCACGTTCTCCGGCATGAGCCTCACCGGCAGCTACAGCACCGGTGGCGGCGGCGGCGGCGGTACGGTGCTCACGAGTGGCGTGCCGGTCGCGCTCGCATCGCAGGCCACGGGCACGACCTCGCCGAACTACACGCTCGTCGTTCCGTCGGGCCAGACGAAGGTCGTGTTCACGATCTCCGGCGGCACGGGCGATGCCGACATGTACGTCCGTCGCGGCAGCGCGCCGAACACGTCGAGCTACGACTGCCGTCCGTACCTTTCCGGCAACAGCGAGACCTGCACGTTCAACGCGCCGACGGCCGGCACGTACTACGTCAACGTGCGTGCCTACGCGGCGTACTCGGGCGTCTCGTTGAAGGGCACGATCACGCCATAACGACGCGTCGTACGACGGTCCGCCGCACGTCGGCGTACCTGCGACACTCCGACCCCGGCCTCGTGCCGGGGTCTTTTTTTCCGACGATGCCGGAGGCGATGCGACCACGCCCCGCCGGCACGACGGCGGTTCGGCGGCGGGATTCGACCGGGCCCGCGTCGCGCCGAGGCCGATCGATTGGGCGACCAACCAGGGGGGAATCGCTATGCTGTCCGCGTCGCTTCCGTTCGAGGGCAGGATGGAAACCACGGACATCGGTGCGCGGCTGCACGATTACGCCGGCGCCGAACTCGCGCATGCGATCGCCTGCCTCGCCTGGCGCGGTCCCCGCGTGCATGCCGGGGTGCACCAGGCGCGCAAGTCCATGCGCCGCGTGCGGGCCACGCTCGCGCTCGCTTCGGCGCGACTCGGCCCGGGCGCACGCCTGGTCGAACGCGCGCTGCGCGAAGTCATTCGCGGCCTGTCGAAGCTGCGCGATGCGCATGCGCTCGCGGGCACGCTCGAACCCCTGCTCGCGAGGCACGCACAGGACGCCGAGGCGACGGCGCTGTTGCACCGGGCGCAGCGTGCGGCGGCCCGTGCCCGGGTCGCGTGCACGCGCAAGGTGCTGGCCATCGACCCCGGCCTGGAGAATCGGCGAGCGATGCTCCGGACCCTGCTGGCCGCACTGCAGGGACTGCCGTGGGACCGGATCGACGCGTCCGACACGGACGCCGCCCTGCTGCACGGTCGCGCGCGCGCCGACGCGGCCCGCGCGGCGGTGGCAGGCAGCAACGATGCCGACGACTGGCACCGCTGGCGCAGGCGCGTGCGACGCCTCTCGCAGCAGCGACGCGCGCTCGGGGATGCGAGCGCGGGGATGGACACGCACGACAAGCGCCTGGCGGAACTGCTCGGCCAAGCCCAGGACTGCACCCTGCTCGGCGCCCATTGCGGTCGGAGATCGCCGTTCGCGCCTGCCGATCGCGGCCGGTTGCGCCACTGGGCGAACCAGGACCTGGCGCGACTGCGCACCCGCATCGCGGAGCACATGGCCAGAATGGCGGCCCCGCCGGACGAAGCCTGAAGGCGCTTGCGCTACCGTACAAATGTACGTACATTCGCGCCATGGACGATCTGCGCCTGACCGCCAACCAGCGCCGCGTACTCGACTGCATCCGGCAGCATTTCGAGCGCCACGGCTGCGCACCGAGCCTGCGCGAAATCGCGGAGAATCTGGGGCTTGCAAGCCATAGTTCAGCGCAGGATTATGTAGAGGCGCTGGTCCGCAAGGGCGCCATCGAACGATCGCCGCATCACCGCGGCCTGCGCCTCCCGTCTCGCTTGCGGGCGCCGGCGGCAACCTGGCTTCCCCTCGTCGGCCGGGTTGCCGCCGGCAGCCCCATCCTCGCCGCGGAAAATATCGAAGCGGAACACGGCGTCGATCCGGGCCTGTTCCGTCCGCGCGCCGATTACCTGCTTCGCGTCGTCGGCCTCAGCATGCGCGATGCCGGCATCCTCGATGGCGACCTCATCGCCGTGCACCGCACGCCGACGGCCGCGCACGGCCGCATCGTCGTCGCGCGACTCGACGACGAGGTCACCGTCAAGCAGCTCGAACAGCGCGGCGACCGCATCCGCCTGTTGCCTGCGAATGTGGATTTCGCGCCGATCGACGTCGACCCCGAGCGGCATGTGTTCGCGATCGAGGGCGTGTACGTCGGCCTGATCCGCCCCGCTCCCTCCGACCGCCCCCGCCACGGATGACCCGGCATGTTCACGACGACTATTTCCGAAACCGTAGCGAACACCGGCGACTGTCCGCTCTTCGCGCCGCCTGTCGTTCCGGTGCCACCGCGCGCCGCTGCCGCGCCCACGCGCCGCGACGAAACGGCGCTCGCCGACGTGCTGCGCCACCCGGGCATCTGGCGCCGTGGAGCGGCCAGGGCCCCGCGCAGCGACACGCTCCCGACCGGCCTCGCCGAACTCGACGCATTGCTCCCGGGGGGTGGCTGGCCACGCGGGGCGCTCAGCGAGATCCTCGTCGCCGAGGACGGCCTCGGCGAATGCAGCCTGTTGCTGCCCGCGCTCGCGACCCTGACCCAGGCACGCCGGCGCGTCGTGCTGGTGGCGCCGCCGTACATTCCTTATGCACCGGCCCTCGCCGCGGCCGGCGTCGACC
This sequence comes from Dokdonella sp., assembly GCF_036518555.1. Lineage (GTDB taxonomy): Bacteria > Pseudomonadota > Gammaproteobacteria > Xanthomonadales > Rhodanobacteraceae > Dokdonella_A. The sequence continues at coordinate 12,662 of NZ_DATDMY010000116.1, read as the reverse complement.
TCGCGCAGCTCGTGCATATCGACGCGACCGCATCCGATACGCACTGGACCGCCGAGCAATGCCTGCGCGCGGGGTGTTGCGGCGCGGTGTTGAACTGGCTGCCGCGCTGCGATTATCGCCAGTTGCGTCGACTGCAACTCGCCGCGGAGACCGGCGGCACCTTCGGTTTCGTGTTCCGCCCGCTGTCCGCCGCGCATGAAGCGAGTCCCGCGGCATTGCGGCTGCGGCTCGAGCGCGGCGAAACGGAGCCGCGCCTCGAGATCCTCAAATGCCGCGGCCGCTTCGGCGAACAGTCGCACGCGCTCGGGCTGCGCGCCTGATGCATCGAGGCATGCGTGTTCTGGGTCTGCCTGCATTACCCCCGGCTGGCGCTGGAGGCGCTCCATTCCGATGTGCCGGTCGATCGGCCGCAGGCGGTCGTCGACGGCCCGCAGCAGCGACGCCATGTCGTGCTCGCGAATGCGGCTGCCGGCAAGACCGGCGTTCGTGCGCAGCAGCCACTCGCGAGCGCACAGCTGCTCTGTCCGGGCCTCGTCGCCACGCCACGGGATGAAGCGGCCGAGCGACAGGCCCTCGCATCGCTCGCCGACCATGCCTATCGCTACAGCGCCGACGTCAGCATCGCCGGACCCGATGCGCTGTTCCTCGAGGTCGGCGCGAGCCTGAAGCTGTTCGGCGGCTGGCCCGCGCTCGAACGTCGGATGCGTGTGGACATCGAGCGGCTCGGCCATGCCTGCACGCTTGCTGCCGCGCCGACCGCGACCGCCGCTCGCGTGTTCGCGGCCTGCCGGCCTGCGATCGCGCTGCCCGCGCCCACGCAGTTGCCGCTCGCGCTCGATGCGGCTCCGCTCGTCGCGAGCGGCCTCGATCCGAGGATCGTCGCGGCCGTGCACGGCATGGGCATGCGCACGCTCGGCGACCTGTTCCGCCTGCCGCGCGCGGAACTCGGGCGGCGCATTGGCCAGCCCGCCCTCGTCCATCTCGACCGCATGCGCGGCCTCGTCGCGGAGACCCTGCCGCGCTGGCAGCCACCGCAACGCTACGCGCGCCGCATCGAGTTCGGCTACGGCATCGAATCGCACACGGCGCTCGCGTTTCCGCTGCAGCGCCTCGTGCGCGAGTTCGCGCAGTTCCTCGTCGCGCGCGACGGCGGCGTGCAACGCTTCGCCATCGAGCTCGGCCACGAGCGTGACGCGCATACGCGCATCGACATCGGTCTGCTCGCGCCGCAACGGGACGCTGCCTCGTTGTTAGAACTCGCGCGTGCGCGACTCGAGCGCGTCGAACTCGTCGCTCCCGTGCACGCGCTCGCCCTGCGGGCCGACGACCTGCCGCCGCTGTGCCCGCTGCATCGTGACCTGTTCGAGACGGATCGCCGTGAACAGCTCGACTGGCCCGCGCTGGTCGAGCGCCTGCGCGCGCGCCTCGGCGATGCGGCGCTGCAGGGTCTCGCCTGCGTGGCCGACCATCGTCCCGATCGCGCCTGGCGCTTCGTGCCCCTCTCCATGCAGCACCCTGCTTCCGCCGCGACGTCGATGCAACGCCCGTTCTGGCTGTTGCGCCGGCCGCTGCCCCTGCGCGGACGGCCGACGCGCGTGCTGGCCGGTCCCGAGCGCATCGAAAGCGGCTGGTGGGACGAGGGCGATCAACGCCGCGACTACTATGTCATCGAGACGTGCAGCGGCCAGCGCGCCTGGGCGTTCGTCGAGACGGGGCGAGCGCCAGACCGCGATGCGCCATGGACCCTGCAAGGCTGGTTCGCGTGAACGCACCACCGCGCCCGCCGAAGCGCCGTCGCCTGCGCGCACCGCTCGAGCCGGGACTGCCCGGCGTCGATCCGATCGCCGACGATCCACGCAGCGGATTGCACAAACTGCGCCGCCGCCCCGCCGCGGACGCCGACGCAGCGCCGCATCCGCGCGCGGACGCGGCGAAGCCACGCTATGCCGAACTGCATTGCCTGTCGAACTTTTCGTTCCAGCGCGGCGCATCGAGCGCGATCGAGTTGTTCGAGCGTGCGAAGAAGCTCGGCTATGCCGCGCTCGCGATCACCGACGAATGCTCGCTCGCCGGCATCGTGCGCGCGCTGCAGGCCGCGGAAGAAACGGGCGTCAAGCTCATCGTCGGCAGCGAGGTGCGGCTCGCGGACGGCCCGCGCCTCGTGCTGCTCGTCGCGAACGACGACGGCTACAGCGACCTGTGCCGCTTGATCACGGCCGGGCGTCGGCGCAGCGCGAAGGGCGAGTACCGGCTCATGCGCGCCGACGCCGAACGGCTCGGCAACGGCGTGCTCGTGCTGTGGGTTCCTCGCGGCGACGCGACGCAGGACGAGGAACACGCCGCATGGGTCGCGCGTCATTTCCGCGGCCGCGCCTGGCTCGCGATCGAACGGCACCACGACGGCGAAGACGTGCGTTTCGAGCGGCTGTACGCGCTCGCCGCCCGCCATGCGCTCACGCCCGTCGCTGCCGGCGAGGTGCACATGCACGTACGTCGGCGACGCGCCCTGCAGGACGTGATGACCGCGATCCGCCTCGGCTGCACCGTCGCCGAGGCCGGGCACGCGCTGTTTCCGAATGGCGAGCGACACCTGCGTCGCGTCGACGATCTCGCCGCGCTGTATCCGCCGGAGCTGCTCGCCGAAACGCTGCGCATCGCCGGGCGTTGCGACTTCGACCTGCGCAAGCTCGATTATCGCTACCCGCACGAACTCGTGCCGGCGGGGCTCGACGCGATCACCCATCTGCGCGCGCGCACCCGGGACGGTGCGGCAAAGCGATGGCCGGGCGGAGTGCCCGCGTCCGTACGCGTGCAGGTCGAGAAGGAACTCGCGCTCATCGAAAAGCTCGGCTACGAGCATTTCTTCCTGACCGTCGAGGAAATCGTCGCGTGGGCGCGCGCGCAGGATCCACCGATCCTGTGCCAGGGCCGCGGTTCCTCCGCCAACTCGGCGGTGTGCTACTGCCTCGGGATCACTGCCGTCGATCCCGGCAACGGCAACCTGCTGTTCGAACGCTTCCTGTCCGAGGAGCGCAACGAGCCGCCCGACATCGACGTCGACTTCGAACACGAACGCCGCGAGGAAGTGATCCAGCACATCTTCGGCAAGTACGGGCGCGAACGCGCCGCGCTCGCTGCGACCGTGATCAGCTATCGCAGCAAGAGCGCGATCCGCGACGTCGGCCGCGCGCTCGGCGTGCCCGACGACCAGCTCGACGTCCTCAGCGGCATGTTCTCGCGCATCCGCAGCGGACAGCCGTTCGAAAGCGTGTTGCGCGAGCGCGGCTTCGATCCGTCCAGCCGCACGCTGCAGAAGCTGTTCGCGCTCGCGGGCGAATTGCGCGGCTTTCCGCGCCACCTGTCGCAGCACGTCGGCGGCTTCGTCATTTCCGAACGACCGCTGCACCACCTCGTGCCGGTCGAGAACGCGGCGATGCCGGAACGCACGATCATCCAGTGGGACAAGGACGACCTCGAGGAGATGCGCCTGCTCAAGGTCGACGTGCTCGCGCTCGGCATGCTCACCTGCATCCGCAAATGCCTCGACCTGCTGCACGCGCACGGCTTGTGGACGCATCCGTACCACGGCGAGCGGCCCTCTCTGCACGACATCCCGCAGGGCAAGGACCGCGGCGACGGCCGCATCGATGCGGTGTACGACATGATCTGCGAAGCCGACACGGTCGGCGTGTTCCAGATCGAGTCGCGCGCGCAGATGTCGATGCTGCCGCGCCTGCGGCCGCGCGCGTTCTACGACCTCGTCGTCGAAGTCGCGATCGTCCGTCCCGGCCCGATCCAGGGCGACATGGTCCATCCCTACCTGCGGCGGCGGAAGGGCCAGGAAGCCGTCAGCTATCCGCAATCGCGCAGCGAACGCGAGGCCGGCCGCGGCGATTCCGCGGTCAGGGCCGTGCTCGAACGCACCCTCGGCGTGCCGATCTTCCAGGAACAGGTCATGAAGCTCATCCAGGTCGTCGCCGGCTTCACGCCCGGCGAGGCAGACCAGCTTCGGCGTGCGATGGCGGCCTGGAAGCGCCGCGGCGGGCTCGGCCATTTTCGCGATCGCATCCACGACGGCATGATCGCTCGCGGTTACGAAGAATCGTATTTCGAACGGATCTTCCAGCAGATCCAGGGGTTCGGCGAATACGGTTTCCCGGAATCGCACGCGGCGAGCTTCGCCTTGCTCGCCTGGGCCTCGTCATGGCTCAAGCACCATCATCCGGCCGCATTCACCTGTGCCTTGCTGAACTCGCAGCCGATGGGTTTCTACCAGCCTTCGCAACTGGTCCAGGATGCACGCGCGCACGGCGTGCGCGTGTTGTCGGTCGACGTGACCGCGAGCGAGTGGGATTGCTCGCTCGAACCGCTGCCGAAGTCGGCCGTGGCGCCGGCGGCGGATGCGGTCGGATTGCGCCTCGGCCTGCGCCAGGTCCGCGGCATGACGCAGGAACTCGCCGAGCGCCTCGTCGCCGCACGTCGCTGCCAGCCGTTCGTCGACGTCGACGACATAACCCGGCGCGCGCACCTCGCCCCGGCCGAGCGCGCGCGGCTCGCCGATGCGGGCGCGCTGCACGCGCTCAGCGGGCATCGCTACCGCGCGCGCTGGGACAGCGCCGGTGCCGAAGTGCCGTTGCCGGTGCTCGCGACGGCGAAAGTGCGCGAACGAGCGGTCGAACTTCGCGAGCCGTCGATGCGCGAGGACGTAATGACCGACTACGCGACACTCGGGCTGTCGCTGGCCGCGCACCCGCTCGCACTCGTGCGCAGCGAGTTGTCGCGCCGTCGCGTTTCGCCGGCCCATGTCACGAAGGACGCAGCCAATCGTGGCCGCAGCCTGCGCTGCGCCGGCCTCGTCACCGTGCGCCAGCATCCGGGCACGGCGAAAGGCGTCACCTTCGTCACACTCGAGGACGAAACCGGAATCGTCAACGTCGTCGTCTGGCGTGCCCTCGCCGAACGCCAGCACCGCGTACTGCTCGAAGCGACCGTGATGGCCGTCGACGGCGTGCTCGAGGCGAGCGAAGGCGTGCATCACCTGATCGCGAAGCGGCTGTACGACTACAGCCCGCTGTTGTCGGAACTCGGCTTCGCCTCGCGCGATTTCCATTGACGCCCGCGCGTCACGGCGAATTGCACGCCTCGCGACAGCGCGCCGAGGCGTCGGCACGGGCGACGAATTCTCCCGGCGACCACCGCCCGTGCGCGTTCGGCCCGCTGCAGCGTCGCCTCCAACCGGAGCCGGCGTCGACATGCACGCGCAGCACAGAAACGCCGAGCGTCACGGCGCTTCGAGGGTGCCGGCGATCCGCCCCATGAACGGCCGGTAGTAGCACAGCTCGGCGATCGAATCGCGCACGTCGCTGAGCGCGGTATGCGCGGAATCCTTCGTGAACCCACGGCTGACTTCCGGCGCCCAGCGCCGCGCGAGTTCCTTGATCGTCGACACGTCGAGGTTGCGGTAATGGAAAAAGCGCTCGACGCGTGGCATGAGCCGATGAAGGAAGCGCCGGTCCTGGCAGATCGAGTTGCCGCACATCGGCGACTTGCCCGGCGGCACCCACTGCACGAGGAACTCCATCGTCAGCGCCTCCGCGGTCGCGAGGTCGATGCGCGAATCGAGCACGCGCTGCCACAGGCCCGACTTGCGGTGCTGGTTGCGGTTCCAGTCGTCCATCGCCTGCAGCCGCTCGAGCGGATGCTGGATCGCGAATTCCGGACCTTCCGCGAGGACATTGAGGTCCTTGTCGGTGACGATGGTCGCGATCTCCAGGATCGAGTCGTGGTCCGGGTCGAGCCCGGTCATTTCCAGGTCGATCCAGATCAGGTTGTTCTCGTCCGGCGTTCGCATGCACGGTTTCCTGGGGGCCCGTGCTGCAGTCTAGCAAGCCCTCGCCGGGAGGAAACCCTGCGCTATGCTCGGTCGATGACGCAGACCTTCCTCTGGCACGACTACGAAACCACCGGTGCCGACCCGCGCCGCGACCGCCCCGCCCAGTTCGCCGCGATCCGCACCACGCTCGACCTCGAACCCGTCGGCGAGCCGGTCTCGTTCTATTGCCGCCCCGCGTCCGACGTGCTCCCGCACCCGGAAGCCTGCCTCATCACGGGCATCACGCCACAGCGCATGCAGCGCGACGGCGTCGTCGAAGCGGAGTTCGCCGCACGCGTCAACGAGCAGATGTCGGAACCCGGGACGTGCAACGTCGGCTACAACTCGCTGCGCTTCGACGACGAGTTCACGCGCAACCTGCTCTACCGCAACTTCCACGATCCCTACGAGCGCGAATGGAAGGACGGCAATTCGCGCTGGGACCTCATCGACCTCGCACGCATGAGCTACGCGCTGCGCCCGGACGGCATCGAGTGGCCTCGGCGCGAGGACGGCTCGCCGAGCTTCCGCCTCGAGCACCTCGCTGGCGCCAACCGCATCGCGCAGGCGCGCGCGCACGACGCGGTATCGGACGTCGAGGCGCTCATCGGGCTCGCGCGCCTATTGCGCGTGCGCCAACCGCGCCTGTGGGAGTTCTATTTCGCGCTGCGACGCAAGCAGCGCGCGTTCGAGCTGCTCGACGTCGCACGCATGACCCCGCTGCTGCACGTGTCGTCGCGCTACCCGGCCAGCCGCGGCTGCATCGCGATCATCGCGCCGCTCGCCGAGCACCCGACCCAGCCGAACGCGGTGATCGCGTACGACCTCGATGCCGACCCCGGAGCGCTGCTGCAGCTCGACGCCGACGAGATCGCCGATCGCGTCTTCACGCCGCGCGCGGATCTTCCCGAAGGCATCGAGCGCATCCCGCTCAAGGCGATCCATGCCAACCGCTCGCCCGCGCTCGCGCCGCTCGGCGTGCTCAAGGGCGTCGATCTCGCGCGCGTCGCACTCGATCCCGAGCGCGCGCAGGCACACCTGGCGCGCCTGCGCACGGCCGAGGGCCTCGCCGCGAAGCTGCAGCGCGTGTTCGCGGCCGCGCGCGCCCCGGCGGCGGCGAGCGACCCGGAACTCGCGCTCTACGACGGTTTTCCGTCCGATGCGGACAAGCGCCTGTTCCGCGCGGTACGCGAGACGCCGCCCGAGCAGCTCGGAGCGCGCGCGTTCCCGTTCCGCGACCCGCGCTATCCGGAGCTGCTGTTCCGCTATCGCGCGCGCAACTGGCCCGAGACCCTCGATGCGGTCGAGCACGAACGCTGGGAAGGCTTCCGGCGCCGACGCCTCGACACCGCGACGCCGATCACCGCGCTCACGCGCGAGCAGTATTTCGCGACGATCGCGCGCCTGCGGGCGGCACCCGATCTCCCCGCGGCGCACGTGCCACTGCTCGACGCGCTCGAAGCCTGGGGGCGCGAACTCTGACCTGCGCCGCCGGCCGTCATGTCCCTACAATGGCGCATTCCATTCCGCGATGCCCGCCTTGGCTACGACCTACTTTTCCGCCGCGACCTTCAAGTTCCTGCGCGATCTCGCGCGCAACAACAACCGCGCCTGGTTCGCTGCGAACAAATCGCGCTACGAGGACGCACTGCGCGGCCCTTTCCTCCGCTTCATCGCCGACATCGAGGCGCCGCTCGCGAAGATCAGCCCGCACTACGTCGCGGATCCGCGGCCGCAAGGCGGCTCGCTGTTCCGCATCCATCGCGACACGCGCTTCGCCAACGACAAGACGCCGTACAAGACCTGGGCCGGCGCCCGCTTCGCGCACGAACGCCGTCGCGAGATCGAGGCGCCGTCGTTCTACCTGCACATCCAGCCCGGCGACTGTTTTGCGGGTGGCGGCATCTGGCACCCGGAGCCGGCGACGCTGAAGAGGATCCGCGCGTTCCTCGAAGCCAACCCGGCCGCATGGAAGAAGGCGACGCACGCGAAGGCGTTCCGCGAGCGGTTCGAGTTTTACGGCGACAGCCTCTCGCGGCCGCCTCGCGGCGTCGATCCCGCGCATGAACTGCTCGACGACCTCAAGCGCAGGAACCACGCGGCCGGACAATCGTTCGACGACGCGCTCGCATGCTCCGACGAGCTGCTGCCGCACGTGGTCGACGTCTACCGTCGCATCGCGCCGATGATCGATTACCTGTGCGCCGCGGTCGAGCTCGAATTCTGATGCTTCCCGACGACCGCCACCCCGGCACGGACCGCGGCGCATGACGCCCGAACCGGTGCCGACGCGCCGCCTCGCAAGTTTCTATTTCGCCTACTACGCGGCGCTCGGCGCGTTCTCGCCGTACTGGAGCCTGTTCCTCAAGGCGCGCGGCCAGGACGTTGCCGCGATCAGCGTGCTCATGAGCCTCTGGTACGGCACGCGCATCATCGCGCCGAGCAGCTGGAGCTGGCTCGCAGCGCGTTCGTCGGCACCGGCGCACTGGCTGCGCATCGGCTGCGCGATCGCGCTCGCGAGTTTCGTGCCGTTCCTGTTTCCGCTCGACTTCCGGGGCCTGCTCGTCGCGATGATCGCGTTCTGCTTTTCCTGGAACGCGGTCATGCCGCAATTCGAGGCGCTCACGCTGTCGCACCTGGGTGCGCGCAGCGAGCGCTACGGCGCCATCCGCGTATGGGGGTCGATCGGTTTCATCGTCGTCGTCGCCGGTTTCGGCGTCGTGTTCGACCATGTCTCCGTCCGCTGGTTGCCCTGGCTCATGCTGCCGCTGTTCGTCGGCCTGCTCGCGAGCAGTTTCGCCAACGACTACGGCCCGACCGCAGCCGTCGTCGCCGGCGGCGAGCACGGTTTCCGCGAGCGACTGAAGCGACCGGACGTGCTGGCGTTCTTCGCGGTCACCCTGCTCGCACAGATGTCGTTCGGCCCGTACTACACGTTCTTCTCGATCTACCTCGAACAGCACGGCTACCGGCCGTCGTCGCTCGGCGCGTACTGGGCGATCGGCGTTGCGGTCGAGATCGCGCTGTTCTTCGCCTCCGCGCGCATCTTCGGTCGTTGGGACGCGCGCACGGTCCTGCTCGTCGCGCTCGTGTCCGCGGCGCTGCGCTGGTGCGTCACCGCACTGCTGCCGGAGAACGTGCCGCTCATGGTGCTCGCGCAAGCGACCCATGCGCTGAATTTCGCCGCGTTGTTCGCCGCCTGCATGCAGCTGCTCGCGGCGTACTTCCCGGGGCGCATGAACGGTCATGCCCAGGGCGTGTTCTACGGCTTCTCGTCGGGTGGCGGCGGCGTGCTCGGCGCGTGGCTCGCCGGTGCCCTCTGGCCCGTCGATGGCGGACGCACGGCCTTCCTCGTCTCCGGTGGTATCGCCGCGCTGGCAGCACTGATCTGCGCGCTCGCCTTGCGCGCGCGACCCGCCCCCTGAACGACGCTTGCTCCGCGCCAGCCATGCTGCACCCGCAAATTGACGCCTCGTTTCCACAGGGATACCGTCGTCAATACGTGACCGTACGGAATGGGGAGATTCCGTCGGCGCGTGCTTTCCGACTCATGCTCCGGCCGCTTCGCTGACGGCTGCAGGGACGCGTTCCGGCACGAACGCCGTGGGCCCGCATCGGCCGCGCCATCGCGCGGCCCGGGAGGGAGAGATGTTGCGTATCGCCTTTGCGCTGCTGCTCGCTGCAGCCGCCACGACCGCGCACGCGGCCACCGCCACGACCGGGGTCGCGTTCGTCCATGGCACGGGCCACCAGACCGACGCCTACAACGACTACTGGCAACCGACGATGGTCAACTCGGTGCGCCAGGGCCTCGTCAACCAGGCCAACTACGTCGTCATCAACTGCGACTTCGACCAGTACATGTGGGACAGCCGAGCGGCCGGCTGCCTCGCCACCCAGCTCACGAACTTCATCAACAGCCGCGGCATCACGGACCTCGTCGTCATCACGCACTCGAACGGCGGCAACGTCATGCGCTGGATCCTGTCCAACCCGACCTACGACAGTCGCTATCCCGCGATCATCGGCAGGATCCGCTGGGTCAATGCGCTCGCCCCGTCGAGCGCCGGCACGCCGCTCGCGAATGCGGTCATCGCCGGTAACGTGTTCGAGAACGCGGTCGGCTGGCTGCTCGGCTACCAGAGCGATGCCGTGCGCCAACAGCAGACGAGCTGGATGGCCTACTACAACCAGAACTACCTGTACGGCACGAGCGGCCGGCCGGCGCTGCCGAAGGGGTTCTGGGACGTGATCGGCAGCGATGTCGAGACCGCGGTGTGGGACGGGGACAGCTACTGCGGCGGCTACTCGCTCAACGTCGGCCTCGAGATCACGCAGGCATGGCTGAACAGCTGCTCGGACGGCTTCATCGAGTGCAGCAGCGCCGCCGCCGCGGGACGCGTGTGGTTCTACGACACCGCGCGCATGGCCGGCGGCGAACCGCTGAGCCACAACCAGAGCCGGCGCGCGTGCTTCGGCCTCGACACCATCCTGCGCAACGACCTCTGAGGAGACGACCATGCCCAAGGCACAGCACCGTTCATTCCTCCTCGTCGTCGCGCTGACGGTCCTTGCGGCCGGCATCGCCGCTCCCGCAGCTGCGGACGAAGCGATGCAGCTGATCGCGCAGCAACCGGGCGACCTCGTCGCACCTCGCCTGTTGACGTCGGCGCGGTCCGATACCGCCAACCTCGACCGCGCGCCGGTCGCGCTGTCGTGGGCGCTCGAGCCGACCCAGGCCCTCGATGCGCGCCCGCGTGCGCATGTCGCCGAGAGCCGCGAGTACTGGATCGACGCGACGGCGGGCGATCTGCAGCGCGGCGTCCGCCTCCCGCTGAGCGCACCCGGCGCCGTCGTGCGCGTCAGCCCCCACGGCGCCGACGCCGGTGCCGCGGTTGCGACCTCGGATGTCCAGTTGCGCATCGACGGACGTCGTCTCGACAACGCCGCCGCGATCCGCGACGCCGCCGATGCCGATGCCTTGCGCGCCGCCGGCATGGACGTACCGCAGGGGAGTACCGTGCTGCGGCTCGCCGACACTGTCACGGGCGACCTCGAACTCGCGGTGCCGACCGCGCGCGGAAGTTACCTCGTGCACGTGTTCGAGCCACGGAGCATGCTCGTACTCGCGCTGGTGGCCGAACGGGATGGCATCGCCGGTGGCGAATCGCTGCGCGTGCGGGCGACGCTGCAGGGCGCCGCCGCCCTTGCACGGCTCGGCGGCCTCGTCAGCGCGCCCGATGGCTCGAGCCAGGCCGTCGACTTCGTGCGCCAGCGCGACGGCAGCTACGTCGCCGACGTGAAGCCCGAGGTCGCGCACGCGGGCGGGCAAGGCCTCTGGGAAGTGCATGCGTTCGGTGTCGCCGCCGGTATCCTCGCTACGCCACGCGACGCGAAGACCGCGTTCGCCGTCAGCCTGCCGGTCGCGCGATTCGACGGCAGCGTCGTGCGCGCCGACCGTGGCGGTGTCGTGCTCGGCGTCGGCATCGAGGCCCGCGTCGCGAGCCGCTACGGCGTCTCCGCCGTGCTGTACGGCACGGGTGCGGACGGCGCGCTGCATCCGGCGGCGATGGCGCAGTCGGCGGCGTGGATGGAAGCCGGTCGTGGCCGGCTCGAGCTGCGTTACGACAGCAGCGCGGGTGCACTGCGTGCACCCTGGGAAGTGCGCGACCTGCGCCTGGTGAACCAGGCCGACATGAGCCTGCAGGAGCGGCGCGAGCGCGCCGTCGCCTGGCGTTGAGCACGCGCGGCCGCCGCGTGCGCGGCGGCCGCGCCTTCAGGCGTCGGCGAAGTCGAACGCGAGGACGTCGCGGATTTCATCGCTACCGGCGAGGCACATGAGCAACCGTTCGATGCCGAGCGCGACGCCCGCGCACGGGGGCATCGCAGGCAATGCGCCGAGCAGGGGTTCGTCGAGCGGCATCTCGCGCTGCCCGCGTTCACGCCGGCGCGCGTTGTCGCGCTCGAAGCGAGCACGCTGCTCGAACGCGTCGGTGAGTTCGTGATAGCCGTTCGCGAGCTCGTACGGACCGAGATACAGCTCGAAGCGCTCGGCGACCGGCGGCGCATCGGCGCGGATGCGCGCAAGCGCGGCCTGGCTCGGCGGGAAGTCGTACACGACCGTGATGCGGCCGCGCGGAAACGCCGGCTGCAGGCGATGGGTGAGCAGCAAATCGAGCCAGTCGTCGCGCGTCATGCCCGCGCCGTCGATGCGCACGTCCGCGAGCGGCGCGCGCAGCGCGTCGAGCGTCGCCGTGAACGGATCGACGCCGACGCCGTGCAGGAACAGGTCGCGGTAGGAGCAGCGCACGACGCCGGCGGAACGAGCCGTGAGCGCGAGCGCCGCCTGCACGAGCTCGACGGTCTCGTCGACGAGGCGTCGATGGTCCCAGCCGACGCGATACCACTCGAGCATCGTGAATTCGGGATTGTGGCGCCGCCCCGCCTCGCCGTTGCGGAACACGCGGCCGAGCTCGTAGCAGTCGCCGACGCCGCCGGCGAGCAGGCGTTTGAGCGCGAACTCCGGGGACGTGCGCAGCCAGCGCTCGGGCGCGCCCGCGCCGGCACTGCCGGAAAAGCGCGTGCAGAAACTCTCGATGTTCGGCTCGGTGTTGCCGCTGCTGCCGAGGATCGGCGTCTCGACCTCCAGTACGCCGCGCGCGTCGAAGAACGCGCGGATGCACGCGTACAACGCGGCACGCAGCCTCAGCGCGGCGATCCTGCGCGCATCGTCGCGGTGGGTGGTGGCGTTCATGGTCGATGGCGTCCGGGCGGCACGACCACGCAGTGT
>NZ_DATDMY010000115.1:0-5098 GCF_036518555.1 Dokdonella sp. | reverse complement strand
AGCCTGCGCGCCGACCTGCCGCGCGACCTCGCGCGCGTGCTCGAGCGCTGTCTCGAGAAGGATCCGGAAAGGAGGATCCAGACCGCGAAGGACGTGCGGAACGAGCTCGAGCTGCTACGCCGCGCGGCCGACCCGCAAGCGGCGCCCGCAAGACCGCGCAGGCCGGAGCCCGTGAAGCCCGCCCAGGACGCGCCGTCGGTCGCGGTGCTGCCGTTCACGAGCCTCAGCAGCGATGCAGGCGACAGCTACTTCGCCGAGGGCCTCGCCGAAGAGATGCGCAGTGCGCTCGCGGGCGTCGACGGGCTCAAGGTGGCCGCCTCGGTGTCGCCCGCGGTGCGCGAAGGCGCGAGCGACGCGCGCGCGCTCGGCCGCAGGCTCGGCGTCGCCTCCATCCTCGAAGCGAGCGTGCGCCGCCAGGGCGCGCGCATCCGCATCAGCGCGCGCCTGTCGGACACGACGAGCGGCTTCACGCTGTGGAGCCGCACCTACGACCGCGAACTCGCCGACGTGTTCGAGACGCAGAGCCGCATCGCCGAGGACGTCGTGCAGTCGCTCGTCGGCGTGATCCCCGGCGAACGCGAGGCACTGGCCAAACGCCTGACGCCGACGCACGACGTCGCCGCGTTCGACGACTACCTGCGCGGCCTGCACGTGCTGCGCGAGGCGAACGCGAGCGGCGTGGAGGACCGCGCGATCGGCCTGTTCGGATCGGCGCTGCGCAGGGACAGCGGTTTCGCACGCGCGCAGGCCGGGATCTGCCAGGCGGAGATCCGCAAGTTCGAGAACGCGCACAGCGTCGACGCCTACGACAACGCACGCATCGCGTGCCAGCGCGCATTGACGATGGATGCATCGCTGGCCGAAGTCGCCCTCGCGCTCGGCGACCTCTATCGCGTGCAGGGTGAAGCGGACAAGGCGCTCGCGGCGTACCGCGCCGTCGCCGCGCCCGCGTTGCGCGCGCAGGCCGAGATCGGCCAGGCGAAGGTGTACGCGAGCCAGCGCCGGCACGAGCTCGCCACGGAGCACTTCCGCGCCGCGCTCGCCGCGAGCCCCGAGGACGCGTTCGTGCGGTCCGAGATCGGCTACCAGCACTACCTCGACGGCGACATCCGCGACGCGATCGCCTCGTTCCGCGAGGCGGTCGCGCTGAAGCCCGACGATGCGGGCCTTTGGGGCACGTTCGGCGCGCTGTGCATGGAAGCCGGCGACAACGCCGAAGCCGCGCGCGCGCTGCAGCGATCGGTCGACCTCGAGCCCGGCTATGCCGCGCTGAGCAACCTCGGCCTGCTCAGGTACCAGGCCGGCGACTACGCCGCGGCCGCGACGCTGCAACGCCAAGCCGCCGAACTCAATCCGCTCGACTTCATGGTCTGGGCCAATCTCGGGATGGCGCTCAAGGCGGAACCGGCGACGGCCGATCAGGCACGCGCCGCATACCGCGAGGCCGCGACGCGCGCACAGCGCTACCTCGAGGCGCAACCGCGCGATGCACGCGCGACGGCGGCGCTCGGCTTGTACCAGGCGGAACTCGGCGACGCTGCCAGGGCCCGCGAACTCGTGCGCAATGCCGAAGCGCTCGGCACCGAACCCGGCGAGGTCGCCCTGCTCAATGCCGAAACCCTTGCCGTACTCGGTGACCTCGAGCCTGCGCGCGCGCGCCTCGCCACCGCGCGCGCGAACGGCATCGCCGAACCCCTCATCGCGAGCAACGCCGTGTTCAAGCGCCTCGGCCTGCTCGTTCCCGCACGGACGTCCGAGCGACATCCGTGATTCCACCCCGCACCGTCGGGCAGCCACAGGAGGACGACATGGCAACAGCAAAGCGTGTGCGATCGACGCGTACCGCAGCAACGACGTCGACGCGAACCAGGAAGGTCGCGAGCGGTGCGAGAACCGCCCGATCCGCTCCGACGACGGCCAAGCAGGTCACGCGCGCCGTTCAGATCGACATCGAATCGATCAAGTCGATGCGCGTGCTGCTCGGTGGCCAGGGCGTGATCGTGCCCAATCCGCCGCGGCCGAAAATGTTCACGATCATCGTCGAAGGTATCGGCGTGGTCAGGCCGGTAGACCGGTAGGCACCATCCGCGACGCGAGATCGTCGAACGACGCGTGTGTCGGCTTCGCAGGAAGGTGAAGGTAGTCAGGTGAACCGTGACTGCCTTCATCCCCGATGTTCGTCGCCAACCGGTGTTCCCGTCTCCGGAATCCGAACGCGAACTCTCGGCTACTTGCCGAGACCAATAGCCCGTGCCGCGCCGTCCCGGCGCACCGTGAGCTCCAGCCCCACGTCGCCCGCTGCCACACTGGCAGGCTGGCCCGGGCGAACGACGATGGTCGGCTCCATTGAACCGTACGCCGAGTCGAGACGAGCGACGACCCGGATCTCGTCCGGAGCCACGTCCGTGACGGTGAGGGTGAGCGTGTAACCGTCCGCGCCCGTGACCTCGATGCTCGCAGGCTCGCCTGCTCGGACGACGGCAGAGGGCGCCGCAAACGGTTGGCCGGCATGGGACAGGGTTGCCGATACCTGAAACGAACCTGGCGTGGCCGCGAACGCAGCGACGGCGAATGCCGCGGACGCCAGGACTGCCATCACAGTTGACCATGTGCGCATGAGTGTTTCCCGGGTAGAAGAAGCCTGAGTCGAGCCGAGCCCACGAAGCGATGCGACGCCGACGTGGCGGATGAACCGGTAGCGACCGCTCGTTGCGCCAGCTCACGGACACGCTTCGGCCTTGTCCTCGTTCCGTCGGAGCCTACCGCCCTGCCAGGGCGATCGAGCGGGCCGTTGCGCTCCGTGGAATACGCATACGTCGAGCTCTTCCGACGGCCAACGCCTGGTGTCAGAACGGGCCGCACCGTAGGGTCACGTCGACCTCGATGAATGGCCGGCATTCCGCTCGACAAACGGCGATCGGACCCATCGTCGAACCAGGGCCGCGGCAGCGGGCATCGCGGAGAAGAATACCAGTGCCGAGATCGTATGTTCCTTGATGCGACCCAGGATGACATTGTGCAAGAGTCCCGCGGCGCAAAGGGTCGCGATCGCGACCGCGGAACTGGCAAGGGCGCGGCCAGCGAGCAATATCCGTGACGTATCGTCTGGAACTGCGCTTGCGGGGATTCGGGCGATGGGGTTGAGCCGAAGGCCGGTAATGGCGCCTGCCCAGGCGAATGCGATCGTGAGGACCGCATACGAAACCGTGATCGGAACAATGCCGCTGAACAACGGCGCGACGGCCATCGGGGCAGCTACCAGACACGCGTACCGCTTCGCGCGTCTGGGCAGTGTCATTCCGCACAGCAGACCAGCGACGAAGGCAGGCCATGTGCTGATCAAATTTCGAAGCAAGACAACCCCATGGCCGATTCGACGAAAGATCGCGAGCTCGCCCGGCAGCACGTGGGCCAGGAATGCGAGTTGGAAGTCGGCAGCCGACACCATCAGCAACGCGCCGAGGGTCAGAACAATGAGAAGTTCCTCAAATCCTCGAATGGGGTTGGGTCTCATGGATAGCCTTCCGGCGACTGACGCCCGATGCGGTCGCTGCGGTACACGTATACTAGCGCGAGCGTGACTTCACGCGATCTCGGCACGACGTGAGCCGCAAGCCTGGGCTGCTCGTTGTCCGTCCCGGTCGCCTTGCCCCGCCCCATCGTCCTCGGAACGGCGTGCGTCAACCGCCGACCGCGCAACGACGCGCGCGACCTGCGAGAATCGCGTATGCCTTCCTTCTCCTCGATTCCCCTCCCCCCCGCCCTGCACCGCTCGCTCGAGACGCTCGGCTATGCCGACATGACGCCCGTGCAGGCGGCGACGCTGCCCGCGCTCATCGGCGGGCGCGACGTCGTCGCGCAGGCGCCGACCGGCAGCGGCAAGACCGTCGCGTTCGGGCTCGGCCTGCTGCATCGGCTCGACCCCGCATTCGTCAAGCCGCAGGCGCTCGTGCTGTGCCCGACGCGCGAACTCGCCGACCAGGTCGCGCGCGAGATCCGCAAGCTCGCGGCGACGATCCCCAACCTCAAGGTGCAGCTGCTGACCGGCGGCATCCCGGTCGGGCCGCAGCTCGCGTCGCTGCGCAAGGATTCGCACGTGATCGTCGGCACGCCCGGGCGCGTGCAGGAGATGATCGAGCGGCAGGCGTTGCCGCTCGCGAAGATCCGCACGCTCGTGCTCGACGAGGCGGACCGCATGCTCGACATGGGTTTCGAGCCCGCGATCCGCGAGATCGTCAAGCACCTGCCGCCCAAACGCCAGGGCCTGCTGTTCTCGGCGACGTTCCCCGAGGACATCCGCCGCATCGGCCATGAGTTCCTGCGCGACCCTTTCGAGGTGACGATCGAGGGCGCCGGCGAGCAGCCGGAGATCGACGAACGCTGGTTCGAAGCGGAGCTCGCGCGCAAACCGGCCGCGCTCGCGGCGGTGCTCGCGCAGTTCCGGCCGGAATCGAGCGTCGTGTTCTGCAACACGCGCCGCGACGTCGACGACGTGGTCGAGGCGCTCGGCCGCGCGGGCATCGACGCGCTCGCGCTGCACGGCGACATCGAACAGCGCGACCGCGACGAGGTGCTCGTGCGCTTCGCCAACCGCAGCTGCAGCGTGCTCGTCGCGAGCGACGTCGCCGCGCGCGGCCTCGACATCAAGGACCTCGCCGCGGTCATCAACTACGAACTGCCGCACGACGGCGACACCTACCGGCACCGCATCGGCCGCACCGCGCGCGCGGGTGCGAAGGGCCTCGCGCTCAACCTCGTCGCGCCGCGCGAAATGCAGCGCGCGAAGGCGCTCGAAGCATCGCGCGACGCGCCGCTGCACTGGAGCGCGATCCGCGCAGTCGCCAAAGTGGACGACCTGCACGCGGCGATGGCGACGTTGCGCCTGGACGCGGGCCGCACCGACAAGATGCGCCCCGGCGACATCCTCGGCGCGCTGACCGGCGACGCCGGCCTCGCGGGCGATGCGGTCGGCAAGATCGACGTGTTCCCGACGCGCTCGTACGTCGCGATCCGCCGCGCCGACGCGGGCAAGGCGCTCGAGCGCCTGCGTGCGCGCGGCGTGAAGGGACGCAAGGTGCGCGTGGTTCGCCTGTGAGCG
>NZ_DATDMY010000114.1:0-14309 GCF_036518555.1 Dokdonella sp. | reverse complement strand
CACGTCGAGCGCGCGCGCTTCGACGACGTGCTGCGCAGGATCGCGGGCGCCCTGCATCCGCGCGGCCTGTTCCTCGCATCGATGCGCGAAGGCGAGGGCGAGGCTTGGGAGCATGGCGAGTCCGGGGACTACCGCCTCGTGCTCTGGCCCGCTGGCGCGCTGCATGCGCGGCTCGCGGCCGCGGGTTTCGAGGTCGAATGGGGGGCACGCCACCGCGGCAACGGCGACTGGCTGTACTTCATCGCGCGCCGTCGTTGAGTTGCGGCGCTTGCGGACATGACGAAAGGTTCGCGCGCGAACCACGCGCTCGTCGTACGCTAGCCGCTTCGCAACGGAGGCGTCATGACCCAACGTGGCTGGATCCTGTTCCTCGCCCTCAGCGTGATCTGGGGCGTGCCCTACCTGCTCATCCGCATCGCGGTCGCCGAGATCGATCCACTCGTCGTCGCGTTCGGCCGCACGACGATCGGCGCCTTGCTGCTGCTACCGGTCGCGCTGCGCGCGAACGCGCTCGCACCCGCGTTCCGCAACTGGAAACCGCTGCTCGCGTTCACCCTCGTCGAGATCAACGGACCGTGGCTGCTGCTCGGCCACGCCGAGACGCGGCTCACGAGTTCGACCGCGGGCCTGCTCATCGCGATCGTGCCGCTGATCGCCGCGGTGATCCTCACCCGCCTGGGCCACGACCGCTTCGGCGCGCGCCGCTTGCTCGGGCTCGGCCTCGGCTTCGCCGGCGTCGCCGCGCTGGTCGGCCTCGACATCCATCTCGACGATCTGCCCGCGGTCGGCGCGGTCGTGCTCACCTCGATCGGCTACGCGATCGGCCCGATCATCATCGACCGCAAGCTCGGCGGCGTGCCGCCGCTCGGCGTCGTCACCGCCTCGCTGATCCTCGCGAGCCTCCTGTACGCGCCGTTCGCACCGTTCCTCTGGCCACACGAGGTGAGCCTCGCCGCGGGCGGCTCGGTCGTCGCGCTCGCGGTGTTCTGCACCGCGACCGCATTCCTCCTGTTCTTCGCGCTCATCGCCGAAGCCGGCCCCGGCCGCGCGACCGTGATCACCTACATCAACCCCGCCGTCGCGTTGCTGCTCGGCGTCATCGTGCTGCACGAGCCGCTCACGGCGGGCATGGCGATCGGGTTTCCGCTCGTGATCCTCGGCTCGATCCTCGGCACGTCGAAGTCGGCGACACCACCGTCATCGGGAGAATCGCGCGATGCGATGATTCCGGAATCGCCGAGCGCCTAGCGCAACGCGACCTCGATCCCCTCGGCCGCCACCGCGACCATCCGGTCGATCTCCTCCGGCGTGATGCAGTACGGCGGCATGAAGTACACGACGTTGCCGAGCGGGCGCAGCAGCATCTCGTGCGCGAGGCCGTGGCGGTAGACGCGCAGGCCGCGGCGTTCGGCGGCAGGGAAGGGTTCGCGCGTGCGCTTGTCCTTCACGAGTTCGATCGCGGCGATCATGCCGGTGCGGCGCACGTCGGCGACGTGCGAATGATCGGCGAGCGGCGTGAGGCGCGTGTCCAAATGCGCGGCGAGCGCACGGTTGCGTTCGAGCACGGGTTCGTCGCGCAGCACCGCGAGGGTCGCGAGCGCGGCGCGGCATGCGATCGGGTTGCCGGTGTAGCTGTGCGAGTGCAGGAACGCCTTGCCGGCCGAGTATTCGGCGTAGAACGCGTCGTAGACGCGCGTCGTCGTGAGCACCGCGGACAGCGGCAAGGTGCCGCCGGTAAGACCTTTCGAGAGGCACAGGAAATCCGGCACGATGCCGCCCTGTTCGCATGCGAACAGGGTGCCGGTGCGGCCGAAGCCGACCGCGATCTCGTCGGCGATGAGGTGCAGGTCGAATTCGTCGCAGAGCGCGCGCAGGCCGGTCAGGTACGACGCGTCGTGCATGCGCATGCCACCCGCGCACTGCACGAGCGGTTCGACGATGACCGCGCAGCATTCGGGTGCGTGGCGTTCGAGGATCGCGCGCAGCTCGCCGAGGCGACGCTGCGCGCACGCGGCCGCGCTTTCGCCGGGTGCGGCGTCGTAGGCGTCGGGCGACGGCGCGAAGATCGGCTCGAGCAGCAGCGGCGCGTAGGTCTGCCGGTACAGCGCGACGTCGGTCACCGACAGCGCACCGAGCGTCTCGCCGTGATAGCCGCCGGTGAGCGCGACGAAGCGCGTGCGTTCGCCGCGGCCGACGTTGCGCCAGTAGTGGAACGAGAGCTTGAGCGCGACTTCGATCGCGCTCGAGCCGTTGTCGGCATAGAACACGCGGGTGAGGGTGGGCGCTACGTCGATCGCGGCGGAAGCCGCTCCCACGGCAAGCGGGGCACCTGTCGCGGCTGAAGCCGCTCGTGCGGAAGCGGCGTTGTGTGGGAGCGGCGAAAGCCGCGATGCTCCTGCTCTTTCGCTTCCACCGCGCGGCGCGATGCGCACGAGCTCCTCGGCGAGCTGGATCGCGGGCTCGTGCGTGAAGCCCGCGAGCATCACATGGTCGATCCGGTCGAGCTGGTCCTTGAGCGCGGCGACGATGCGCGGATGGCGATGGCCGAGCAGGCAGGTCCACCACGAACTCACTGCGTCGAGCCAGCGGCGGCCGTCGTGGCCGTACAGCCACGCGCCTTCGGCACGCGCGATCGGCAGCATCGGCAGGGTTTCATGGTCGTGCATCTGCGTGCACGGGTGCCAGACCACGGCGAGGTCGCGCGCGGCGAGTTCGGAGGCGTAGAGCGTCATGGCTGCTATGATCCCGGGCATCGCCATCGCCGCACAAGCACGCCATGCCCAGCCGCCAGTCCCCAGCCCCCCGACCTCGTGCAGCGCGCGGCTTTACCCTCATAGAAATCCTCGTCGTCGTCGTGATCCTCGGCATCCTCGCCGCGATCGTCGTGCCGCGCGTGATGGAGCGGCCGGGCGAAGCGCGCATCACGCGCGCGCGGCAGGACATTCAGGGCATCGTGACCGCGCTCAGCATGTACAAGCTCGACAACTTCGCCTACCCGAGCACGGAGCAGGGACTCGACGCGCTCGTGACCAAGCCGTCCGGCCAGCCGGAAGCGCCGAACTGGAAAGGGCCGTACCTCGACCATTCGGCGAAGGATCCCTGGGGCCATCCGTACCAGTACGCGCAGCCGGGCCAGCACGGCAGCATCGACGTCTACAGCTTCGGCGCCGACGGCAAGCCCGGCGGCGACGGCGAGGCCGCCGACGTCGGCAACTGGGAACAGTAAGCGGCGCCGCGATGCGCGCGTCGGCGACCGGCGCCCGCAGGCGCACGCGCG
The DNA here is from genome assembly GCF_036518555.1 of Dokdonella sp. Taxonomy (GTDB): domain Bacteria; phylum Pseudomonadota; class Gammaproteobacteria; order Xanthomonadales; family Rhodanobacteraceae; genus Dokdonella_A. The sequence continues at coordinate 11,032 of NZ_DATDMY010000114.1, read as the reverse complement.
ACAGGGCGGCGCGCGCGCGTGGCATCTCGCGCGGCTTCGCGCCGCGCGGTTTCACCCTCGTCGAGATCCTCGTCGTCGTCGTCATCGTCGGCGTGCTCGCGGCCGCGCTCACGCTCGCGGTCGGCGGCAGCAGCGAGCGCAGGCTCGCCGGCGAAGCGGAGCGTTTCCAGGCGCTGCTCGGCCACGCCTGCGAGCAGGCGGAACTCGGCGGTCGCGAGATCGGCGCGGTGCTCGGCGGCGACGGTTACGCGTTCGTGCGCCTCGACGGCGCGCAATGGCGCTCGTTCGCGCGCGACGACGAGCTGCGCGCACGCACGTGGCCCGCGGGCGTCGGCTTCGACCTGCGCCGCGACGGTCGCGCCGTCGCCGCGGCGACGGCGGAGCGCGCGGTGCCGCAGATCGTCTGCTTCTCGTCGGGCGAACTCACGCCGTTCGCGTTGACCCTCTCGCTCGGCGACGCGACGCCACGCCGCATCGACGGCGACGAGGACGGCCGCGTGCGCGTGCAGACCGTCGAGGCGCCGCGATGAAGCCCGGGCGCGGCTTCACGCTGGTCGAGGTGCTCATCGCGCTCGCGGTCGTCGCGATCGCGCTGCTCGCGCTCACGCGTGCGGCGAGCGTGCAGGTGCAGTCGTTCGACGGCTTGCGCGAGCGCACGCTCGCGGGCTGGGTCGCCGCGAACGTCGTCACCGAGACGCGCCTCGCGAGTGCATTCCCCGCGACCGGGCGCAGCGACGGCCGCGTCACGTTCGCGGGTCGCGAATGGCGCTGGGAGCGCGACGTGAAGGCGACCGCGGACGTGGAAATCCGCCGTATCGACGTGCGCGTCTACGCGGCCGCGTCGAAGCAGCCGTCGGCGAGCCTGAGCGGCTTCGCGGGGACCGCATTGCGATGAAGGCGGAAACCGGCGATCGGGAATCGGGGTATCGCAGTGCCTCCATCGAGGCATCGAGATCCGTGCACGCCCGATTCCCGATCGCCGACTCCCGTGGCTTCACCCTCATCGAGCTGCTCGTCGCGCTCGCGGTGTTCGCGGCGCTCGCGGCGGCCGCGTACGGCGGCCTCGCCGCGATCGCGCGCACGCGCGGCGCGCTCGCCGAGCAGCAGGAGCGCTTCGCCGCCATCGGCCGCGCGGTGTCGTCGCTCGAACGCGACCTGCGCCAGGCAGTCTCGCGCCCCGTGCTCGGCAACGACGGCCTCGTCGCGCAGCCCGCGCTCGTCGGCGGCGTCGACACGATCGAGCTGTCGCGCCTCGGCTATGCGAATCCACTCGCCGAATCGCGCAGCCACGTCGAACGCGTCGTCTACACGAACGAACGCGGCACGCTCCGCCGTGGCCGCTACACCGTGCTCGATCGCGCGCCGAACTCGCTGCCGCTGCAGCGCGACCTGCTCGCGCGCGCGGGCGAGCTGCGCTTTCGCTACTACGGCTGCGACGGTGCCTGGCGCGACGCGTGGCCGCCGCGCGAGGTGCCTGCGTGCGACGTGGATGCGGTGCCGAACGGGCAGCTGCCGCGCGCGGTCGAGTTCCGCCTCGCACCCGCCGGGCTCGGCGAGATCCGCCGCGTGGTCGAACTGCCGTCGTCTCTGCCGCAGAACGTGTCCGGCGCCGCGCCCGGCGGCGACACGCCGCCGCCGGGGCACGGCGAGCGGCCGCAACCGCCACGCGGAGGGAGCGCGTGAACGCGCCGTCGCGCCAGCGCGGCGTCGCGCTGCTCGTCGCGCTGCTCGTGGTCGCCCTCGCGGTGATCCTCGTCGCGGCGCTGCTCGATCGCGGCGAACTCGCGCACGCGCGTACGCGCAACACGCTGCGCGGCGAACAGGCCGAGGCGTATGCGCTCGGCCTCGAAACCTATGCGGCGCAGGGGCTCATCGCGGCGCTCGGCAGCAACGAACCGGACACGCACGCGAGCCCGTGGGCGCAGCCGTTGCCGCCGCAGGAAGTGCCGGGCGGCGTCATCCGCGCGACGATGCAGGACCTGGGCGGCTGCTTCAACCTCAACAACCTCGCGCCGGCCGCGCTCGGTGGCGATCCGGCGTGGCGGCCGGTGTTCGACGACCTGCTCGCGGCGCTCGCGCTCGATCCGGGCATCGCGGCGGCGGTCGAGAACTGGCTCGATCCCGAGAAGGCGTCCGTGGTCGAGGCGGCACGCTACCTCGCGCAGCCGCTGCCGTACCGGCCGCGCGGCGGCCCGTTCGCGCACGTGTCGGAGCTGCGCCTCGTGCGTGGCGTCGACGCCGCGGCCTACGCGAAGCTCGCACCGCACGTGTGCGCACTGCCGCCCGGTACGCGCCTCAACCTGAACACCGCGACCCCGGCCCTGCTGCAGGCGCTGCTCGACCATGCGACGCCTGCGGCCGCGCAGTCGCTGTGGCAGAACGGCGCCGCCCGCTACGGCAGCGTCGCGGAGTTCGTGGGCCAGCTCGCGCCGCTCGGCGTGTCGCTGCGCGTGCCGTCGTCGCTGCTCGACGTGCGCAGCGGCTATTTCCTCCTGCGCGGCGACATCGTGCTCGACGGCGTGCCGTTCACGTGCTTCAGCGTGATCGAGCGCGGGCAGGGCGGCGTGCGCGTGCTCGCGCGCAGCCGCGGCGCCGACGACGTGCTCGCGGTGGCGGCGCCGGTCGGCGCCGATGCCGCCGCCGACCCGGCCAGCGAAGCTGCAACGGCGCGCTGAGCACGCGCGCGGTTCTCGACTACAATCGGCGCGGTTTCCTTCGCCGTCCCCCGATGTCCGACCGCCTGCTGCTGCGCCTCGCCCCCGACGGCAGCCTGACCTGGCTGCGCCCATCCGCTGCGCGTGCGTCGGCCTCCGTCGCGGGCGCGCCGCCCGCGGACGTCGTCGCGCGTGCCGACGAGATCGTCGTGCTCGTGCCGGCCGAGGACGTGCTCGTCACGGAGGCGAACCTCAGCGCGCGCAGCCGGACCCAGTTGCTGCAGGCACTCCCGTACGCGGTCGAGGACCAGTTGCTCGCGCCGGTCGAGGATCTGCACTTCGCCGCCGCGCGCAAGGCCGACGGCGCGCTCGGCGTCGCGGTCGTCGCGAAGACGGTCCTGCGCGACTGGCTCGCGCGCCTCGCCGGGGCCGGCGTGCAGCCCGACGCGCTCGTGCCCGAATCGCTCGCGGTACGCGCGGCCGGGCCGTATTCGTGCGTGATGATCGAGGATGCGCGCGCGGTCGTCCGGCTCGCGCCGTGGTCCGCGTTCGCCTGCAGCCTCGCCGAGTTGCCGGGCTGGCTCGCACTCGCCGAGCCGCGCCATCCGCTCGAGGTGTTCGATTTCCGCGCGGCGACGCCGCTCGCACTGCCGCAGCACGCGCACGCGTACCACGCGCGCCAGCGCGACCCGCTCGCGTTCCTCGCCGGCGGTCTCGCCCAGCTGCCGCTGAACCTGCTCGACGGCGAGTTTTCTCCGGTCCATCGCCACGCGCGCGGGCGGCGCTGGTGGCGCACCGCGGCGGCGCTCGCCGCGGGCGTCGTCGTACTCGCGCTGGCCGGGCTCGCTGCCGATGTCTGGCGCCTGTCGCGCGAATCCGCGCGCATCGAGGCGCAGGCGCGCGAGGCCGTGCGCGAGGCGTTCCCCGACCTCGATGCGAACCAGCTCGCGCGCATCGATCCGGCGCAGCTCATGCGCGGCCGGCTCGAACACGAACGCGGCGGCGTGCAGGCGGACGGCCTGCTGCGCCTGCTCGACGCGCTCGGTCCCGTGCTCGGCAACGGCACCACGCGCATCCAGCTGCGCGGCCTCGAATACCGGGCCGGCGTGCTCGAGGTCGCGTTGCGCGCGCCCGATACCGGCGTGCTCGATCTCGTGCGCGAGCAGGTCGCCGCGCTGCCGGGCCTGAAAGCCGAGCTGACCGCGGCGAACGCGGGCCCGGACGGCGTCGACGGTCGCGTGCGCGTCGAACGCGCCGAGGGCCGCGGAGGTGCGCCGTGATCGCCGCATGGTGGAACGGACTCGCCGCGCAGGAGCGGCGCGTGCTCGTCGTCGGCGGGTTCGTCGCCGCGCTGCTGCTCGGCTGGGCGCTGCTCTGGTACCCGCTCGCGCAACGCCGCGCGGAACTCGAACGCGACCTCGAACGGCAGCGCGGCGACCTCGCGTTCGTGCGTGCCGGGGCGACGGAAATCGCGCGCCGGCGCGCGACCGGCGCGCAGGCGGGCGGGCAGCGTGCAGGCAAGTCGCTGCTCGCGCTCGCCGACGCGACCGCGCGCAACGGCGGCCTCGGCGATGCGCTCAAGCGGGTGGAGCCGGCGGGTGCGAAGACGGTCAAGGTCGCGTTCGAATCCGCGCGCTTCGACGCGCTCGCGGCCTGGATGGAAGCGCTCGCGGACCGCTACGGCGTCGAGGCCGTCGAGCTGTCGGTCGACCGCGCCGACGGCATCGGCATCGTCAACGCGCGCGTGACCCTGCAGGACGCGCCGTGAACGCGCGGCGCCGGGCGGGCGCGGCGCATGCACCGTTTGAACATCCTCTTGACGTCGTGCTAAGAAGCGCGCCGGCATGCTCGTGCGCCGACGCCGCCGGCCCCCATCCGAATCCGCGAATCCCGACCCCGACATGCGCCTGCTCAAGATCCTCCTCGTCCTCGTCGTCCTCGTCGCGATCGTCGGCGTCGCCTGCCTGTGGCGGCTCCCGGCCGATATCGGCTACCGCTACGGTGCGCGCTACTTCGGTCCGGTGGTGCTGACCGGCCTGCGCGGTACGGTCTGGGACGGCCACGCGGACGGCGCGAGCCTGTTCGGCAACGACCTCGGCGAACTCGACTGGACCGCGCAGAAGCAACCGCTGCTGCACGGCACGCTCGTCACCGACATCCGCATCAAGGGCGGCGACATCGACGTCGGCGGCGAACTGACGCGGCGCGGCGACGGCAGCGTATCGGCCGAAGGGTTGCGCTTCAGCGTGCCCGCGTCCCGGTTCGAGCCGTTGTTCGACGGCAAGCTCCAACTGCGCGGCACGATCAGCGGCGTGCTCGACACGGCGACGTTGTCGAATGCGATCGTGTCGAGCGTCGCCGGCACGGCGCACTGGAGCGAGGTCGGCGTCGTCGGCGACGTCGATGCGCGGTTCACCGATCTCGTCGCGGAGTTCTCGTCGCAGCCGGACGGCAGCGTCGCCGGCACCGTGCACGACGACGGGCGCGGCACGATCGCCGTCGACGGCCGCTTCGTGCTGCGACCGCCGATGCTCGACGGCGAAGCGACGCTGAGCGCGCGCAACGGCGATGCGCAGGCGCTCGAGACACTGCGCCACCTCGGCGAACCGCAGCCGGACGGCAGCACGCGCGTGGCCGTGCACGGCCGCATGCTGCGGCTGCCGTGAGCGCGCCGCTCGACGACGCCTTCCTCGCGCGTGCGCTCGCGACCGCGCAGCGCGCCGCCGACGCCGCCGAGGCGGTGATCGAACCGCGCTGGCGCGCGCGCGATTTCTCGGTCGAAACGAAAGCCGACGCGACGCCGGTGACGGAAGCGGATCGCGATGCCGAGGCGGCGATCAAGCGCGTGCTGCGCGAGGATTTCCCCGGGCACGCGTTCTACGGCGAGGAGGAGGGGCGCGAAGGCGAGGGCGAGTTCCTCTGGCTCATCGATCCGATCGACGGCACCAAGGCGTTCGTGCGTGGTTATCCGATGTTCTCGACGCAGGTCGCGCTCATGCACGCGGGCGAACTCGTGCTCGGCGTGTCGGCGTCGTTCGCGTACGGCGAACGCGCGTGGGCCGTGCGCGGCGGCGGCGCGCACCTGCGCGATGCGCGCGGCACGGTACGCCGCATCCATGTCGCCGCGACGCGCGCGTTCGATGCCCAGGCCGCGATCTCGACCGGCAACCTCAAGTCGCTGGCCGGCTCGCCCGCGCGCTGGGCCGCCTACGGCGACCTCGTGCGCCGCGTCGGCCGCATCCGCGGCTACGGCGACTTCCTCCACTACCATCTGCTCGCGCGCGGCGCGATCGACCTCGTGATCGAGTCGGACCTCAACATCCTCGACATCGCGCCGCTCGTCGTGCTCGTGCGCGAAGCCGGCGGCACGTTCACCAACCTCGACGGCCAGCCGATCGGCCTCGACACGCGCAGCGCCCTCGCGGGCACACCCGAACTCCACGCGCAGGCCATCGCCGCGTTCAACGCCTAGCGTCCGCCGCGCTTGAGTCAGGCCAGGAATAGAGCGGAAAGCCTGAAACACGAAGGACACGAAGGAAGAGCAAATCGATTGTGCCGGGATTTCCTCCGTGTGCTCCGTGTTTCGATCTTTCGCTTTGAACCAGCCCCAAAAGCCTGAAATACGGAGCGCACGGAGAAAGCGAAGCCAATACCTCTGGTTCTTCCTTCGTGTCCTTCGTGTCCTTCGTGTTTCAGGCTTTGCTTTCGCTTCGGGCCTCGGGCCAGCGAGCGAGGCGTGCGTCGCGTGGGCGCGATACAATCTAGCGATGCGAACGCCTCCGAAGATCCTCGCCACGCGCCGCGTCGACGGCAGTCGCTTCCTCCGGGCGGAACAGGTCGACCTCGAGTTTTCCAACGGCGAGCGCCGCACGTTCGAGCGCCTGCAGAGTTCGGGGCTCGGTGCGGTCATCATCGTGCCGATGCTCGACGAGGACACCGTGCTGCTCGTGCGCGAGTACGCGGTCGGCGTCGACCGCTACGAGCTCGGCCTCGCCAAGGGACGGCTCGACCGCGACGAGACCGCCGAGCAGGGCGCGAACCGCGAGCTCAAGGAGGAGATCGGCTACGGCGCACGCGAGCTGCACATCCTCGGCACGTTGTCGGTTTCGCCCGCCTACATGACCGCGATGACGCACGTCGTGCTCGCGCGCGAGCTGCACGAGGAGCGCCTCGTCGGCGACGAGCCCGAGCCGCTCGAGGTCGTGCCATGGAAACTGTCGGAGCTGCATCGCCTGCTCGAGGAACCGCAGGTCACCGACGGCCGTTCGATCGCCGCGCTGTTCATGGCGCGCGAATACCTCGCCGGCCGCTACCGGCCGCAACCGTGAGCCGCGACCTCGACCATCTCGCGCGCGCGGCCTGCGCGATCGCCGAGCGCGCTGCCGCGGCGATCCTCGACGTGTACGAATCGGATTTCGCGGTCGAGCACAAGGACGACCGCTCGCCGCTGACCGCGGCCGATCTCGCCGCGCATCGCGTGATCGTCGACGGCCTGCATGCGCTCACGCCCGAGCTGCCCGTGCTGTCGGAGGAATCGGCGGCGATCGCGTGGGGCGAACGCAGCGGCTGGAGCCGCTACTGGCTCGTCGATCCGCTCGACGGCACGCGCGAGTTCGTCAAGCGCAACGGCGAGTTCACCGTGAACATCGCGCTCATCGACGACCATCGCCCGGTGATCGGCGTCGTGCAGGTGCCCGTCGGCGGCGATCTCGCCTGCGGGTGGCAAGGCGGTGGCGCATGGCTGTCCGTGTCCGGGGAGAAAGCACGCCGCCTGGGCACGCGTCGGCGCGCGACGCCCCTCGTCGTCGCGGGCAGCCGTTCGCACGCATCCGAGCACGAAGCGCAGCTGCTCGCGCGGCTCGGTCCCTGCGCCAAGCTGCCGCTCGGTTCCTCGCTGAAGTTCGTGCGCATCGCCGCAGCGGAGGCCGATCTCTACCTGCGCCTCGGTCCGACCTCCGAGTGGGACACCGCGGCCGGCCAGTGCGTGCTCGAGCAGGCCGGCGGCGCCGTGCTCGATTTCGCCGGCGAACCGTTCCGCTACAACACGCGCGAGTCGCTGCTCAATCCGGATTTCTTCGCGGTCGGCGATCGCGACGCGGACTGGTCCGCGTTGCTCGCCAAGCCCTGACGCGGCGCGGCCGCCGCGATGCGTACACCCCCAGGCCCTCAGCCGTCGACGTCGCGGCTGAAGGCGTTCCCCCATCGACCGTCGGGATCCGCATGCACTCGATCGACGACCTCCTCGCCATCATGGCGCGCCTGCGCGACCGCGACCGCGGTTGCCCGTGGGACCTCGAGCAGACGTTCGAGACGATCGCGCCGTACACGATCGAGGAGGCCTACGAGGTCGCCGACGCGATCGACCGCAAGGACCATGAGAACCTGCGCGACGAGCTCGGCGACCTGCTGCTGCAGGTGGTGTTCCATGCGCGCATGGCCGAGGAAGCGGGCCACTTCGCGTTCGCGGACGTGGTCGGCTCGATCTGCGACAAGATGGTGCGGCGCCATCCGCACGTGTTCGGCGAGGCGCGCCTCGATTCCGCCCAGGCGCAGTCGGCGAACTGGGAGGCGCTGAAGGCGGGCGAACGCGCCGCTGCCGGCGACGACGACACGAGCGCGCTCGCGGGCGTCCCGCGCGGCCTGCCGGAATGGCAGCGCGCGCTCAAGCTGCAGCAGAAGGCCGCGCGCGTCGGCTTCGACTGGCCGACCGTCGAGCCCGTGTTCGACAAGCTGCACGAGGAAATCGACGAGGTGCGCGCGGAGTTCGCCGCGGGCGCCGACGCCGCGCGTCTCGCCGACGAGATCGGCGACGTGCTGTTCGTCTGCGTGAACCTCGCGCGCCACGCGAAGGTCGACGTGTCGCAGGCGTTGCGCCACGCCAACTCGAAGTTCGAGCGCCGCTTCCGCCGCATGGAGGCGTTCGCGGCGGACGACGGCACCCGACTCGCCGCGCTCGACCTCGACGCGCAGGATGCGTACTGGGTGCGCGCCAAACGCGAGGAGCGCTGACGCGCGTCGCGGCGCGTTGTCGCACCGGCGCGCGACTTGACGCGCGTCAAGTGGAGGGCCGGGCGCGCCACCAGAATCCGTTCGACGACTTTTTCACTTTCCCATCGAACGGAGTACCCCATGTTGCGTACGCTATCCCTCGCGGTCCTGCTCGCCCTCGGCGCCACCGCCGCGCACGCGGAACAGGGCGACTGGCAGATCAAGCTCGGCGCCCATGCGGTCGATCCGAAATCCGGCAACGGCCGTCTCGCCGGCGGTGCGCTGGCGACGGACGTCGATTCGGCGTGGAGCGCGACGGTCACGCTCGAATACGCGATGACGCCGAACCTCGGTGTCGAGGTGCTCGCGGCGTGGCCGTTCGAGCACGACGTCAAGCTCAACGGCGCGAAGGCGGCGACGGTCAAGCAACTGCCGCCGACGGTGTCGCTGCAATGGCATTTCATGCCCGACGCGAAAGTGAGTCCGTTCGTCGGTCTCGGCGTCAACTACACGCGCTTCTTCTCGATCGACGAGACCGGGCCGCTCGACGGCAAGAACCTCGATCTCGGCGATTCGTGGGGCCTGGCCGCGCACGCAGGCATCGACGTCGCGCTCGCGCCGCGCTGGTCGCTCACCGTCGACGCGCGCTGGATCGACATCGATACCGACGCGAAGGTCGACGGCGCGAAGGTCGGCTCGGTCGCGATCGACCCGCTCGTGTACGGCGTCGCGGTCGGCTACCGGTTCTGATGGACGGCAGCCACGTCGCAGCCGCGCCGCCGATCGTCACCGACGCGTTGATCGTCGGTGCCGGTCCGGTCGGCCTGTTCCAGGTATTCGAGCTCGGCCTGCTCGGCCTGCACGCGCACGTCATCGACGCGATGCCGCAGGCGGGCGGGCAGTGCATCGAGCTCTATCCCGACAAGCCGATCTACGACATTCCCGCGCTGCCGCGCTGCGGCGCGCGCGAACTCGTCGAACGCCTGCTCGAACAGGCGCGCCCGTTCGCGCCCGAGTTCCATTTCGGCGAGGTCGCGAGCGGGTTCGAGCGCACCGCGCAGGGGCGGTTTCGCGTGACGACCCGGGGCGGGCTCGCGTTCGACGCCGGCGTCGTCATTCTCGCGGCCGGGCTCGGGGCGTTCACGCCACGCATGCTCGACCTCGACGAAGCGCGGCGGCTCGAAGGCATCGCGGTGCACTACAAGGTTGCGGACGCGACCGCGTTCGCGGGGCGCGAAATCGTCGTCGCCGGCGGCGGCGACTCCGCGCTCGACTGGGCGACCGAACTCGCCGGCCTCGGCGCGCAGGTCGTGCTCGTGCACCGCAGCCCGAAGTTCCGCGCCGCGCCGGCGAGCGTCGCGCGCATGCAGGCGCTCTGCGACGAGGCGCGCATGCAGTTCCTCGAAGGCGACATCGTCGGCCTCGATGCCGACGGCGACGCGCTGCGCGCGGTGCGCGTGCGCGCGCGCAGCGGCATCGTCCAGCGCGTCGGCGCCGAGCACCTGCTCGTGTTCTGGGGCCTGCACCCCGCGCTCGGGCCGATCGCCGAATGGGGACTCGGGCTCGACAAGAACCAGATCGTCGTCGATACGGCGACGTTCGCCACCGACCTGCCCGGCGTGTACGCGGTCGGCGACGTCAACACCTATCCCGGCAAGAAGAAGCTGATCCTCAGCGGCTTCCACGAGGCCGCGCTCGCCGCATTCGCGGCGAAGGAACATCTCGCTCCGGGGCAGAAGGTCCCGCTCCAGTACACGACGACGAGCCCGGCGATGCACCGCCGCCTCGGCGTGTCGCCGGATCTTTCCGACGTGATCTGAACGCCGCGCGTCGCGATCGGGTGCGGGTCATGCCGCAGCGGTCGCGGCGACGTCGGCCGCGGCGGCTTCGACGAACCGCGGTTCCGCGAGCCCGAGCAGCACGGCTTGCGCGCTCGCGCGCTCGCGTTCGCCCGGCGTCGGTGCGGCCGCCACCCGCACGGGACAATCGATCGGAGCGTCGAGCCACGGCTGAAGCGCGCCGCGCAGCGCGAGCTGCGCGCCGATCGACACGCCGTCGAGGGTTTCGCGCGAGGGCAGCCCGCGCCCACCCGCATGCAGCAGCGCGCGCGCGCAGCCGTGCGAACGCACGACCCGGCCGTCGGGCGGAAAGCTCAGCGCGCGGCCGTCGCAGGCGATCGGGTCGAGCCCGTCGGCAATGCCGTTGGCGAGCATCGCCAGGCGCGGATGGGGGCTGAGCGCGAGCGGGTGCGCATGGCGCAGGCCGTGCCGTTCGGCGTCGGCGATGATCGCCGGCGCGATGCCGCGCGCCGTCGCCCGGCCGCGCAACACGCTCGTCAGCGCGGCGCGCGCGCCGTCCTCGCGCGCGAGCGTCGCGTTCGCGCGCAGGCT
>NZ_DATDMY010000113.1:0-22920 GCF_036518555.1 Dokdonella sp. | reverse complement strand
GCACGGCGATCGCATTGACGACGCCAGGCAGCGCGGCGTCGGCGAATCCGACCGGAACGTCCGGCAGCGGCAGCGGTGTCAGCGCCCGCGCCGGCGTCGGCCCGGCGCCGAGGAATCCGATCGCCAGGCTGGCGCCGATGCGACATGAACGCTGCACGTCATCCTTCCGCGCCTCCGCAACCGCGCATCATAGGCGGACTCGGCGCGCCGATCGAGGCCAAGCGCGCGCGATGTCCAGCCGAATCCGGCGGGTCGACGGCGTCGCACGGCGGTCGGCGTGGCGCACGGACCCCACGCCGATCGAAGCTCAGGCGCTGTCGACGAGCACGACCTCGGCGTCCGCGAGCGCGGTCACCGCGAACGCGTCGACATCGCGGATCGCGGCGCCGTCGCGCGCGTCGATGCGCACGCCGTCGACTTCGACGCTTCCCGCGGCCGCAACGAGATAGGCATGGCGGCCCGCGCCGAGGTCGTAGCGCACCGCCTCGCCCGCCTTCAGCGTCGCGCCGAGCACGCGCGCGTCGGTCCGGATCGGCAGCGCGTCGCCGTCGCCGGCGATGCCGCTCGCGAGCGCGACGAAGCGTCCCGAGCGATCGCCCTTCGGGAACGGCCGCGCGCCCCACGACGGCTCGCCGCCGCGCCGCGTCGGCAGGATCCAGATCTGGAAGATGCGCGTGGTCTCGTTCTCGAGGTTGTACTCCGCATGCTGGATGCCGCTGCCAGCGCTCATGACCTGCACGTCGCCGGCGGCGGTGCGGCCCTCGTTGCCGAGGCTGTCGCGATGGGTGATCGCGCCGTCGCGGACGTACGTGATGATCTCCATGTCCGCGTGCGGATGCGGCGGGAAGCCCGATTGCGCGGCGATCTCGTCGTCGTTCCACACGCGCAGGTTGCCCCAGCCCATGCGCCCGGCGTCGTGGTAGCCCGCGAACGAGAAGTGGTGCTTCGCCTTGAGCCAGCCGTGGTCGGCTCCGCCGAGCTGGTTGAACGGTCTGCGTTCGATCATCGTCGTTTCCTACGTGCCCGCGTCGGGCACCGCTCGAAACAAGGTAGGTCGCGCGCGGCGTGCGCACCAGTGGGCATGGCGGCGACGCAGCGTTCGCGTGGACGCACGCCGCAGCGCCCGCCCAGGCATTCCGCGGCGAAGGCGGAAGCCGCCCGGTAGGGGCGGTACGCGGCTGGCGCGTGCCGCCGACCGACTCGTCAGCTTCGCAGGCCGACGCCGCGGCGCAACAGGGTCAGCGCGATCGCGCCGAGTGCGACCGCGAACGCGAGCATGACCGCGTACGCGGTCCACATCGGGATGTCGCTGACCCCGAGCAGGCCGTAGCGGAACGCGTTGACCATGTAGAGGATCGGGTTCGCATGGCTGATCTCGCGCCACGGCGAGCCGAGCTGGTTGACCGAATAGAACACGCCGCCGAGGTAGGTCAGCGGCGTGAGCACGAACGTCGGCACGAGCGCGATGTCGTCGAACTTCTTCGCGTAGACCGCGTTGACGAAGCCTGCGAGCGAGAACACGACCGCGGTGAGCAGCACGGTCGAGAGCGTGACCCACGGGTGGTAGAGGTGGATGCGGGTGAAGAACAGCGAGATCGCGAGCACGATCAGGGCGACGATGAGCCCGCGCAGCACCGCGCCCGCGACGTAGCCGGTGAGGATGACCCAGCTCGGCATCGGCGAGGCGAGCATCTCCTCGACGTAACGGCCGAACTTCGAACCGAAGAACGACGAGGAAATGTTGCCGTAGCTGTTCGTGATGACCGCCATCATGATGAGGCCGGGCACGATGTAGTCGATGTACTGGATGCCGTCGGCGATCTCGCCGATGCGGCTGCCGACCATGCGGCCGAAGATGACGAAATACAGCGTCATCGTGATCGCCGACGGCAGCAGGGTCTGCGACCAGATGCGCAGGATGCGCGAGACCTCGCGCCGGGTGATGGTGCCGAGCGCGACGAGGTTGGTGGCCGTGCTCATGCGGCCACCTTGCCGGCCGAGCCGGCCTCGACGAGGCGCACGAACAGTTCCTCGAGCCGGTTCGCCTTGTTGCGCATCGAGCGCACGGTGATGCCGGCCTGCGACAGCGCGGCGAACAGCGAGTTGAGGTCGTGCTCGCGCGACATCTCCGCCTCGAGCGTGTGTTCGTCGACGCGCACGAGCGCGACGCCCGGCACGTCGGGCAGGCTCGCGCAAGGCTCGGCGAGGTCGAGCACGAAGGTCTCGACGTCGAGCTTGGCGAGCAGCTGCTTCATCGACGTGTTCTCGATGATGCGGCCCTTGTCGATGATCGCGATGTTGCGGCAGAGCTGCTCCGCTTCCTCGAGGTAGTGCGTGGTTAGGATCACGGTGGTGCCGGCCGCGTTGATCGCGCTGATGAACTTCCACATCGAGCGGCGGATCTCGATGTCGACGCCCGCGGTCGGCTCGTCGAGGATGAGCAGCTTCGGCTCGCTCATCATCGCGCGCGCGATCATGAGGCGCCGCTTCATGCCGCCCGACATCGTGCGCGAGGGCTGGAACGCCTTGTCCCACAGCTGCAGCTGCTTGAGGTACTTCTCGGCGCGCTCGCCCGCCTCCGCGCGCGGGATGCCGTAGAAGCCCGCCTGGTTCACGCAGATGTCGAACGGCTTCTCGAACATGTTGAAGTTGAGCTCCTGCGGCACGAGGCCGATCAGGCGCATCGCGGCGCTGCGCTGCTCGCGGATCGACACGCCGAAGATGCGCGCGTCGCCGCTGCTCGGATTGACGAGCGAGGACAGGATGCCGATCAGGGTCGACTTGCCGGCGCCGTTCGGGCCGAGCAGCGCGAAGAAATCGCCGGGCTCGACGCGCAGCGAGACGCCCTTGAGCGCCTCGACGCCGTTCGCGTAGGTCTTCTTGAGCTCGACGACGTCGAGCGCGGGGGTCATGGTCATGGAGGCTGCGTGGGCCGGTGGGGGTCGTTTCCGGCGGCCTGCTAGTATAGCGGGCCGTTCGCGCGCCCTACCTGCTGCCTCGATGGAACATTTCAAGCTCCGCCTCGCCGCGAGCCACATGCTCGCCCCCACTGTCCGCCACCTCGCGTTCGAGCGCGAGGACGGTGCGCCGTTCGCGTTCGTGCCCGGCCAGTTCGTGCAGGTCCACTTCCATTACGCGGACGGCAAGCCGACCAAGCGCAGCTATTCGGTCGCGACCGTGGGCGACGGCAAGGCGCCCGTGCAACGCATCGAGATCGCGGTGTCCTACGTCGAGGGCGGCGCCGCGACCGAACTGCTGTCGACGCTCGACGAAGGCGGCACGATCGAGGCGAGCGGCCCGTACGGGCGTTTCTGCCTCATGGACGGCGACACCAACGCGCGCTACCTGCTGGTCGCGACCGGCACCGGCGTGACGCCGTATCGCGCGATGCTGCCGCAGATCCGCGCCCTGACGCAGTCGCGCGGCTGCACGTTTGCGCTCGTCTACGGCGCGCGCAACGAGACCGAGCTGCTGTACGGCGAGGAGTTCGAGGCGTTCGCGCGCGAGGTGCCCGGCTTCACGTTCCATCCGTGCCTCAGCCGCACGCCGCGCGCGGTGCCACGACCGCACGATCGCCATGGCCGTGCGCAGGTCGCGCTCGGCGAACTCGGCCCGAATGCCGCGACCGATATCGCCTACCTGTGCGGCAACCCGAACATGGTCGACGAGGCGTTCGCGATGCTCAAGGAAGCCGGCCTGCCGGTGCCGCACATCCGTCGCGAGAAATACGTCTCGTCGCGCTGAGCGGTCAGTAGGTCACGGTGACGGTGATCGTGTCGTTGTAGGTGCCGGCCGCGGGCGTCGTCTGCGCGGGCACGCTGCCGTAGACGGTGAGGTTCTGCACGCTGCCGTTGCCGGTGCCGGCGACCGTGTTGCTGCCGACCGTGTCGCCCCACACGGTCGTGCGCGCCGCGTTCGAGTAGAGCTGGTAGCCGACGAGGTTCGTGCCCGACGCCATCTTGCGCGTGGTGATCGAGGCGCCGTTGCTGCCCTTGTCGAGACCGACGTTCCAGGCGCTGCCGCTCGAGCACTGCACGCCGATCGTCGAGGTGCCCAGGGTGTTGGCGAGCAGCAGGCCCACCGTGCCGAAGTCGAGCGGCGTCGCCGTCACGCTGCACTGCTTGGCGACGGTCGCGGTCACCGTGAAACCGAAATTGCTGTCGATCGTCGTGTCGCAACTGCCGGGCGGCGAACCGGTGGCCTCGTTGATCGTGAGCGCGGTATGGCCGCCGGCGAAGCTGTCCTGGTAGTTGCCGGGCACGGCCGCGATCTGCCCCGCATTGACGCGCCCGTACATCGTCGCGCTGCCGCTGACCGAGCCGTTGGTACCGCCGGTGCGGCGCGGGATCGTGAGATTGACCATGTACGGCGTGTTGAACACGCCGAAGAACGTGCTGCCCCAGACCGTCGAGTACGACGCGTTCTGGTACAGCTGGAACTGCAGCACGTCGCCGCCCGCGTCCTGCATCTCGCGCGGATTGGTCTGCCCGGCGCCTTGCGCGCCGTCGCCGATGCTGAAGCAGACCGTCGCGTAGCGCGTCGAGGTCGCGCTGTTGGTGCAGGTGTAGTTGAGCGTCGCGTTCGCGGTCGTCAGGCTCGACAGCGGGTTGACCGTGCCGAATGCGACGTTGCTCATCGACGCGGTGCAGTTGACGCTCTGTGCCGTCGCCGACGTCGCGAAGCCGCTCGCCACGAGTATGAGGAGGATGCGGAGGGAAGGTTTCATCGGGTACTCCCGGTGCATGCGAGCGGGCCGATCACCGGCACCGTACGGGCCGGCGCGTCGTAGTCGAACGCGACCGAACAGGTGCCGGTCGGCGTCTGTACCGCGAGCGTGTTGTGCGCGGCGAGGCCTTCGAGGTAGACGACGCCGTCGTAGCCGACCGCGGTCGCCGATGCGGGCTTGCCGGCGAGGCTCACGAGGCTGCCGACCGGCAGCGCCTTGCCGTTCGCGTCGTGCAGCACGATCGACGCCGCGCGCACGGTCTCGATGCCGAAGCGCACGAGCAGGCCGGCGCGGTCCGACGGCGTCACCTGCGCATCGACGCGGTCGATGCGGACGTCCGCCGGCAGTTGCATCGGATCGATCGACAGCTTGTTGCGCTGGTACGCATTGAGCGGCGTCACGAGCAGGTCGCCGCGTGCGTCGGTGGTGCCGATCGGCCGGTTCTCGAGCAGCACGGGCAGGCCCTCGACGCCGTTCGCCGACACGACCGCGAACGCGTCGTCGATGCGGCGCGAGGCGAACAGCTGGCCGTCCATGAAGACGAGCGCGCCGCTCGCGTCGCCGTACGCGCGGGTCTCGCCGTCGCGGTTCTCGATGCCGCCGAGCAACTGCGCCTGCGCGGCGCGGTAGCCGATCTCGGCCTGCCCGCCGTGACCGTTGCTGCCGTCCTCGGCACGCACGCGCCAACCGTAGCCGCCGTCGGGGTTGATCGGTCGGGTCGCGTCGAGCACGACCGCGTTGCCGTTGATGTCGTGCTGCGCGGACACGCCGAGCGAGCGGTTGTCGTCGAAGCTGAAGGTGAGTCCCGCGAACACGCTGCGGTCGCGATGGTCGTCGAGGTTCTGGTTCGCGCTGAGCGAGAACGAGCAGCGCCGGCCGAGCGCGACGAAGTAGTAGCCGCTCGCGAAACGCGAGCGCTCCTCGCCCGGATAGCGCTGCTCGACGTAGCTGGCGCCGAGGCTGCCGGCGCGGCCGAGCATGACGCCGGCGAGCGCGCGGTCGGAGCGGCGAGGCGGCGCCCGGCCGTACGCGGCGGCGACGTCGCGATAGCTTCCGAACGTGCGCGTGGTGTCGAGAGCGAAGTTGAAACGGTCGTTGCGCCAGGTGTAGCCGAACTGCGCCTGCGTGCCGTGCTCGCCGTGGTCGCGGCTGCCTGCGAACGAAAGGTCGACGATGCCGGCGCGGCCGACGCCGAGCACCGCGCCGGCGCCCGCGTTGGCGAGCCCGGCGCCCGCTTCGGCATGACCCTCGACGGTGAGCCAGTCCGCGACGCCGTAGCGGGCGCTCCCGCTCGCGGCCGGGTCGTGCGCGTACGAGAACGAGTCGACGCCGTAACCCTTGCGCACGTAACCGGCTTCGACCGAGAAGTCGGTGAGGCCGCTGCGCAGCAGCTGGTTCGCCGTGTAGAACGAAAAGTCGAGCGTGTTCTGCCGGCCCATCGCGTCGGTGATCACGACCTGCGCCTGGCCGTTGCCGTTGACGATCGGTACCGTATTGAGCTGGAACGGACCGGCCGGCACGGGGCTGCTGTACTGCCTGAGGCCGTTGATGTAGAGGTCGACCGTCGAGGGCAGCGCGGCTTCGCCGTAGAACGCGGGCACCGGGAACGTGACGAGGTCGGGCTGCAGCGCGTAGTTGCGCTGCAGCTGGATGCCGCCGAAGCGCGTCGCGCGCGTCCACGACAGGTTGCCGCTGATCGCGTCGCCGATGCGCAGGGTCATCGCGCGGTCGACGAACGAACGGCTGAAGGTCGTGTCGAGTCGCATCGAGTCCGCGCCCCATCCGCTGCCCGGCGAGTCGGTCACGCGCGACAGCGCGGTATTGGAGAGCACGCCCCACGCATTGAACAGGCGCAGCTCGGCGAACGCCGAAAGCCCGAGCGCGTCGTGCGTGTCGCGCGTGCCGTAGAGATCGTAGTTGAGCAGCGCGCCCGGCGATGCTTGCGGCTCGGGCACCGCGGCGACGGTCGCGTTGAGGATCGAGGTCGCCTGTTCGAGCTGGTCGCCGGGCGCCGTGATCTCGATGCGCTGGCGCTCCTCGTCGTAGCGGAACGACGTGCCCGCGATGTCGTGCAGGTCGAGCGAGGCGTCGCCGTCGCGGCCCGGCAGCCGGAAGCCGAGTTCGCGCAGCGTGGCCGCGCTCGCGCGCACGCGCTCGCCGTCGCGGATGAAATGCGCGATCTTGCGCGTCGGGTTGCCGTTCAGCACGACCTCGAGGTAGAGATCCTGGCCGATGCCCGCGGACGCGCGCTCGGGGATCACCGTGAGGCTCGACGGGTCGGGCACCGGGTCGGGCGTCGGGCCCGGATCCGGTGCGGCCGTCGCGAGCCCATGCAGCAGGGCGCTAGCGAGGCAGGCCGACTGCAAGTGCCTGATCGATCGCCTTGCCATTGACCTTCGCCTTGATCGCGAACGGGCCGCCGAGCCGGTCCGGCTTCGCCGTGAGCGGCCAGCGCATCGTGATGCCCGGCAGCACGTAGCCGTACAGTCCGCTGCGCGACTCGAGCGCATCGCCGTTGCCGCTGCGCAGTTCGAGGTCGCTGATCTGCACATGGCGTGCGCCGCTGTTGCGCGCGACCAGCGCCGCGCCATCGCCGTCGCGTTCGAGCGACCACTGCAGGGCCGCGGCGACGTCGGCGTCGGGCACCGGCGCGCCGGAGACGAACACCGGAATCGAATAGCGCAGCACGTACTGCAGCCCGCTCGACTGCGCCTGCGCCGCCTGCGGAAGTTCGTCGACGAGCACGCGGAATGCATCCTCGTCGGCGCCGGACGGTGCGCCGCCGGTGCGGATGATCCGCACGAGCTGGCGCGCGCCGGGCGCGAGCTCGAGCATGGGTGGACTCGCGACGAGTCCCTGGCTGGCGGCGAGTTCGTCCTTGCCGCCCGCCTGCGTCCAATGGAACACGCGCACCTGCGCGCGCAATTCGCGATCGCCGGTATTGGTGAGCCAAAGCCCCTGCGCCGAACTCGAGGGCGTGAATTCGAGGCCGATGGGTGCGACCTGGAGACCGGACGCACCCACCTTGCCCGCCGTCATGAGCAGTGCCGCCAGGACGATGCCGCAGACGACGTTCCGACGCATGGTGGCAGCCCTCAGTAGGTGACCGTGACCGTGACGTTGTCGGTGTAGACACCGGCGGCCGGGGTGGTCTGCGGCGGCACGCGGCCGTAGACGGTGACCGACTGCGCCGTGCCGTTGCCGCTGCCGGCCAGTGTATCGGTGCCGACGGTGTTGCCCCAGTTCAGCGTGCGCGCGCTGTCGCGGTACAACGCGTAGTTCACCGGCGTCGTGCCGTTCATCATGGTGCGCGCGGTCACGCTGCCGCTGACGCCGCCGTTGAGGCCGATGTTGTAGGGGGCGAGATTGGTGCAGGTGACGGTGATCGTCGAGGTCTGGTCGATGTTCGCGACCAGCGGGCCCTGCGTGCCGAAGTCGAGCGTGGTCGGGGCCGTGGTGGTGACGTTGCAGGCGTTCTGGATCGTGATCTTGACCGGCATCGTGTTGGTGACGGTCGCGGCCTGCGCCGTGGCGAGGGCGAAGCCGAGGGCAGCCAGCGCGATCGCGCCGGAGAGTTTGACGTTCATGTGCTGAGCCTTTCTCTGTAGGGTCCCGAGGGACGGAGTCCCGCATCAGGCGAAATCGACCCTTCGGATCGTCGGCAAGCGCAGGGTGCCGAGACTTAAGCAAGGGGTGTGCCAAATGCGAACCACGTCACATTTCGGCATAGCCTGACAATCCACGGGCGCGAGCGGGCAGGCAACGTCGCATTCGCGCCCCGCCTTGGGTCAAATTCTGTGCAAGCGCGCCAATGGACGCGGACTCTGTCAAGGACGCTTGACACACGGCCGGCCCGGGTGCAGCATGGTGTCAAGCGAACTTGACAGGCGGTGCGCATGATCCGCGACTATCTTTGCGCCGGTACGACTCCGCGCTACTGGCGGCTCAGCGCGCTGCTGATGCTGCTCTACCTCGGCACGATCGTGCTCGCGCTCGTTTACGGCCCGCGCTTCGCGGCACCCTCGGCGCGCGTGGCCGCGGCCGTGGCGCCGGTACTGCCCGTGGTCGGCTTCGTCGTGCTCGAGTTCCGGCGCATCCGCGCGACCGACGAGCTGCGCCAGCGGATCGAGCTCGAAGCGGCCACCTCCGCGCTCGCGGCGGGCGTGCCGCTGCTGCTCGCGCTCGGCCTGCTCGATGGCGCCGGCGTCATGCCGGTACGCATGATCTTCGCGTCGCCGCTGCTCATCGGCGTGTACATGCTTGCGCAGCTGTGGGCGCACCGGCGCTATCGATGAACAACCAGGTGCGCGCGCTGCGCGAGGTCAAGGGCTGGTCGCAGGGCGAACTCGCCGAACAGCTCGCGGTCTCGCGCCAGACCGTCAACGCGATCGAGACCGGCAAGTACGATCCGAGCCTGCCGCTCGCGTTCCGGATCGCGCGGCTGTTCCGCAAGCCGATCGAGGCGATCTTCAACCCCGAGGAATGAGGACGATGGACACGCGCAAGGTGCTCAGGGCCACGGCGATCACGATCGCGATCGCCGCCGTTGCCGGCCGGATCCTGTGGCGGCCCGCGGGCCACGACGGCCGCGCCGCGCCGGGCGCGGACATCGTGCAGACGCCAGGCGAGCGCGGCTTCACGCTCGGCTCGCTCAGGTTCGCGCCGTGCGAACTCGAAACGGGCGAAGGCGCCGCGACCACCGCAGCCTGGTGCGCGCCGTTCCAGGTGCCGGAGGACTGGCAGCGTCCGGACGGGCGCAGGATCGATCTCAGGCTCGCGCTCGTGCGCGGCAGCGCCGCGCTGGCCGAGCGCGACCTCGTCGTCTTGCTCGCAGGCGGGCCGGGGCAGGCCGCGATCGAAGCCTGGCCGCGCGCGCGCGGCGGCTTCGCGCCGTTGCTCGAGCGCCGCAACGTGCTGCTGCTCGACCAGCGCGGCACGGGCGGCTCGAATGCGCTCAACTGCACGCGGGACGGCGACGAGACCGAGCAGGCGTTCGACCCCGAGCGCGTGCGCGCGCAGACGCGCGCGTGCCTCGCGACCGTTTCCGCGCATGCCGATCCGCGCTTCTACACCACCGGCGACGCGCTGCGCGACCTCGAGGCCGTGCGCCTCGCGCTCGGCGGGCCGCAGTTCGACCTCGTCGGCGTCTCCTACGGCACGCGCGTCGCGCAACAGTACGCGATGCGCCATCCGCAGGCGGTGCGCAGCGTCGTGCTCGACAGCGCGGTGCCGAACGAGCATGCGCTCGGCGCCGAGTTCGCGCGCAACCTCGACGACGCGCTGAAGGCGCAGTTCGGCGCATGCGCCGCGACGCCCGCGTGCGCGAAGGCGTACGGCGATCCGTGGGCGAACCTGCTGCGCCTGCGCGAAGCGTTGCGCGCGAAGCCGGTGGACGTCGCCTACCGCGATCCGTTCGACCATGCGCAACGCTCGATGCGCATCGGCCCGGCGGTGCTCGCCGGCCTCGTGCGCATGTACGCGTACCTGCCCGAGACGAGCGCGCTGCTGCCGCTCGGCATCGCGCGCGCGCAGGGCGGCGACTACGCCTCGCTCGCGGGCCAGATCCGCATGCTCGGTCGCGACCTCGAAAGCCTCGCCGAGAACGCGATGCAGCTCTCGGTGATCTGCAGCGAGGATGCCGACCTGCTGCCGCCGGCCGACGACGATGCGTCGACCCTGCTCGGCAGCGAGTTCCTGCAGACCCTGCGCGCGCAGTGCGCGATCTGGCCGCACGGGACGCGCGCGGACGACTTCCACGCGCCGTTCGCGACCGACTTGCCGGTGCTCCTGCTCGCCGGCGAGTTCGACCCGGTGACGCCGCCGCGCTACGCCGAACGGATCGCGCGCGGCCTGCCGCACGCGCGCGTGCTCATCGCCACGGGGCAGGGCCACAGCGTCATGGGACGCGGCTGCCTGCCACGGCTCGTCGCGCGCTTCGTTGACACGCTCGACGCGGCCGCGCTCGATGCGGGATGCATCGCGGATTTCTCCGCGCAACCTGCATTCATCGACTTCAACGGAGCCGCGCCATGAACGTTTCCCGGTCCGCACGCCACTGCAGCACGCGCCATCGGGCGCCCGTCACGCGGCCTGCCAGCGGCGGGCATCGCCTGCGCTCGTACGCGCTGCACGAGGGGCGCTCGCCATGATCGAGGCACGCGATCTGCACAAGGCGTTCGGCCCGGTGACCGCGGTCGACGGCGTCTCGTTCGTCGCCCGCGACGGCGAGATCACCGGCGTGCTCGGCCCCAACGGCGCTGGCAAGACCACCACCTTGCGCATGCTCTACACGCTCATGAAGCCGGATCGCGGCGAGGTGCTCGTCGACGGCATCGATGCCGCGAGCGAGCCTGCGGCGGTGCGCCACCGCCTCGGCGTGCTGCCCGACGCGCGCGGCCTCTACAAGCGCCTCACCGCGTACGAGAACATCGAGTATTTCGCGCGCCTGCAGGGCATCGATGCGCCGACGCGCCGCCGGCGCATCGATGCGCTGGTCGAGGCGCTCGACATGGGAGATATCGTCGATCGCCGCACGGAGGGCTTCTCGCAGGGCCAGCGGGTCAAGACCGCGATCGCGCGCGCGCTCGTGCACGACCCGCGCAACGTGATCCTCGACGAGCCGACCAACGGGCTCGACGTGATGGCGACGCGCGCAATGCGCACGTTCATGCTGCGCCTGCGGCAGGAAGGTCGCTGCGTGCTGTTCTCGAGCCACATCATGCAGGAGGTCGGCGCGCTGTGCGACCGCATCGTCGTCATCGCGCGCGGGCGCGTCGTCGCCGACGCGGCGCCCGAAACGCTGCGCGAGCAGACCGGCGCGGCGACCCTCGAGGACGCGTTCGTGACGATCATCGGCTCGGAAGAAGGACTCGCCGCATGAGGGCCGCGCTGACCGTGTTCTGGAAGGAAGTGCGCGAGAACCTGCGCGATCGCCGCACCGTGATCAACACGTTGCTGACCGGCCCGCTGCTCGCGCCGCTGATGTTCGTGCTCATCATCAACGCCGCGGTCACGCGCGAGCTCGACAAGGCGGACAAGCCGCTGCCGGTGCCCGTCGCGGGTGCCGCGAATGCGCCCAATCTCGTCGCTGCGCTGCGTCGCGCGGGCGTCGAGATCAAGGACGCGCCGGCCGATCCCGAGCGCGCGGTGCGCGACCAGGACGTCGACCTCGTGCTGCGCATCCCCGCGGGCTACGGCGAGGCCTGGGCGAAGGGCGACCCGGCGCAGGTCGAGCTCGTCTACGACCAGTCGCAGCGGGACGCGCAAGGTTCGGTCGCGCGCCTGCACGCGCTGCTCGACGCGTACGCGCAGCAGACCGGTGCGCTGCGCCTCGTCGCGCGCGGCGTATCGCCGAACGTGACGCGGCCACTCGCCGTCGCCGAGCGCGACCAGTCGACCGCGCAGGCGCGCAGCGGCACCCTGTTCGGCATGCTGCCGTACTTCTTCATCCTCGGCGTGTTCATCGGCGGCATGGCGCTCGCGATCGATACCACCGCGGGCGAGCGCGAGCGGCAATCGCTCGAACCGTTGCTCGTCAATCCGGTCGGCCGCGGCGGCATCCTCGCCGGCAAGCTCGGCGCGACCGCCGCATTCGCGTTCACGAGCCTCGTGCTCGGCATCGTCGCGTTCTCGATCGCGGGCCGGTTCCTGCCGACCGCGAAGCTCGGCATGAGCCTCGAACTGGGGCCGAAGTTCGCGCTCGCGACCCTGTTCGTGATGCTGCCGCTCGTGGTGCTGCTCGCGAGCCTGCAGACGCTCGCCGCGGCGTTCGCGAAGAGTTTCCGCGAAGCGCAGACCTATCTGTCGCTGCTGATGTTCGTGCCGGTGATCCCGACCCTGCTGCTGTCGCTGTTCCCGCTCAAGACGCAGACCTGGATGTATGCGGTGCCGTTGATGGGCCAGCAGGTCACGATCATGCGCATGCTGCGCGGCGACCCGATCGCGCCGTACCAGCTCGGCCTCTGCTTCGGCGCGACCGCACTCGCCGCGCTGCTCGCCTGCCTCGTCACGGCCTGGGTGTACCGCAGCGAACGTCTCGCGATCTCCGCCTGACGCGTCCGCGCCAGCGGCGCAGGGTCCGAGGACGCCGCGATGCGCCGACAGCGGCCAGCCGCGCCGCCGATCATCGCGCTCGAACCGCCGCCGCAGCAGAACGACCATGCTGCCGCGCAGCGCGGTCGGCGTTATCCTACGCGGCCGCGGGCGCCGTTCGCCTGCCGGAGCAGACTGGCGTGATCAAGTGGGTCGTCCTCGTGGTGTTCCTCGCATGTGCGGCCTACGTGCACTTTCGCGGCCGCGTGCGGCTGCGTCTGGCGCGCCAGATCACCGACCACTCGACGTTCATGGCGCCGCTCAACGTGCTGCTGTACGCATGCTCGCGCGTCCCCAACGGGCGTTACGTCGAGGTCGAGCGCTTCCCCGAACTCGCGCCGCTGCGCGAGCGCTGGCAGGAAATCCGCGACGAGGCGCTCGCGCTGCGCGCGGCGCAGCAGATCAAGGCGTCCGATCGCCACAACGACGTCGGCTTCAACTCGTTCTTCCGGCGCGGCTGGAAGCGGTTCTACCTCAAGTGGTACGACGATGCGCATCCGTCGGCGCGCGAACTGTGCCCGCGCACGACCGAACTGCTGCGCGGCATCCCGACCGTGAAGGCCGCGATGTTCGCCGAACTGCCGCCCGGCGGCGAATTGCGCCGCCACCGCGATCCGTACGCAGGCTCGCTGCGTTACCACCTCGGGCTCGTCACGCCGGGTGACGACGGCTGCTACATCGAGGTCGACGGCGAGCGCTACAGCTGGCGCGACGGCGAAGCCGTCATGTTCGACGAGACCTACATCCATCGTGCCGAGAACGCGACCGCGCACGACCGCATCATCCTGTTCTGCGACATCGAGCGACCGATGCGCTGGCGCTGGGCGGCTGCGCTCAACCGTTTCGTCGCGCGCCATTTCGTCGCCGCGGCGAGCTCGCCCAATACCGACGCCGACCGCACCGGCGGCCTCAATCGCGCATTCGCGTACTTCTACGCACTGCGCCAGCCGGCCAAGCGCCTGCGCGCGTGGAACAAGCACGTGTACTACGTCGTCAAGTTCGGCGCGATCGGCGCACTCGCCTGGCTCGTGTTCGTGCGCTGACGCCGAGGGCCCGGGGCTGCGCGCAGGTCCCGCCCTCGCTTCCGTGGCCTCGCATGCCGACACGGACGTCCATCGTGCCGGCCCGCTTGAAAACCTCGCACCTCGCTCAGAACAGCTCCCCCTGCGGCGACGCCGCGCGCGGCGGCCTGAAGCGCGACGTGTCGAGGCCGAGGTCGCGCTGCGCATCGATGCCATGGCGGCGGCAGGCGAGGCGGAATCGCTGGCGCACGAGTCCGGCGAACTCGCCCTCGCCGCGCATGCGCGAACCGAAGCGCGCGTCGTTGTCCTTGCCGCCGCGCATCTGCCGGATCAGGCTCATCACGTGCCCGGCGCGCTCGGGCACGTTCAGCGCGAGCCAGTCGCGGAACAGGTCCTTGAGCTCGTGCGGCAGGCGCAGGATCGTGTAACCCGCGTGGCGCGCGCCTGCCGCGGCTGCGCGTTCGAGGATCTGCTCGATCCAGCGGTCGGTCACCATCGGGATGATCGGCGCGACGAGCACGCCGCACGGCACGCCGGCCGCATTGAGCGCCGCGACGGCCTCGAGGCGCCGGTGCGGCGCGCTCGCGCGCGGCTCGAGTGCGCTCGACAGGCGGTTGTCGAGCGAGGTCACCGAGACGAATGCGTGCACGAGCCGCGCCTGCGCCATCGGCACGAGCAGGTCGAGGTCGCGTTCGATCAGCGCGCTCTTCGTGATGATCGTGCACGGATGGCCGCACTCGGCGAGCACCTCGAGCACCGACCGCGTGATGCGCCAGCGCCGCTCGATCGGCTGGTACGGGTCGGTGTTGGCGCCGAGGTTGATCGGCGAGCACGCATAGCCGCGCTTGCCGAGCTCGATGCGCAGCAGTTCCGCCGCATTCGTCTTGGCGAAGAGTTTCGTCTCGAAGTCGATGCCGGCCGACAGGTTGAGGTAACCGTGAGACGGGCGCGCGTAGCAGTAGACGCAGCCGTGTTCGCAGCCGCGGTACGGATTGACCGATTGCTCGAAATGGATGTCGGGCGAGTCGTTGCGGCTCACGATCGAGCGCGCACGCTCGACGGTGACGATCGTGCCGGGTCGCGGCGTCGACTCGTCGTCGCGATGCCAGCCGTCGTCCTCGCGCGTCTTGCCGATGGCTTCGAAACGACCTTCGGGATTCGACGCCGCGCCGCGCCCCTTGATGCGCACGGGGGCATCGAGGCGCAGCGGATCGGACGGCGACGGCGTCGGCTTCATCGCGCCGAGTATGCGCCGGCGCGTCTCAGCGCGTGCGATCGCCGGCTTGCGCGGCCGTGTTCGCCGGGCGATCGCCGGGCGGACGCGCGTCCGCCGCGTGCAGGATGCCATGGCGGCCGAGGTCGGCCGGCTGCTCGCTGACGAGGCCGTGCACGAAGTCGAGCGCGCGCGCGACCACGCCGCCGGCCGGCTCCCAGTAGGCCGCATCGCGCACGCGCACGCGCAGCACCGCGAGGTGCGGGTCGTCCTTGCCGCGCGGGAAGAACACGCGCTGTGGCACCGACCACAGCTCCTCGATCGTCGCCCGGTCGCGATCGATGCGCGCGCTGCCGCGTACCGACACGAAGCGGTGCCGGCGCGGGTCGGCGAACGCGAGATTGACGTCGGCGTGCTCGTCGAGCTGCGCGACCTTGAAACTGTCGATCGCGGTGAAGAACACGAACTCGCCGTCGCCGTCGAACTTGAGCACCTGCAGCGGCCGGCTCACCATCGAGCCGTCCTCCGCGTGGGTGGTCAGCATCGCGACGTCGACGCCGTCGACGAGCCCGGCGAGATGGCGCAACGCGGCCGTGCGCTGTTCCTCGATCTTCATGCGGCGCGCACTCCTCGGGGCGGGGCCACACCGTCGCACCGCCGGGGTTAATCGGGCGTGAGCGGCCTCGCTGCGCGGGCGCGGCGTTCAACGTCGATCAAGGCGCGTTTGCGCGGCAGGCCCCAGCGGTAGCCGCCGAGGCCGCCGTCGCCGCGGATCACGCGATGGCAGGGCACGAGCACGGCGACGCGGTTGCTCGCGCACGCGGAGGCGACCGCACGCGTCGCGCGCGGCGCGTCGATCGCGGCGGCGGCTTCCCCGTAGGACACGACCTCGCCGTACGGGATGCGGCGCAGGTAGTTCCAGACGCGTACCTGGAACGCGGTGCCGCGCAGGTCCAGCGGCAGGTCGAGGTCGGGCGCACGACCCTCGAGATGCTCGTTGAGCGCCCGCATCCAGGCGTCGAACGCATGCCGCGCTTCGTCGTGCATCGGCGTCAGCCGCGCGTGCGGGAATTCCGCCGCGAGCGCGGCGAGCAGCGCCGACGGATCGTCGCCGAACTGCAGGAAACAGATGCCGCGATCGGTCGCGCCGATGCAGGCGAGGCCGAGCGGCGTCGTGCC
Organism: Dokdonella sp.; assembly: GCF_036518555.1. Lineage (GTDB taxonomy): Bacteria > Pseudomonadota > Gammaproteobacteria > Xanthomonadales > Rhodanobacteraceae > Dokdonella_A. The sequence continues at coordinate 6,689 of NZ_DATDMY010000113.1, read as the reverse complement.
GGTCGCATGCGAGATCTCGAGGCCGGCGCCGCCGCTGCGATACTGCTTCGGCGTCATGCCGAGCGAGCCCGGCGCGCGCTCGTAGAGGCCCCGGCTCGAGCCGAGCCCGGCATCGTAGATCGCGTCGGTGACCGACGCCGAGTGCCGCAGCGCGTGACGGACGCGGCGCATGCGCGCGTTCTCGATGTAGTCGCCGGGCGTGATCGTGAGGTAGCGCTTGAACAGGCGGTTGAGCTGGAACACGTCGCGGCCGGCCGCGCGCGCGAGCGCGATGCCGTCGGGGAGCTCGTCCGGCGCCGCGTCGATGCGGCGGCACAGCGCGAGCAGCAATGCGATCTCGGGATCGTCCTGCCAGCGCTCGAGTGGCCGGCAACGCTTGCACGGGCGCAGGCCGGCCGCGGCGGCCGCGGCCGGATCGTCGAAGAAGCGGACGTTCTCCCGACGCGGCCGGCGCGAAGCGCACGACGGCCGGCAGTAGACGCCCGTGGTCAGCACGCCGTAGACGAAGCGCCGGTCCGCCGTCGCGTCGCGTTCGAGCACGGCCTGCCATTTCGATGCGTCGTTCATGGGCTCTCTCCATCGGGTCGATGGGGCCATCCTCGTGCGCCTGCAAGCCGGCGGCCATCCGGGCCTTGCGTCGCATGGCCGGGCGCAACGCCGATACGGCGCAAGGCTCGGATGGCCTCGCGCCGGCCCGGCGCCGATCCTGCGCCACCCGCAAGCGGAGTGCCGCCATGTTCACCCTGTTCGACTACCTGCCTTCGCAGAACGGCTGGAAAGTACGCCAGCTGCTCGCGCATCTCGGTCGGCCGTATCGCACCGAACTGGTCGCGATCTTCGACGGCGAAGGCCAGAACGCCGACTTCCTGCGCATCAACCCGACCGGCACCGTGCCGGCGATCCGTCTCGACGACGGCCGCACGCTCGCCGAATCGAACGCGATCCTCGCCTTCCTCGCCGAGGGTACGCCCTACCTTCCCGGCGACGCGTTCGCGCGCGCCAAGGTCCTGCAGTGGCTGTCGTTCGAGCAGGAGCGCGTCGAATCGACGATCGGTGCGCTGCGCCACTGGCGCCTCACGGGCAAGCTCGGACGGCGCCCGCCCGAGCTGGTCGCGATGAAGCACGAGGCCGCGCTGCGCGCGCTCGCGCTGCTCGACGCCGAGCTCGAAACGCGCGCGTTCATCGCCGGCGACGCCTACACGATCGCGGACATCGCCGTATTCGCGTATGCCGCGCACGCGGAAGAGGCCGGCTGCGCAGTGCACGGTCTCGCCCGCTTCGACCGCTGGCTCGCGCGCGTGCGCGCGCAGCCGGGTCACCTCGCGACCACGTACGCGTATGCGACCGACCCCCACTCGTCGCGGGAATTGCCGCGCGCGCCGTTGCGCGTGGCTTCCGCCGCTGCGCCGGCATCGGCGGGCCGCGACGTCGCCGGGCCGGGCTGACGATCAGCCACGCGGCACGCGTGCGAGCAGGCGATCGAGCTGGTTCGCGAACGCGCGCGCATCGCGCGCGTCGTAGGCCGGCGGCCCGCCGGTGTCGACGCCGGCTCCGCGCAGGCTGTCCATGAAGTCGCGCATCGACAGCTGCTGGCGCACGTTTTCCGCCGTGTAGAGTTCGCCGCGCGGATTGAGCGCGGTCACGCCCTTCGCGACGAGGTCGGCCGCGAGCGGGATGTCGTGCGTGACGACGAGGTCGCCCGGGTCGGCCCATGCGGCGATCGCGCGATCGGCCGCATCGAGCGTCCGTTCGACCGTGCGCCGGCTGACCAGCACCGAGCGCGGCACCGCGATCGGCTGGTTCGCGACGAGCACGAGCTCGATGCGCATCCGCTCGGCCGCGCGATAGAGGATGTCCTTGACCGCGCGCGGGCACGCGTCGGCGTCGACCCAGATCTTCATGCTTCCGGCCGTGTTTGGATTTAGGATGATAAGCGCTGCCGCGCGGCGCGTGGTTCGGCGGCGGTAAATCCAGGCTCTGCTATGCACGCAAGGCCGCGCGGATCGGTGTGCGGCCGGTTCACGACCAGCGAGGTACCGACATGAAGCGAGTCGCATCGAAGAAGTCCGCGCCGAAGAAGGCGGTGAAGAAAGCCGGCGCGAAGAAGGCGGCGAAGAAGGCGGTGAAGAAGGCCGGCGCGAAGAAAGCGGCGAAGAAGGCAGTCAAGAAGGCCGCGACGAAGAAGGCGGCGAAGAAGACCGCCGGCAGGACCGTCACGGGCAAGGCGGCGCCGAAGTCCGTCGCGAAAAAGGCTGCGAAGAAGGCCGCCCGCGCGCCTGCTCGTGCCGTGGCGAAGAAGGCGGTCGGGACGGTGGCGCGCAAGGCGGCGAAGAAGCCCGTCGCGCGCACGGCCGCGACCCGGACCGTCGCCGCCCCGAAGACGGCGCCCGCCCCGAAGACGGCCGCCGCGAACACGCCTGCCGCCAAGCCGGCCGTGGCGAAGAACGCGGTGCCTGCCGCGAAGGCCGCTCCTGCAGCACGCCCGGCCAGCCCGAACGTGCCTGCGCCGGCGCCGAGGGCGTCTGCAGCGAACGTTGCACCGACGCAGCGTCCGGCCGTTTCGAAGCCGGCAATCGCACCACCCAAGCCGGTACCGGCACCGGCACCCGCGCCGGCACAGTCGACGCCGAAACCGAGCGTGCTGCCGGCTGCCGGCGGCGCCGCCGCGGGCGCGGTCAGCGCCGAGGTCGCGATGCAGCATTTCCGCGACGTGCTGCGCGCGAAGCAGGAGCGCGTGCGGCAGGGACCGAATTACCCCGCACCGAATGCGTACACCGGCCGCCACGACGGCGCGGCGAGCAGTTCGGGCGACGACGACGAGTAGGCCGCGCGAGCGAGGCCGACCCGCCGCGCACCGGCGGGCGATCGTCGAGGGCGCGCGCGTGCCCGGGCCGACAGCGGAGGGACGCGCGCGCCGGGTGCGGCGCCGCGGCACCCCTCCCGCGCGAGCGTCCGCGGCGGGACTTGTATCCCGACGCCATGGCGCCACGTCGGAGCGACCGCGGGGCGGCGTAACGCCGTACCCGCGTCCATCCAACGAGGAGTTGCGCATGACGCTGTCGATGTACGAAGCTTCGATCCCCGTGTTCCAACGCGCGCTGACCCAGCTGTCGGCGGTCCTGCGCAAGGGCGCCGCGCACGCCGAAGCGAAGAAGTTCGATCCTGCAGTGCTCGTGGGCGCGCGTCTCGCGCCGGACATGCTGCCGCTGTCGCGGCAGATCCAGATCGCGAGCGACCATGCGCGCGGCGCCGCCGCACGACTCGCGGGGCTTCCGCGCCCACCGGTGCCCGACGACGAGGCGACCCTCGACGATCTCCAGGCGCGCATCGCGTCCACGCTCGAGTACCTCGGCCGGTTCACGCCGTCGCAGATCGACGGCAGCGAGGAGCGCGAGATCACGCTGCCGTTGCGCACGGGCGAAGTGACGCTCAAGGGGCAGCCGTATCTGCTGCACTTCGCGTTCCCGAACTTCTGGTTCCACGTCACGGTCGCGTACGCGATCCTGCGCCACAACGGCGTGGACGTGGGCAAGCAGGATTTCCTCGGCCCGCTGCCGACCTGACGACGCGCAAACGACGACGCCGTGCTCGCGCACGGCGTCGTCGGCGTCGACCGCGCGTGCGCGGCCTACGGCTTCAGCTTGCCCGCGGCGGTCTCGGTATCGTCGAGCTCGGCCTTCGCATGCTGGCGCTGCGCCTCGGCGTTCGCCTTCGCCGCATCCTTGCAGGCGCCCTGTTGCGCGTCCGGCAGCGTGCCGCACTTCTGCACCGCGACGTTGTAATCGGCGTCCGCCTTCGTCACGGCGACGTCGTAGCGCGCCTTGGCGTCCTTGACCATCGCGTCGGACTGCTCCTCGGCGACGTCCTTGCTCGCGTCGCGCTCGACTTTCTCGGCATCCGCGCTCGCATCGTTGATCTTCTCGCCGGCTTCGGCATTCGCCTTCTGCACGTCGGCATTCGCCTGCGCGCGCGCGGCGTCGACTTTCTGCTGCGCCTGTGCCGCCGTCTCCGCCGCCTTCTGCTGCGCCTTCGCGACGTCCTGCGCGGCCTCGTCCCGCGCCTTGGCCACGTCCTGCTGCGCCTGTTCCGGCGACTTGCCGCAACCGGCGAGCGCGGCGGCAGCGCCGAGCGCGATGAGCCATGCGAATCGTTTCATGCGTGCACCTCTCCATGCCGCATCCGCGGCGACGGTGCATCGTCGAAGCGATGCGCTTTACGCGGAATGAACGTTCCCGCTGCGGGCCGGCCGCCGTTCAGGCGGCTGCGCCCGCCGCTAGAATGCGCGCATGATCATCGCGGCATGGAACTCGCTCGTCGACGCGGTCGACACGCACGCAGTAACGCCGATCCTCGCCGTTCTGCACCTGCGCGGCCTCGCCGGCGACCCGCGCGAGATCGCCGAGGCGCTGCTGATCGCGGCGGCGCAGGTGCTCGTGATCGGACTCGTCTTCCGCCCGCTCGAAAGCCTGGCGCCGGCCGAGCGCTGGCCCGACCGGCGCCTCGCCCGCGTCGATCGCACCTACACGTGGCTGATGCTGCTCGGCCTCAACCCGCTGTTCGCCTACCTCGTGCTGACGCCGTTCGCGAACGCGCTCGGCGGCGGCGCGAGCGAGGCGCCTGCCGGCCTGGCGGCATGGTTCCCCTGGCTGCGGCAGCATCCGCTCGCGCTGTTCCTCGCCTACTACGCGATCTACGATTTTGCGTACTACTGGATGCACCGCGTCCAGCACGCGCTGCCGTGGTGGTGGGCGCTGCACAGCATGCACCACAGCCAACGCCAGATGAGCTGCTGGAGCAACGACCGCGGCAGCTACGTGGACGGCGTCCTGCAGTCGATGTTCCTCGCTGCGGTCGGCCTCGTCGTCGGCGTGCAGCCGGACCAGTTCGCGCTGCTCATGTTCGTCGGCGAACTCGCCCAGAACTGGTCGCACGCGAACGTGCGCTTCGGTTTCGGCCGCGCGCTCGACAAGCTGTTCGTCGACCCCAAGTTCCATCGCCTGCACCACATGGTCGTCGACCCGGCGCGACCGCGTCTGCACGACTGCAATTATGGACAGGTACTGTCGCTCTGGGACGTGCTGTTCGGAACCGCGTTGTACGGCGAACCGGCGCGACCGACCGGGGTCGCCGACCCGATGGTGGATGCCGACAACGGTCGCGGCGTGGTCGCGATGCAATGGGGCGCGTTCCGCCGTTTCTGGGGCGCCTTCTGGTGCGCGGCCGGATGGCGCCCCGGCGACGTCGCGTTCGGGCCTGACCATGTTCCCGTGCCGACCCGCCACATGGACCTGCATCGCTTCGGACGGCCGCCGGCCCTCGCCGAAGCGGCGCGCGAGACGGCTTGAGGCGGATCGCCCGCGGCGTATGATGAGGACGAGGGATTCGATGTCAGCGGCGGGCGATCGCGTGCATGCGATACCGCGTCCCCGCACCGGCAATGGGAACCGAGCATGACCGACGACCGCTCCAGCGCGGCGCTGCAGCGTCTCCAGGGCGAGATCCTCGAGGCGGTCGCCCGCGGCGAGCCGCTGCTGCGCATCGCCGACCTGCTGTGCCGGCGCATCGAATCACTCGTGCCGGACGTGCTCTGTTCCGTCCTCGTCGTCGATGCGCAGGGTCGCGTCCACTCGCTCGCTGCGCCGAGCCTGCCCGAACCCTACTCCCATTCGCTCGACGGCATGTCGATCGGGCCCGTCGCGGGTTCGTGCGGTACCGCGGCGTGGCGCGGCGAAGCGGTCGAGGTACTCGACATCGAGACCGACCCGCTGTGGGCCGACTTCCGCGATCGCGCCCTGCCGTACGGCCTGCGCGCGTGCTGGTCGAGCCCGATCAAGTCGCGCGACGGCCGCGTGATCGGCACGTTCGCGTTCTACTACCGCACGCGGCGCGGGCCGTCCGGGTTCGAGCGCGCCGTCGTCGAGCGCTGCGTGGATCTCTGTGCGATCGCGATCGAGCACGACGCCGTGCAGGCGCACGTGCACCGGCTCGCGTTCCACGATCCGGTCACCGGTCTCGCCAACCGCACCGCGTTCACCGAGCATGCGACGCGCGCGCTCGCCGCGCTCGCGCCCGGCGAATGCGCGAACGTGCTCTACATCGATCTCGACGATTTCAAGACGGTCAACGACACGCTCGGCCACCGCGTCGGCGACCAGCTGCTCGCCGGCGTCGCGCAGCGCCTCGCCGCCTGCACCGGCCCCGGCGTCTTCGTCGCCCGCCTCGGCGGCGACGAATTCGCGATGCTGCAGGCGTGCCGCGACGCCGAAGCGGACGGCCATCGGCTCGCGGGGAAGATCAAGGCCGCACTCGACGAACCGTTCGACATCGAGGACCAGCGCGTCACGATCGGCGCGAGCGTCGGGATCGCGCACGCGGCCGCGGCGGGCCTCGATCTCGACGAACTCGCGCGGCGCGCCGACATGGCCTTGTACGAAGCGAAGGCGGCCGGGCGGCGCACGCACCGCTTCTTCGACGTCGCCATGGACACGCACGTGCAGATGCGGCGCAGCCTCAAGCAGGATCTGCGCGCGGCGATCGACGCGGGTGGATTCACGCTCGTCTACCAGCCGATCGTCGCACTCGAAACGGGCGCGCCGATCGCGGTCGAGGCCTTGCTGCGCTGGAGCCATCCGGCGCGCGGCAACGTGCCGCCGGCGACGTTCATCCCGGTGGTCGAGGAGATGGGCCTG
>NZ_DATDMY010000112.1:0-7629 GCF_036518555.1 Dokdonella sp. | reverse complement strand
CCCGTCCATGCAGGCCTGTGCCGGCGCGTTGGCGAGTATCCGTTCTGGGACGCATCGTGGCTCGCGTGAGGTTGCGGCATCGCGTCGCGCGCAGTTGTGGCGCCGGGGCGGGCGCGCTACCGTGCGCCGTTCCGCGCCCCGCAGGCCCTGCCGTGTCCGACTCTATCGAATATCCCGCCCTCTACCTCAAGCGCGGCGAAGACGCGCGGCTGCGCGCCGGTCACCTGTGGGTGTTCTCGAACGAGGTGGACGTCGCGCGATCGCCGCTCGGCGATTTCGCGCCGGGCGACGTCGTCGCGATCGTCGACCATCGCGGCAAGGCGATCGGCATCGGCTACGTGAATCCGAATTCGCTGATCGCGGCGCGCCTCGTCGTGCGCGGGCTTGCGCACCCGTTCGACCGCTCGCTGATCGTGCACCGCCTGAACGTCGCGCTCGCGTTGCGCGAGCAGCTCTACGCCGAGCCGTACTACCGGCTCGTGTTCGGCGAAAGCGACGGCCTGCCGGGCCTGACGCTCGATCGCTTCGGCGACGTCGTCGTCGGCCAGATCACGACCGCAGGCATGGAGCGGCAGAAGGATGCGATCACCGACGCGGTCGTCAAGGTGCTCGCGCCGCGCCAGCTGTGGTGGAAGAACGACGCGGGCATCCGCGCGATGGAGCAGCTGCCGGAATATGCCGACCTCGGCTACGGCAACCATACCGATGAAGGCAGCGGCGGCGAGGTCGTCGCGCGGGAAGGCGGCCTCGAGTTCGGCATCGATCCGGTCGGCGGGCAGAAGACCGGCTGGTTCTACGACCAGCGCGAGAACCGCGACGCGCTCGCGCGTTTCGTGACCGGCAAGCGCGTACTCGACATGTTCAGCTACCTCGGCGGCTGGGGCATCCGCGCGGCCGCGTACGGCGCGCGCGAGGTCGACTGCGTCGACGCCTCCGCCCCCGCGGTCGAGGCGACGCGGCGGAACGTCGAGCGCAACGGGCTCGCCAACCGCGTGAACGCAGTGCGCGCCGACGCGTTCGAGCACCTCAAGGCCCTGCGCGAAGCGCGCGAGCGCTACGACGTCGTCATCCTCGACCCGCCCGCGTTCATCAAGCGCCGCAAGGACTTCAAGGAAGGCAGCCTCGCTTATCGCCGCCTCAACGAGCTCGGCATGCAGGTGCTCGCGCGCGACGGCATCCTCGTCACCTGTTCGTGCTCGCACCACATGCCGCGCCAGGCACTGGTCGACGGCGTGCAGCAGGGCGCGCGCCATCTCGATCGCCAGGTGCAGATGCTCATTTCCTTGCAGCAGGCGCCCGATCACCCCGTGCATCCGGCGATTCCCGAGACCGACTACCTCAAGGGTCACATCCTGCGCGTGCTGCCCGCATAGGGCGGAGCGCGCACGCAGCCGCTCCGGTGCGTGCGCACGGTCGATCCGGTCGCTTCCGCAGGGCGGCACGCCTGCATACGGCTCCGTCCGAGGGGCGTCCACCGTCGACGGCGCGCGCGGCGATCAGTACCCGTCGAGCCCGTCGATGAAGATCGCATCGCCCTCGAAGCGTGCGATCGCGAAGTCATAGTCGTCGAGCCCGCTGCCAGAATCGCGCTGCCAGAGCCGCGAACCAGTGAGGACGATGCGCCCGCGGTCGACCAGAAGCGCACCGCCCGTGTTGTCGGTCGGTTGCGCGTCGTCGTGGTGCTCGAACGCGACCGCCTTCACCCAGCTCGGGTTCACGCCGATCGTCGCGAAGCTCGTGTCCTCGCTGCCGTCGGCGAGGAAGCGACCGACCCAGAGCAGGCGATCGGGGTCGATGCCACCGGGCGCGCTCGCCGCCGAGCCCGAGACGAGGATGCGGTTGGTCGCGGAGTCGACCGTGAGGCCGCCGACGGCGAGATCCTCGAGCACGGTCGCGCGCGCATGGTTGCCTTCGTTGCCGAACGGCGACGACGGGAACGCGCCGTCGGGGTCGAGGCGCGCAAGGATCAGATCCGCTCCCGTGCTGTCGGCCGCCGTGCCAGCCATCACGAGGAACCCGTTGCGGTCGAATTTCAATGCGCGCACCTGCTCGTCGAAGCGGGTCGCGAGCTGGGTGAAGCTCAGCGTCCGCTTGCCCTGGAACGCCTCGCTGCCGCTGCAGCTCGCGACGTCGGGGCAGAACGTCGGGTCGAGCGCGCCGGTTCCGCTGCTCATCTTCGCGAACGCGAAGTCGTGGTGGGTGAACACGCTCGTGTAGGCGTAGCCGCCGACGTACAGCGACGATCCGGCGAGCAACAGGCAGTTCGCGCCGTCGTCGTCGCCGCCGGCATGGTTGCCGTCGAGGTCGAATGCGACCGTCTGGATGCCGTCACCGCCGCCGAATCCGTCGTCGGGCGTGGCGTCGGCCTCCTTCAGGCGCATCACGAAGAAGTCGTAATCGCCCGGATCGTTGCGCTGTGCGGAGCCGGCGAGGTAGATGTAGCCGGTCTCGCCGATCGCGATCGCATTGACGCGATCGTCGCCGTTGACGGCGTAGTCGACCGGCACGATGCGGCAGCCGTTCGGGCCGACTTGCGCGTCCGGCGTGCCGTCGGCGGCGTAGCGGCACACGAATGGATCGTTGTCGAGCGGATTCATCGCATGGCCGCCGACGACGATGCGCCCGGCGAAGTCGGTCGCTGCGACGGTTACGGTGGCATTGCCGGGCAGCGGGCGCGTGATGTAGCCGCCGCCGAAGCTCGTATCGACGCCGCCGTCCGGCAGCAGGCGAGAGAGGCCGACGTAGCCGTAGTCGGCGTAACCGACGACCGTGTAGCGACCGACCGCATCGACGAACGTGGCGACGGCGCGGTCGTACCGGCTCGTCGACAGGTCGAACGCGATCGTGCGCTTGCCGTCGCCGTCGAAGCGCAGGTCGAGATCGCCGTCGCGGGCGGCGCCGGCGCCGGCACCGAGCAGCAGCAAGGCGGCGATGATGTGACGATGCATGGAGAGGCTCCTCCGGTTCGGGGCGGTCCACGCGCGCGTGCACCGTGCACGCATCGCGACCGTCGCAACCCAGTTACGCAACGGCGCGGCGAAAGCGGCAATCGGCGCCCGGCGGATGTGCGGCGATCGAAGCGATGCGGTCGACGCGATCGACCGTCGCGAGGGAGTGGCGCCCGTCAGCGCGCGTCGCGCTGGCGCGCGAGCAGCGCGCGCGTCGCGACGGTTTCGGCGTCGTCGCGGCCGAGCTTGGCTTCCTGCACGGCGAGCGCGCGCTCGAGCAGCGGGCGCACGCGCGTGGCCGGCTCGCGCAGCGCTTCGCGCACGAGCGCGAGCTGCACGAGGCAGGTCGCCGTGCGCGGGCCGTCGGGATAGTCGTCGGCGTCGAAGGCGCTGAAGCACAGCTCCAGTTGTTCCCGCGCGCCGGCAAGATTGCCGCGTTCGCGCAGTACGCGGCCGAGCAGGGTCGTCGTCCATGGGTATCGTCGCACGTCGCCGTGGTTCGCTTCGGCCTGGAGCGCCACGTTCGCTCGCAGCAGCTGCTCGGCCTCGTCGAGGCGCTGCGTGCGCTCGAGCAGCAGCGCGAGCGTGTTGGCCGGCGACTCCTGCTTGCGCGGCGGATCGAGGCGTCGCGACATGTCGTATGCCTGGCGCAACAGCGGTTCGGCCGCTGCGGCATCGCCGGCTTCCAACAGCGATGCGCCGTAGCCGGTCAACGCCGATCGCGTATCCGCGTGCTCGTCGCCCAGCGCAGCGCGCCAGATGCGCCATGCTTCGCCGAACGCCTGCGCGGCTTCGGCGTGGCGATGGCGCGTGTAGAGGCTCACGCCATGGTTGTTGAGCGGGGTGGCGACCTCGGCGTGATCGGCGCCGAGCACCGCGCGTCGCGCCGCGATGTTGTGCTCGAACATCGCGTCCGATTCGTCGTATTCGGCCGAGTTGGCGAGCGCGAACGCGAGCTCGCCCTCGGTCGACAACGTGAGCGGATGGCGTTCGCCGTGCACGCGGCGGTGGAGCGCGTAAGCTTCGCGCAGGTGCGCGATCGCCTGTTGCGGCCGGGCGACCGCGGCTTCCGCCGCAGCGAGCTCGTGCAGGCGCGACGCGACGATCGGGTCGTCCGGATCGACGCGGCGCGAGAGCTCGAGCGCTTCCTCGTGCACGGCGACCGCCTCCTCGTTGCGCGTCTGCAGGCGGCGCAGGTTCCCGAGCGCCGCGAGCGCGTCGGCCCGGCTCGCGAGGTTCGCGTGCGCGTCGGCGCGCAACGCCGCGACGACCCGCCCGACCCGCTCGTCGGCCGCGTCGAGGCGGTCCGACTCCTCGTCGATGCGCGCGCGTTGCAGCTCGCCCTCGACGCGCAGCGGGTCGGTCGGCGCGCGCGCAGCGAGCAGGCGCAGGGCGGCATCGGCGCTGGCCGCGGCTGCGTCGTAGCGACTGTCCTCGAACTGCGCCTCGGCGAGCCGCAGCCATGCGCGCGCGAGCTCGTCGTCTTCGCGGTCGGGGCGCGCGAGCAGGGCGTCGCGCGCCTGTTCGAGCAGCCCGATGCTGCGTGCGTCGTCGCCGAGCGAGGTGTAGATCGCACCGAGATCGGACAGCAGTGCACCTCGCACGCCCGGCTGGTCGGCGAGCCCGGACTCGGCGCGGCGTGCGCCGAGGTCGAGCACTTCGCGCAACGGCACGTCGCGACCGCGCGCCTGGTCCGGGTCGATCGCGGCGAACAGGCTGGTGGTGAATTCGCGCACCGCGCGCGCGGTCTGGGCGTTGCGCGTCGCGATGCGTGCCTGCCACACCGTCGCGCCGATGCCGGCGACCGCGGTCGTGCAGAGCAGTGCGCCCGCCGCGAGGCCGAGGCGATGGCGCCGCGCGAACCGACCGATCCGGCGCCAGCGAGGCGTCGGTCGGCTCAAGAGCGGCCGGTGTTCGAGCCAGGCGCGCAGGTCCGCGGCGAGCGCATCGACGCTCGCATGGCGCTGCTCGGGTGCCTTCGCGAGTGCGATCGAGAGGATCTGCGCGAAGTCCGCGTCGAGCGCGGCGCGCAGACCGGCCGGCGTCGTGCCGCGTGCGGCCGCGAGTGCGCTCGCGTCGACACCCGCACGTTGCAGCGCGCGCGCGGGTCGCTCCGGCTCCTGCTCGAGCACGGCCTGCGCATACGCATGCCGGTTCGACACCGGAGGGGTGTACGGAAGCAGGCCGGTCGCGAGCTGGAACAGCATGACGCCGAGTGCGTAGACGTCGGTCGCGGTCGACACCGCCTCGCCGCGCACCTGCTCCGGCGCCGCGCAGGTCGGCGTCATGAGCAGCGCACCGCTCGCGGTCGCGCCCGCGTCGTCGTCCTCGAGCAGCTTGGCGATGCCGAAGTCGAGCAGCTTGACGCGACCGTCGCCGTCGACGAGCACGTTCGCGGGTTTGAGGTCGCGGTGCACGACGAGGTTGCGGTGCGCCCAACCGACGCCATCGAGCACGTCGAGGAACAGGCGCACGCGCGTCCGCAAGGGCAACGAGCGCCCGTCGCACCAGCGGTCGATCGGCTCCCCTTCGACGTACTCGAGCGCGAACCACGGGCGGCCGTCGGTGTCGACGCCGCCGTCGAGCACGCGCGCGATGCGGTCGTGCGCGAGGCGCGCGAGGATGCCGCGCTCGCGCCGGAAGCGCGCGCGGGCGTCGGCGCCATCGAGGCCGCCACGCATGCGCTTGAGTGCGACGCGCTGCTCGAAACCCGGCTCGTCGCGGCACGCGAGCCAGACGATGCCCATGCCGCCGCGGCCGAGCTCGCGCAGCACGCGGTAGGGGCCGATGCGCTCGGGGCGGTGGTCGACGTCGTCGATGCCGGCGGCGAACAGCGGCGCGCCCCAGGCCGCCGCGCCGCCGTCGAGCGGTGCGGACTGCGCATGCGCGGCGAGCAACGCCTCCACCTCCGCGCGCACCGCAGGCGGGACCGTGGTTTCGTCGCCGAGCAGGCGCGCGCGCGCGTCCGGCGCGGCGTCGAGGCAGGCGTCGAACAGCGCCTTCACGTGCTGCCAGTCGCGGTGCATGCGATTCCTTCGAGGTGCGTGCTAGCCGTTACGCAGTCCGGCGCCCGGACCGGCAATCGCCGTGTCGCCGAGGCCGAGTTCGCGCGCGAGCGCCGCGCGCGCGAGCGCCCAGTCGCTGCGCACGGTGCGCTCGGACAGGCCGAGTTCGGCGGCGATCTCGACGAACGTGAAGCCGCCGAAGAAGTGCCACTCGACGACCTTCGCCGCGCGCTCGTCGTGCGCGGCGAGGCGATCGAGTGCTTCGTCGACGCGCAGCAGCTCCTCCGCGCGCCGGTCGGCGACCTCGTGCGCGCCGTCGAGGCCCGTGTGCGCTTCGCGCCCGCCGCGCTTGTCGGCAAGCCGGCTGCGCGCCTGGTCGACGAGGATCTGCCGCATCGCGCGCGCGGCGAGGCTGAAGAAATGCGCGCGGCTCGCGAGTGCGCCCGCGTGGTGCGCGGCGAGCTTCGCATACGCTTCGTGGACGAGCGCGGTGGTATTGAGCGTCGCGCCGGGGTTTCGCCGCAGCTCGGCCGCCGCGATGCGTTTGAGGTCGGCGTAGATCTGCGCGAACGCGGCGTCGCGTGCGGAGGCATCGCCTCCCTGCGCGCGGTTGAGCAGCTCGGTGAGATCCGTGTGGGCCATCGCCTTCCCTCGCGAAGAGCCTAGCATGGGGTTCGCAGCGTCGTCAGCGCGTGCCGACGCGCACGCGCCCTGAAAAGGGATCAAACACCGGCATGGAACGGCGTCGAGGAAGCGATCGTCGAAGCGATCTTCGCCCCGCTGCCGCGACGCGGAACGACGCCGCATGCGTGCTCGGCCTATCGTGCCGGGTGTGCCGCCGGTCGGCGGTGGAGTCTTCCGTCAATCGAAACCGTCGTCGAAGCGCAGGTCGCCCGATAGCTGGAAATCGATTCCGGTGAGTTTTTCACCGGCGCCGGTGAGTGCGCGTACGACTCGGCGCGATCGCGCGTTCTCGTCCGCAATGCGACGAGCCGACGGATTCCCGCTTCCGTTTATCCCTGATTTCCTCGAATCGCAGCGGCACGCCCTGCCAATGGGCGCTGATCAAGGCGCTGATTCTCCGGGAAATGCGGGCCATGGACAACGAGCGGCAGTGGGCGGCAGGCGCCGAAGCGTGCACAATCGCGCCGATACCCGCGACGCCTGTATTCGTGAACCACTACTTCGTCGACATCGATCCCATCGCGTTCTCGCTCGGCCCGGTGCAGGTGCACTGGTACGGCATCATGTACCTCGTCGGCTTCGGCGCCGCCTGGTGGCTCGGCCAGCGCCGGCGCGCGGCGGGGCGCCTCCCGGTCACGCGCGACGAGTTCTCCGACCTTTGCTTCTACCTCATGCTCGGCGTGATCCTCGGTGGGCGCATCGGCTACATGGTGTTTTACAACACGCCCGAGTTGCTCGCGCATCCGCTCAGCCTCGTCCGCGTCTGGGAAGGCGGCATGTCGTTCCATGGCGGGTTGCTCGGCGTGCTCGTCGCGGGCTGGCTGTGGACGCGGCGGCGCGGCTTGAATTATTTCGACACGATCGATTTCGTCGCGCCGCTCGTGCCGATCGGCCTCGGCCTCGGCCGCCTCGGCAACTTCATCGGCGGGGAGCTCTGGGGGCGCCACACCGACGCCGCGTGGGGCATGATCTTCCCGCGCGCGCTCGATGCA
>NZ_DATDMY010000111.1:0-5475 GCF_036518555.1 Dokdonella sp. | reverse complement strand
ATGCATCAGCCAGTGCGGCGGCAGCCACCAGCTCGGCCTCGGTTGCGGCGATACCTACGGCACCGGCAACAACGACAGCCCGGGCGACATGGGCCCACGCAGCGAGATCATTCCGGCGACCGGCCAGTGGGGGCGCTGCGGCTCGATCTTCGATCCTGATTGCAACGGCAGCCAGAACAGCAGCGGCAACACGGACTGGACGCAGCGCATGAAGGTGCCGGAGAAGAAGCTCGCGCACGCGGGTGGCGACGGCGTGACGTTCCTGTTCGAATCGTGGTACGTCGCGCGCGACGACATCAACATCTACAACTCGATGGCGTCCATGTCGGTGAACCCGCAGTTCTCCGGCTCGCAGTGGTCGCTCACGGGTGCATCGAACTACCGCCTCGGCGGCGCGATCGACCGCTGGGTCGATCCGAGCAACCCGGGCACGAGCGCTCGCACGTCCGAGCTCAAGGTCCCCGAGGGCCATGCGAAGCTCGCGGCGAAGGTCACCGACCTCGGCAACGGCCGCTGGCGTTACGACTACGCGATCATGAACTTCGACTTCGCGCGCGCGGAAACGCAGGGCGCCGAGCCGAACCTGCGCGTCGTCAGCAACAAGGGGTTCGACTCGTTCAGCGTGCCGATCCAGGGCACGTCGCGCCTCGCGGCGACGTCGTCGAACCTCGGCGACGCGGGGCAGGGCCAGCAATGGCGCGCGGCAATCGCGAACGGACGACTCACCTGGAGCAACGACGCGAGCGCGCCCGTATTCGGCGGTTCGACGACGCCGCCGGTTGCGAGCCTGCCGACGCTCGACTGGGGCACGCTGTTCTCGTTCTCGTTCATCTCGACGTCGGCACCGGTCGAAGGTTCCGCGACGCTGCATGTCGCACAGGCCGGCTCGCCGTCCTCGTACGATCTCGTGACGCTCGTGCCAGGGGGCACGCGCTGAGCGACAACGAGGGTCCCGCCGCGATCCACGGCGGGACCCGGTATGCCGGGAAGCGGTCGGGACGCAGCGCACCGTGCTCGTCCTGACGGACGGTCCCGTGTAGATTCGCCGTTTCGGCCTCGCGCCGCGCGCCCCTCGGCGCGGCGACCGGCTCGACGCTTCCTGGGGAAGATTGGATGACGTATCAGGCCCGTGTAGCGCCCGGGTGCCTTCGGTCGAGGGCATCCACCCGCCACACCCTGCGCGGCCCATGCCTGCTGCATGGCCGCGCGATGCGAGCGCCGTCGTTCGTTCGTGACGCCGGCGCATCCGGCTTCGCCTGCACGCAGGCCGCCACCGGTGGCGTCGGCTGCGCGGACGGCCGTCA
The DNA here is from genome assembly GCF_036518555.1 of Dokdonella sp. Taxonomy (GTDB): domain Bacteria; phylum Pseudomonadota; class Gammaproteobacteria; order Xanthomonadales; family Rhodanobacteraceae; genus Dokdonella_A. The sequence goes on along the minus strand of NZ_DATDMY010000111.1, from coordinate 4,171 downwards.
TGCGCGCTGACGCCGTGCGCATGCGCATCGCCGTGCTGGCCGGTCTTGCGGCGATGCTGGTCGCGACCGCCGCGCTCGCGCTCGACTATACGCCGCATGGCACGCAGCCGCGTCTCGCGGTCACGCTCGGTGCCGTGAGCGTATGCATCGATTGCCACCGCAGTCTCGACCCCGCCAATGCGGGGTTCATGCCGCACTCGACCTGGGGCGGTTCGATGATGGCCAACGCGATGCGCGATCCGCTGTTCTGGGCCGCGCTCGACGTCGCCAACCACGATGCCGCCGCCGAAGGCCATGCCGGCGTCGGCGACTACTGCCTGCGTTGCCACACGCCGCGCGGATGGCTCGGCGGGCGCGTCGTCAAGGACGGGCTCGGCGGCACCACCGGCGCGGGTGGCGAGAGCGGATGTCGCCTGCTCGGCAACTACGCCGCGAAAGACCGCGAGAACAGCGACTACTCCGGCGTCGACTGCCACTTTTGCCACCGCCTGATGCCGGGCGGCCCGCAGGGCGAGCCGTTCATCGCCGGCAACGCCAATGCGTGGGTCGACGACGCGCTCACGTGCGACAGCACGCCCGGCTTCTTCGGGCCATGCCGGCGCGGACCGTACCAGTACCCCGCGGGCAGCATGCTCGAAGCGCCGCACGGCTGGGCCTATTCCTCGCATCACGTCGGTTCGGACATCTGCGCGACGTGCCACGACGTGACGACGCCCGACACCGACGAAGGGCCGCTGAAGACGCTCGTGCGCGCCGACGGCAGCGACAGCGGCCGGCCCTTCCCGATCGAGCGCACGTACACCGAGTGGAATCGCAGCCTGTTCGCCGACGCGATCCTGCGCGACGGATTCGGCGACGCGCCGTCGGGCATCCCGGTCGTGGCGAACGCGCAGCCGTGCCAGGCGTGCCACATGCGCGCGTCGCAGGATCCACTCGCGAAGGCGTGCGAAGCCAATCCCGCCGGTTCGCGCACGGGGAATCTCGCCGTGCACGAATTCGCCGGCGCGAACGCGTGGGTGCCCGGGATCATCAAGGCCGAGTTCGGCGGCAACCTGCTGCAGCAGCCCGAGGACTACGACCGCACGATCGCCGCCGCGCGCGACATGCTCGCATCGAGCGCGACGGTATCGACCACCGTCACCGCCTACACGCCGGCGACGCCGTCGGTCGCGGGCTCGATCTCGCTCGAGGTCGTCGTCACGAACCTCAGCGGGCACAAGCTGCCGACCGGCTACTCGGAGGGTCGTCGCATGTGGCTCAACGTGCAGGTGCGCAGCGCGGGCAATGTGCTCGTCGCCGAGAGCGGCGCCTACGACGAGGCGACCGCGACGCTGACCGAGGACGTGCAGGCGCGCGTGTACGAGTCGCTGCAGGGCATCTGGGACGCGCAATCGCAGGCGTGCGTGGTCGAGGCCGCGGGCGCGAAGCAGTTTCATTTCGTGCTCAACAACTGCGTCGCGAAGGACAACCGCATCCCGCCGCTCGGCTTCCGCGTGACCGCACCCGACGATCCGGAGGGCCTCGAAGCCGGGCCGGTGGCGGCCGACTATCCGGAGACGTCGCCCGGCTCCGGCGTGCTCGTGAACGCGGACCGCGTGACGTACACGTTCGCGATTCCGGCCGGCACGGCCGGTCCGCTCAGCGCGAAGGCGACGCTCTACCATCAGATCGCGAGCAAGGACTACATCGAGTTCCTGCGCAGCGAGGCGATCGATCATGCGTTTCCCGCGGAGAACGACCTGTGCGCGGGCGGTCCCGGTCGTCCGTTCACGGTCGGACCGCAGGCGCTCTCGCGGGGCGAATACATGTACGAGTTGTGGACAAGCCCCTTGCACGGCAAGTCGCCTCCGGAGCCGGTCGCGACCGGCCTGGCGATCGCCAAGGCCTCACCGCGTCGCCGCTGACCGCATCGCGCCGAATCTTCGAATGGGAAAAGACGTCACGTGAACCCGATACGCCGGAACCGCATTCTCCTCGTCGCGCTCTCGCTGTCCGCCTTCGCCGGCTGTGCGAGCGTGTCGGGCCCGCGCCCTGCGCCTCCTGCGCCGGAACTGGTCGCGAGCGACGTGCCCGAGGCCGGGCGCATGAAGGGCATCGTGATCAACCGCAGCTACGAGGATTTCTTCGTCCACGACGGCGTGGAGACGCGCCGCCGCATCGAACTCGCGTGGGACTACGACCGCGGCACCGCGATCCGTCGCACCTACGACCTCGACGGAAAACTGCTGCAGACGGAGGACGTCGTCGGCGCGGAGATGCGCCTCACGCCGCTCGAGGACGAGCGCGTGAAGGCGCTCGTGCGCGGATATCCGGGGCTGCGCGAAATTGCGGCGCGAGACGGCGTCATCATCTGGGCCGGCGGTTTCGTCATGCGCAAGCCCGGCGATCGTTATTGCGATCGCGGCACCCGCTGCATCTACGCCATCCTCGCCGAGGATGGAGGATTCACTCCGATCCAGCGGGCGATCGTCGACCTGCAGCGCGATCGCGTGGTGTATCCGGATTTCGACGCGGGATCGCGTCGGCAAGAAGAAAGTCCATCCTTGGGGAGCCACTAGAATGCGTATTCGTCGATCGTTGTCGTTGTTGACGCTGTTGCTGCTGGGCGGCTGGGCCGCGCCCGCCCTCGCCGATTCGCCCACGTGTTCGGGCAGCGAGCACCTGTTGAGCTGGCCGTCCGGCAATCCGATCTGGGAGATGTGCTGGTTGCCGCCGAGCCTCAGTGTCGGCGCCGACGGTTCGAGCCTCGAGGTGCGCAAGGTCTACTTCAAGGGCCACCTCGTCATGCGGCGCGCGCATGTGCCGATGCTGTTCGCCGAATACAACAGCTCGACCTGCTACCGCGACTGGAAGGACGCCGACGCCGCGTTCCTCGCCGACCATGCCGTGCAGAACCAGCTCGGCATCTCGGTCGACCCGCCGCAGGCGACGACGTCGTGCGATCGCTCGGCCGCGCCGGTGACGGCATACGGCGACTGCCCGTTCCAGTTGCCCGGCTATCCGAACGCGACGGCCGGTTGCGCGTCCGGCGTGAGCCTCGAGGACGGCGGCGACCATGTCACGCTGACCACGCAGCATTCGGCGGCCTGGTACCAGTACACGTCGCGGTGGACGTTCTGGTCCGACGGCCGCATGGAGCCCGAGTTCGGCTTCGGCAACAACGACGGCACCGGCAACGAGACCACGCACTGGCACCACAACTACTGGCGCATGGAGTTCGCGATCGACGATCCCGCGAATGCGGTCAACACGATCAGCATCAACGACGTCGACCAGACGGCCGAATTCAGCGACCTGCGCAACGCGACCGGCGGCCCGGGCGGCACGCCGAAGACGTGGGAGGTGCGCAACACGACGACCGGCAACGGGTTCCGCCTCGTCCCCGGCAATGACGACTATCTCGTGCCCACCAACGAGTCCGGCCGCGGTTTCCACACGGTCGACGTGATGGGCACGAAGCAGCACGACGGCGAATACGCCGACCGTTCCGACAACCCGCTCGGCGCGTGCGCGATGAACCAGTCCGCGCTCGTGAACGGCGAGAGCATCGTGAACACGTCGGTGGCTCTCTACTACCGCGTGTCGGTGCGCGATACGTCGCACGATGAATGGCCGCCGGGCTGTTCCGGCGGCACCTGCCAGGCGCAGGACTCGATGGTGTGCAAGAAGCGTGGCCCGACCTTGGTCCCGTTCGGCCCCTGGACGGGGACGACGCCGGGCCAGCCCGCGGCCACCGTCGCGCCGGGCAATGTCGAGGTCACGGTCGTGCAGGGCGGCAGCGCCAACGACATGTTCGGCCTGACCAACTCGGGCGACGTCGGCAGCACGCTCACGTACACGATCGATACGGCACCGGTCACCTGCGCGAGCCCGGCTCCGGTCGCGTGGCTCTCGCGCTCGCCCGACCAGGGTTCGGTCGCGGCCGGGGCGACGACGACGGTCACCGCGAGCGTGGATGCGAGCGGTCTCACCGCAGGCAGCTACACCGCGATGATCTGCGTGCACAGCAACGACCCCGCGCACGCGCTGATCGAAGTGCCGGTCACTGCGAACGTGCTCGTCGATCCGAACGACGTGATCTTCGCCAACAGCTTCGAATTGCCGTAAGCATCCGGCGGGCGCCGCCACCGCGGCGCCCGCCTTCGCGGCGCGGGCGCCGCCATTGCGACCG
>NZ_DATDMY010000110.1:0-17634 GCF_036518555.1 Dokdonella sp. | reverse complement strand
AGGGCGCGCCCGCTAGCCAGTTCGAGAACCACGTGCGTGCCGTGCTCGGCCTGCCGCTCGGCGATACGAGCGCGCTCGGCGTCAACGTGATGCTGAATTGGGTCGGCGAACTGCCGCCCGCGAACCCGGTACTGGCCGAGCCGCGCGCGCACTGGCACGACTACGGCAAGAGCCCGCGGCCAGGGCGCAAGGTCGGGCACGCGACCTTCTGCGCGAACGATGCCGCCGGGATGCGCGAGCGGCTCCTGCGCATCGGTGCCGCGCTCGGGCGCGAGGCGCAGGTCGCACCGGTCATCGCGGCGCTCGACTGACCCGCCGCCGCCGCGCGGGCGCCGACCGACGATCCTTGTCGCCGCGATATTGCTCTCGCCGTCGGCGACGGCGCGCGTGCGCCGGGCGGACGCCGCATCGCGCGGCGCGATCCGCAAACGAAAAAGCCGCTCGACGAGCGGCTTTTTCGCGGCGGTGTCGACGGCGTCAGGCCATCTGGCTCGCGACGAAGTCCCAGTTCACGAGATTCCAGAATGCTTCGACGTACTTCGGACGCGCGTTGCGGTAGTCGATGTAGTACGCGTGCTCCCACACGTCGCACGTGAGAAGCGGGCGATCCGCGCCCGTGATCGGCGTCCCCGCGTTCGACGTGCTCGCGAGCGCGAGGCTGCCGTCCGGACGCTGCACGAGCCAGCCCCAGCCGGAGCCGAACGTGCCGACGCTGGTCTTGGTGAACTCGTCCTTGAATTGCGTGAAGCCGCCGAACGCCTTGGCGATCGCATCGGCGAGGCGCCCGCTCGGCTCGCCGCCGCCATTCGGCTTCAGGCAGTTCCAGTAGAACGTGTGGTTCCAGACCTGCGCGGCATTGTTGAACATGCCGCCGGACGCCTTGCGGATGATCTCCTCGAGCGAGAGGTTCTCGAACTCGGTGCCCTTGATCTGGTTGTTGAGGTTGGTGACGTAGGTCTGGTGGTGCTTGCCATAGTGATAGTCGATGGTCTCCGCCGAGATGTGCGGGGCCAGCGCGTCACGCGCCCACGGAAGCGGGGGCAGTTCGATCGCCATGGGTACACTCCTTGCCGATGGGGTAGGGTCGTCCAGTCTAGCAGGATGTGCCTCGCCGCCGGATCGCGGCGAGGCCGGCGCCGTGGTGCGTGCCGCAGGCAGGCGTGTCGAAGGCGACCGCCCTGGAGCGCGCGGATCGACGCGCGAAACGCGGTGGTACCATAGTCGATTGTGCGCAGCGTGCGCCGACGATCAAGAAGGCCAGCCATGGACATCATCGAACGCATCAAGGGCACCCTCGCCGATCATCCGATCGTGCTGTTCATGAAGGGGACGCCGCAATTCCCGATGTGCGGCTTCTCGAGCCGCACGGCGCAGGCGCTCAAGGCGGTCGGTGCCGATTTCCATTCGATCAACGTCCTCGAGGATCCGGAAGTCCGCGCGAACCTGCCGCGATACTCGAACTGGCCGACCTTCCCGCAGCTGTTCATTCACGGCGAACTCATCGGCGGCTGCGACATCACGCTGGAACTGTACGAGTCGGGCGAGCTCGAGCGCCTCGTGCAGGACGCGCGGAAGGCCTGAAGTGCTCGCTCCAGTGCAACGCGCGGCCGGCACCTGCGTGCCGGCGGCCGACTCGCTGCGCGGGCGCGTCGTGCTCGTCACGGGCGCGACCGGCGGCCTCGGCCGCGCGAGTGCGCTCGCGGCGTCGGCAGCGGGGGCGACCGTCGTGCTGCTCGGGCGCAAGGTGCGGCCGCTCGAAATGCTGTACGACGAGATCGAGCATCTCGGCGGCGCGATTCCGGCGCTGTATCCGATGGATCTCGCCGGTGCGACGCCTAAGGATCATGCCGACCTCGCCGCGGCGGTCGAACGCGAATGCGGCCGTCTCGACGGCATCGTGCACGCGGCCGCGCACTTCGACACGCTGCAACCGTTCGAGCAGCAGGCGCCGGAGGAGTGGCATCGCAACCTGCAGGTCAACCTGACCGCGCCGTTCCTGCTCACGCAAGCGTGCATGCCGTTGCTGCGACGCGCCGACGATGCCGCGATCGTGTTCGTGTTCGACGACCCCGCGCGGGTCGGCAACGCGTACTGGGGCGGCTACGGCGTGTCCAAGTGCGCGCTGCAGGGCCTCGCGTCGATCGTGCACGAGGAAACCGAGAGTTCAGCCGTGCGCGCGCACGCGCTGCTGCCGGGGCCGATGCGCACGACGTTGCGCCGCGCGGCGTACTATGGCGAGGACACGCTGGCGCAACCCGATCCCGCCGCGGCCGCGCAGGCGGTCGCCTGGCTGCTCGGCGCCGACGCGATCGGCGTGCGCGGCAAGGTGCTCGATCTGCGTTAGCCGCGTGGAGATTCAAAAGCCTGAAATCTTTCCGCTTCCGCCTTGATTTTTCGTGAACCGCACGCGTTCCAGGGGAGCCCGATGGAAAGTTCGATGAGCACGGTCTCGGCGGGCCTGCTGCTGTTCCTCATCATGGACCCGCTCGGCAACATCCCGCTGTTCCTCGCGTTGCTGCGCAACGTACGGCCGGAGCGGCGGCGACTCGTGCTCGTGCGCGAGATGGTCATCGCGCTGGTGGTGCTGTTCGTGTTCCTGTTCGGCGGCCAGTACCTGCTGCACATCCTGCAGCTCAAGCAGGAGTCGGTCGGCATCGCGGGCGGCATCGTGCTGTTCCTGATCGGCGTGCGCATGATCTTCCCGCCCAGGGAAGGCGGCGTGTTCGGGGACAGCGAAGGCGAGCCGTTCATCGTGCCCATGGCGATCCCCGGCGTCGCCGGGCCCTCCGCGATGGCGGCGGTGATGCTGCTCGCGAACAGCAATCCGGGACGCACGGTCGACTGGAGCGTCGCGCTGTTCGTCGCGTGGCTCGCGACCGCGATCATCCTGCTGTCGTCGACCTATCTGTATCGCTGGCTTGGCACGAGCGTGCTGACCGCGATCGAGCGCCTGATGGGCATGTTGCTCGTCGCGTTGTCGGTGCAGATGTTCCTCGACGGCGTCGTCGCCTACCTGCATCCGCTGCGCTGAGCGCCCGGCGCCCCCGCCGCCCGGCAGCGCCGTCCACGCGCCTGTAACACGCGCGCGCTAGCGTGCGGGCGGCTTCGGGGGATGCGCCTTGATCAGCGTCGAACGCAGTTTCTACGAAAAATTTCCGCGCCTCGCCGAGGGGCGCGCTCGCGCGCTCGCGCAGCCGGTGGTGGCGCTGTTGCGACGCATCGCGTGCGAGGAACGCATCAATGCGATCCTCGGGCAGGCGGCATCGCTGCGCGGCTTCGCGTTCGTCGAGCACGTGCTCGAACACCTCAAGGTCAGCTACAGCATCGCCAACACCGATCGTGAGAACATCCCGGTGGAGGGGCGCGCCGTCATCGTCGCCAACCACCCGCTCGGCGCGCTCGACGCGCTCGCGCTGATTCATCTGGTCGGCTCGGTCCGGCGCGACGTCAAGGTGCTCGCCAACGACGTCCTCATGCAGTTCGACGCGCTGTCGTCGCTGCTGCTGCCGTTGCCGGTTTTCGGAGCGGGCAGTGCGCTCGGCGGTGCGCGCGCGGCCTATCGCGCGCTCGAACGCGACGAGGCGCTCGTCGTGTTCCCCTCCGGCGAGGTGTCGCGCATGGGCGCGCAGGGGGTGCGCGATTCGGCCTGGTCGGCGGGCTTTGCGCGACTCGCGATGAAGACCGGTTCACCGGTGCTGCCGGTGCACATCACCGCGCAGAATTCGCCGATGTTCTACGGCGTGTCGATGCTCGCCAAGCCGCTCGCCGCGCTCATGCTCGCGCGCGAGATCTTCACGGCCGAACGCGCACGCATCGGCTTCCAGGTCGGCGAGATCGTGCCGGAGGGCGCGTTGCGCGCGGCGTCGGGGCAGCCGGACCGGATCGCGCGGCAGATGCGCCGCCACGTCTACCGCCTCGCGCGGCGCCGGCCGACGGTGTTCCCGACCTCCACCGCGATCGCGCATCCGGAATCGCCGCTCGCGGTGCGTCGCGCGCTGCGTGCGGCGGAACCGCTCGGCCACACGTTCGACGGCAAGCAGATCCTGCTGCTCGAGGCCGACCCCGACTGCGCCGCGCTGCGCGAGATCGGCCGGTTGCGCGAACTCGCGTTCCGCCGCGTCGGCGAAGGCACGGGCGCGCGCCGCGACCTCGATCGCTACGACGCGCACTATCGCCACCTCGTGCTGTGGGACGAGCACGCACTCGCGATCGTCGGTGCCTACCGCCTCGGCGAGGCGGGGGCCATCCTGCGCGAGCGCGGCCTCGATGGGCTCTATTCGGCGAGCCTGTTCGACTATGCCCCGGAAGCGCGGACCTTCCTCGACCAAGCGGTCGAGCTCGGCCGCAGTTTCGTCCAGCCGGCATACTGGGGATCGCGCAGCCTCGACTACCTGTGGCAGGGAATCGGCGCCTACCTGCGCGGCCGGCCGCACCTGCGCTACCTGCTCGGCCCGGTCAGCCTCAGTGCGGCGTTGCCGTTCGAAGCGCGCGAATGGATCGTGCACTACCACCGGCACTACTTCGGCGCGGGCGAATCGCTGGCGCGGGCTCGTAACCCGTTCGTCATCTCGGCGCACGTGGAGGCGGCAGCTACCGCAGCATGGGCCGGGCGACCGATCGAGGAGGGGATCGGCGTGTTGCGCGCCCGACTCGCGGCGCTCGACGCACCGCTGCCGGTGCTGTACCGGCAGTATGCGGATTTGTGCGAGGCCGACGGCGTGCGGTTCCTCGACTTCGGCGTCGACCCCGCGTTCGGCGGATGCGTCGACGGCCTCGTCCGGCTGGACTTGGGGCGGTTGCGTCCGGCCAAGCGGGCGCGCTACCTCGAGCCTGCCTCGCGCCGGAGCGAGCGGCCGGCCGCTTGACTCGATGTTACAAATCCGTCATCGAACCCTGTTAAACTAGAGTTAAGGATGCGCGACCGTATGGCCAGCGGGTCCTGGCCGTTCAGGGACGGTCCATACAAGAAACGCTCAGCCGCTACCGCAAGCGCCCCCGCAACGGGACGCGCGATGCGGCTTTTGTGTCCGACATTTCGCACGTTACGAGGGAAAGGCAGCAATGAACAAGCAACTTCGCATGCGGCTCCTGCCGTGGGTGATCGGTTCGCTCTTCGCGGCGTCGAGCGCCTTCGCGCAGAACACGTCGTCGTCGATCAGCGGTCGCATCGTCGACGCGGCCGGCAAGCCGGTCGCCGGCGCGACGGTCGAAATCATCCACGTGCCGTCGGGCACCTCGCGCACCGTCGTCGCCGACGAGAACGGCCGCTACAACGCGCAGGGCCTGCGCGTCGGCGGTCCGTTCGAAGTGAAGGCGTCTGGCGACCACGGCGAAAGCGCCGATCAGCCGGACGTCTACCTCAAGCTCGCCGAGGAAACCACCCTCAACCTGACCGTGAACGCCGCCGCGTCGCAGACGCTCGAAGGCGTCACGGTCACCGCGATCGCGCCGGGCGCGACGTTCCAGGCCGACAACAAGGGCCTCAGCAGCAACGTCTCGCAGCGCGAGCTCAAGGTCATCCCGAACCCGAGCCGTTCGATCCAGGACATCGCGCGCACCGATCCGCACATCACGATCACCAACGTCGCGCGCGGCGAAATCTCCGCGCTCGGCCAGAACAGCCGCTACAACAACATCACGATCGACGGCGTGCCGACCAACGATTCGTTCGGCCTCGAGCCGAACGGGCTGCCGTCGCTGAACCAGCCGCTGTCGTTCGACGCGATCGAGGAATACAACATCTCGACCGCGAACTACGACGTCACCAACAAGCGCGCGGTCGGCGCCAACATCAACATCGTGACGAAGGCCGGCACCAACGAGTTCCACGGCGACGCCTACTACGCGTACACGAACGCGAAGGACCTCACGAGCGACGAGCCGAACGACTTCAAGGGCTACAACGCGAAGAAGACCTACGGCGCGACGCTCGGCGGCCCGATCATCAAGGACACGCTGTTCTTCTTCCTGAGCTACGAAGAGTCCAAGACGCTCGCTCCGGGCCCGACCTTCGGTCCGATCGGCTCCGGCGCGACCAATACGGTCAACATCACGCAGGAGCAGATCGACCGCATCACGCAGATCGCGAGCGACTACGGCATGACGCCCGGCAATCTGTCGGCGTCGGATGCGAACCAGGACAACAAGCTCTACCTCGCCAAGCTCGACTGGAACATCGCCGACGGCCACCGCGCGAGCTTCCGCTACAACAAGACCAAGAGCGACCAGCCGATCATCCAGACGTTCAACGCGAACACGTTGAGCCTCTCGAGCTACTCGTACGTGCAGAACCGCAACCTCGAGAGCTACGTGCTGAACCTGTACGACGACTGGAACGACACGTTCTCGACCGAAGCGTCGGTGTCGTACGGCAAGTACGACGCGGTTTCCAAGACGCTCGCCGACCAGCCGCAGGTCCAGGTCTGCATCGATGGCTGCGCGTCGAACAAGCCGTCGGTGTTCCTCGGCACCGACCAGTTCCGCCACTACAACGTGCTCGGCGTGAAGACGTACAACGCGTTCTTCGCCGGCAACTGGTTCCTCGGCGACCACACCGTCAAGGCCGGCTTCGATTTCCAGCGCGACAAGTTCTTCAACCTGTTCGGGCGCACCGAGTTCGGCGCGTACCAGTTCTCCTCGATCGACGATTTCGAAGCGGGCAACTGGGCGACCTACAACCTGTATCGTCCGACCAACGGCGACATCAACAGCGTCGCCGCGCAGTGGGAACTCGACCAGTGGGGCCTGTTCGCGCAGGACGTCTGGCAGGTCACCCCGCAGCTGTCGCTGCAGTACGGCCTGCGCTGGGACATCCCGAAGACGGGCGACAAGCCGCCGTACAACGCGTCGTTCCAGCAAGCGTTCGGTTACTCGAACCAGGGCACGATCGACGGCAACAGCGTGTTCGAGCCGCGCGCGTCGTTCAACTACACGTTCGACACCGAGTACAAGACCCAGCTGCGCGGCGGCATGGGCATCAGCGAAGGCATGACGCCGGGCGTGTGGCTGAGCAACCCGTACTCGAACAACGGCCTCAGCGTGCAGACGTTCTTCGGCTCGAACGGCTCGGGCTTCATCGCCGATCCGTACCACCAGGTGCCGCCGAACACGGCGCCCAGCGCGCAGCAGACCGTCGACACCGTCGACAAGAACTTCCAGCTGCCGACCGTGCTCAAGGCAAGCCTCGCATTCGACCGCGAGCTGCCGTGGTGGGGCCTCGTCGCGACCGCGGAATTCGCCCACGTCGGCGTGCGCCACGGCCTGTGGTACCAGGAAATCAACCTCGGCCCGGGCAACGGCACGCTGCCGGACGGCCGCATCAGCTACTGGCGCAACACCGACCCGGCGGCATGGGCGGGCGGCACGACGCCGAGCGGCTACTCGGGCCTGCAGCGCTACGGCAGCAACCCCGCCTTCGGTGGCGCGTCGACGTACCTGACCAACACCGGCAAGGGCGAATCGAACTCGCTGACGCTGTCGTTGCAGACGCCGTTCAAGGAAGAGGGCTTCTCCGGCGGCACGAGCCTGACGATCGGCCGCGCGACCGAAGTGAACCCGGGCACGTCGAGCCAGGCGTCGAGCAACTTCAGCGGCCGCGCGACGTACAACCCGAACGAGGCGATCGCCTACCGCTCGAACTACGACGTGAAGGCGCGCATCCTCGGCACGCTGACCTGGCAGCACAAGTTCTTCGGTGACTACATCACGAGCGTGTCCGCGTTCTACGACGGCCACAGCGGCCAGCCGTACAGCTTCGTCTACGGCAACGACGCGAACGGCGACGGCATCGCGAACAACGACCTGCTGTTCGTGCCGAAGCCGGGCCAGGTGCAGTTCGTCAACGGTACGTCGCAGGCCGCGATCGACGAGTTCTACGCGTTCATCAAGGGTAACGACTACCTGCGCAACCACCAGGGTGGCGTGACCGGCCAGAACGGCGCGACCTCGCCGTGGATCAACCAGATCAACCTGAGCTTCCGCCAGGAAGTCCCGGGCATCTTCAAGGACCACAAGGGCGAGCTGCGCTTCGACATCTTCAACTTCGGCAACATGCTGAACAAGAAGTGGGGCCAGATCTACGACGTGCCGTTCGCGAGCGCCGGCGGCTTCACCCGCGGCATCGCCAACTTCCGCGGCATCGATCCGGCGACGGGCCAGTACATCTACTCGCTGCCGACGACGAGCGACGGCCATTTCAACGCGCCGCAGTTCGTCAAGGAAGACGCGGTCGCGCAGTCGCGCTGGTCGGTGCTCGTGACCCTGCGCTACACGTTCTGATCCACGCTGCACCGCTGCATCGGACGGCCGGCGCCTCGCGCCGGCCGTTCGCTTTTTCCGGGCATCCGCTTGACCGCGGCATCGCGCGGTGGCATTGCTAGCGATTCATGAAGAAAACCGAGGAAGCACGACGCATGGAGCCTGTCCCGACCCCGTCCGCGACGTTCAGCGCACGCATCTCGCCGGTCGCCGGTCTCGACGTCCTGTCCCGCCAGGAGGTCGCGCGCCTGCGTGATGCCGGCGCGGGCGGCCTGCACGAGCTGCTGCGCCGCTGCGCGCTGGCGGTACTGACCCAGGGCAGCGGCAGTGACGATGCGCGCGCGCTGCTCGACCGCTATCCCGATTTCGACGTGCAGATCCTGCAGCAGGACCGCGGCGTCAAGCTCGAACTTGCCCACGCGCCGGCTGAAGCGTTCGTCGACGGCCATCTCATCCACGGCGTGAACGAGCTGCTGTTCGCGGTCGTGCGCGATATCGTCTATGTCGCCAACCAGATCGAAGCGGGTGCGTTCGACCTCGAGACATCGCCGGGCATCACGCACGCGGTGTTCGAGATCCTGCGCAACGCGCGCGTGCTGCGGCCGAACACCGACCCGAACCTCGTCGTCTGCTGGGGCGGCCATTCGATCGGGCGAAACGAGTATCTCTACACCAAGAAGGTCGGCTACGAGCTCGGCCTGCGCGCCTACGACATCTGCACGGGCTGCGGCCCCGGCGCGATGAAGGGGCCGATGAAGGGCGCGACGATCGCGCACGCGAAGCAGCGCCGGCACAGCAATCGCTACATCGGGATCACCGAGCCGGGCATCATCGCTGCCGAGTCGCCGAATCCGATCGTCAACAACCTCGTGATCATGCCGGACATCGAGAAGCGGCTCGAGGCGTTCGTGCGCGTCGGCCACGCGATCATCGTGTTTCCGGGCGGCGTCGGTACCGCCGAGGAGATCCTCTACCTGCTCGGCATCCTGCTGCACCCGGACAACGCGCCATTGCCGTTCCCGCTCGTGTTCACCGGGCCGGCCGAATCGGCGGCCTACTTCGAGCAGATCGACCGCTTCCTGCGCCTGTCGCTCGGCGACGACGTCGCGCAGCACTACTCCATCGTCGTCGACGACCCGGCCGAGGTCGCGAGGCAGATCCGCAAGGGCATCGAGCGCGTGCGCCTGTTCCGCCTCAACAACCAGGACGCGTTCTTCTTCAACTGGGCGCTGCACATCGAGCGGGAGTTCCAGGTCCCGTTCCAGCCGACGCACGCCGCGATGGCCGGCCTCAACCTGCACCGCGACCAGCCGCCGCACCGCCTCGCCGCGGACCTGCGCCGCGCGTTCTCCGGCATCGTCGCCGGCAACGTCAAGGAGGGCGGCATGCGCGCGATCGAGCAGTACGGCCCATTCGAGATCCACGGCGACCGCGACATCATGCAGGCACTCGATGCGCTGCTCGCGAGCTTCGTCGTGCAGCAGCGCATGAAGCTGCCCGGCTCGCGCTACGTGCCGTGCTACCGCGTCCTCACCGACTGACGTCGCGCCGTCGCCCCGCTCGAAAGCGGGTATCAAAGCCTGAAACACGAAGGACACGAAGGACACGAAGAAGAGCGAAAAGCAAATGGAGTTTTTAACACGCAACGAAGGCGCACGTGGAGTTTGCCTTCATGCGTTCCGTGTTCGGAGCTTCAACCTTTCCCTGCCTTCCTTCGTGTTCTTCGTGTCCTTCGTGTTTCAATCTTTCCGCTTTGAAGCCACAGGCCCCGGCGAAGGTCCTCAGCCCGGGGGCTTCGCGGCGGTCGAGGTGACGCCCGCGACGACCTGGCTGCGCGAGGCGATCTGCACTTTCCTGCCTTCGGCGAGTCGCTCGGCGCCGCGCACGACGACGAGGTCGCCCGCGGCGAGCGCGCCATCGACTTCGGTGAGTTCGCCGTCGCTGGCGCCCGCGCGCACGGCCACCTTCTCGCTCGTGCCATCGGTGCCGATGCGCATGACGTAGCTGCCGTCGGCGCGCACGACGAGCGCGTCGCGCGGCACCGCCATCGCGCGCACGGGCGTGCGCTCGGGCAGGGCGACTTCGATCGCGCTGCCGACCAGCGGCTGCGCGTCGAGCAGGGCGAGGCGGAGCTCGAACTGGCGCGAGCGCTCCTCCCCGACGGGGACGACCGCGCGCACGCGTGCCTTCGACGTCGCCTCGCCGATGCGGACCGGCAATTCCATGTCCGCCTTCAGCATTTCGGCCAATGCGAGCGGCGCCTGCACGCGCGCCTCGAGTCGCGTGGTATCGACGAGGTGGGCGATCGCGGCGCCGGTGGCGACGAACTCGCCGCGCTGCGCGAGGCGCTCGGTGACGACGCCCGGGAACGGCGCGCGCACCTCGGTCTGCTCGAGTTCGTATTGGGCCGTGCGAACGCGCGCCTCGGCCTGGCGCAGCTGTGCGCTGTACTGCTCGACCTGCGCGCGGGCTTCGTCGACCTGGTTGGCGGCGATGCTGCGATTCTCGGCGAGGCGCTCGTAGCGTTCGCTCTGGCGCATCGCGAGCGCGCGCTGCGCCTTGATGCGCTCGACCTCGCTGCGCGCGTCCTCGAGATGCAGGCGGATCGCCTCGTCCTCGAGCTTGGCGACGCGCTCCCCCGCCTTGATGCGCGTGCCGACTTCGGCGACGTATTCGAGGCGGCCGGCTGCGCTCGTCGCGAGCTTGGCGTCGTCGCGACTGACGACGCTGCCGGGCACCCAGCGGCGCGGCGCGATCTCCGCCATGCCCGCCTTGGCGACCTCGACGATCGCCGCGGGCGCGGCGGGCGCCTGTGCTGCGGCGAGGGCGGGCAGGGCGAATGCGAGCCCGAGCAGGACGCGGCACGTTCGGTGATGGCGATGCATGGTGACCTCCAGTCGTATGCGGCAGTCAGGTGGGATCGGCGTGTTCAGGCGGCGCGCGCGACCGCAGGCCGCTGCTCGCCCGACGGCGTCGGCGCCGGCAGCGCGTCCTGCCTGCGCTCGCGCGTGGTCAGGCGCATGAGGCTCGGCAGCAGCAGCAGCGAGAACACCATCGCGACGACGACGCCGCCGACGTTGACCGCGGCGAGGCCGCGATAGATCACGCTGCCCGGCCCGGGATTGACCGCCATCGGCAGCGCGCCGAGCGCACCGGTGAGTGTGCTGGCGAGGATCGCGCGCAGGCGCTGGTTGAGCGCGAGGCGGATCGATTCCTCGAGCGTATGGCCGTGGTTCTGCGCATCGCGCGTGCGGTCGACGAGAAGGATCGCATGATTGACGATGACGCCGACCATCATGATGAAACCGATCATCGTCAGCAGGTCGAGCGGCTGGAACGCGACCGCGCCGAGCACGCGCAGTCCGAGCACGCCGCCGACGAGCGCGACCGGCACCGTGAGCACGACCACGAGCGCGTCGCGCAGCGAGCGGAACATCGCCGCCATGAGCAGGAACAGCACGAGCAGCGCGAGCACGAAGTTCTTCGCCATCGTCGACACGGTCGCTTCGAGGCGGTCGGCACTGCCGGCGAGGCGGATGTTCGCATCCGCAGGCAGCTTCGCGCGCAGCGCGGGCACGACGTCGTTCTGGATCGTCTTCAGCGCGTCCTCGAGCGACAGCGTCTGCGGAGGATCCATCGTCAGGGTGACCGTACGGCGATGGTCGAGGCGACGGATCTGGTTCGGGCCGAGCGCGGTCTCGAGCTTGATCACGTCGCCGAGCGGGACGACCTGGCCGTTCGGCGTGACCAGCGGCGCCTCGGCGAGCGACTCCGGCGTCTCGCGTCGATCGGCGCGCAGGATGATCGGCAGGCGCGTCTGGCCGTCGAAGTATTCGCCGAGCCAGGCGCCGTCGCCGAGCGCGCGCACGATGGTGCCGAGCGATGCGCGATCCCAGCCCGCCTCGGCGATGCGGCGATCGTCGGGGATCGCATGCAGTTCGAGCGTGGTCTGGTCGGTCGCCGGGTTCGCCTGCACGTTGGCGCCCGGGAACTTCTGCTCGAGCAGCTTGCGACCTTCCTCGGCGACGCGGTTGAGCGTCTCCGCGTCGTCGCTCTGCAGGTGGATCGCGACCGAGCGCGCCGAGCCGCCGACGCCGCCGAAGAGTTCGCCTTCGGTCGCGAACGCGCGCGTGTCGGGAAAGCCGACCGTGATCTCGTCGCGCATGATGCGCTCGAGGTCGCCGATGCGCTTCTCGTCGACGACGCGCGCGCCGATCGTGCCGCCGCCCGGCCAGAGCCAGATGTAGTAGTTCTTCAGCGCGGGCTGCTTCTCGCCTTTCATGTACGGCTTCAGGCGTTCGATCAGGGTATCGCCGATCTCGCGGTTCACCTTCTCCGGGCTCATGCCGGGCGGGAAGCTGAAGAACGCGTCGATCGCGGCGCGCTTCACCGGCGGCAGGTAATCGAGCTTGGGCAGGAAGTACCAGCTCGCGAACAACGGCAGCACGAGCAGGCCGAACACCCAGCCGAGCTGCTTCGGTCGCGTGTTGGTCCAGCGCAGGATGCGTTCGGTCAGCGCGGGCCAGCCGTCGCCGTAGCCGGATTTGAGCTTCTTCGCCTTGAGCGCGCCGGCTGCGGCGGGCAGCATGGTGATCGCAACGACGATCGACAGTGCGACCGCGATCGAAATCGTGAGCGCGAGGTCGGCGAAGATCTGCCCCTCGACGTCGCGCAGGAACAGCACGGGCAGGAATACCGCGATCGTCGTGATCGTCGACGCGACGAGCGCGGGCACGACCTGCGCGGTACCTTCGCGCGCGGCCTCGAGCGGCGTCATGCCCGCCTCCTTGAGGCGGATGATGTTGCCCGAAACGACGATCGCGCCCTCGACCACCATGCCGACCGCGAACGCGAGGCCGGCGAGCGAAATCACGTTGAGGCTGCGGCCGCCGAGGTCGAGCGCGCCGAACGTCGCGAGCAGGCAGATCGGGATCGCGCTCGCGATGAGCACGGTCGCGCGCCAGTCGCGCATGAACCACCATACGCACAGCAGCGCGAGCAGCGCGCCGACGATGAGGTTCTCGGTGAGCAGGTTCACCGCGCGGTGGATGAACAACGCGGAGTCGAAGCTCTGCTCGATGCCGAGCCCGCGCGCCTTGAGCGGCCCGTCGCGCAGCTCGGCGACGACCTTCTTGACCTGTTCGAGCGTGCCGAGCACGTTCGCGCCCGGCGCGCGCAGCACCTGCAGGCCGATCGCCGGGTTGCCGTTCTGGTAGACGAAGAACTGCTGTTCGGGCGGCTTGCGTTCGACCGTGGCGACGTCGCCGAGCTTGATCGGACGGCCGTCGCGCCAGGCGAGCACGAGTTCGCCGAGCTGCTCGGGCGTGTAGCGGCCGGTGAAGCGCAGCTGGTACTGGCGCCGGCCGACTTCGACCTGGCCGCCGGAGACGTCGTTGGCGGCCGCCGCCTTGCGCGCGATGTCGGTGATCGGAATGCCCATCGCGGCCGCCTTCGCGAGGTCGACCGTGATGCGCACGTCGTCGGGCGGGCCCGCATTGACGTTGACCGAGGCGACGCCGGGCACGGCCTCGATGCGCGGGCGGATCACGTCCTCGATGTAGCGGCGGTAGCTCTCGATCGGCCCCTGCGTGCCGGGCAGCAGCTGGACGAAGAACCACGACAGCGAGTCGTTCGAGTCGTTGCCACCGCCGCCGATCTGGATGACCGGTCGGTCGGCGTCCTGCGGCAGCGGCCGCATGCGGTTGATGCGGCCGATCACGTCGACGAGCGCGGCGCGCATGTCGGTGCCGATCGCGAACTCGAGGTTGATGAACGCGCCGCCGTTGTTGGCGTTGCCCTCGATCTGCTCGACGCCGGCGAGGCCTTGCAGCACCTGCTCCTCGGGCTCGAGCAGCTGCGCCTCGACTTCCTCGGGCGACGCCGCGCGCCAGTTCGTGAAGATCGTGATGTTCGGCCGGTCGATGTCCGGGAACAGCTGCAGCGGCAGCTTGGCGAGGCTCATGCCGCCGAACAGGCAGACGAGCAGGACGGCGACGCAGACCGCGATGGGATTGCGGATCGACGCTTGGATCAGGCGCATGGCAGGTCTCCCGGCTCGACGCCAGCGTGCGCCGCCGTCGCCGGGAATGGATGCGCCAGGAGTAACAAGGGTTGCGTCGATTGCGACGAACGGTGGCCCGGCTACGGCGAGGCGTGCGACGGCACCGAGGGAAACGCCTTCCCTGCGCCAGGCCGTCGCCGGGGGCGGACGGCGCGGATGGACTCGCCGCCCCACGGGCAGGGGACGGCGTGAGATGACCGCAGCCACGATCGTCGTCGTCGGCACGTTCCGCCCGCCGCGAAGCGGTGTTCGGCGACGGTTCCGCGCGCGTGCGAAGCGTCACGCGAAGGGCGCGCGCGTGATCCGCCGAGCCCGGCGAGGTCTGACGCGGGGGAGCGGTCGCCCGTGCCCGGGTGCCGCCGACTCAGTGCAGCAGGCGCACCTTGTCCTTGTAGCTGCGCGACAGCTTGAGCTGCTGGCCCGAGTCGAGGATGAGGAAATACTCGCCGTTGAGGTGCGCGCGCAACTCCTTGACGCGCCCGACGTTGACGATCGTCGAGCGATGGATGCGCTGGAAGCGGCGCGGATCGAGCCGCCCCTCGAGTTCGCGCATCGTCGCGCGCAGTACGTGGGTATCCTTGCCGGTGTGCACGCACATGTAGTCGCCGGCCGCGTCGATCCACAGGATCTCCTCGAGCGGCACGCGCAGGATGCGCCCGGCGTCGCGGATCGAGAGGCGTTCCTCGACCGGCTGCGCCATGCGGTCGGCGTCGACGAGCGCCTGGTCGAGCGTGAGGTCCGGTCGTCCCGACACGTTGCCGAGCAGGCGCAACAGGCGCGCGCAATGGTCGTCGGATTCGCGCGCGGCGAGCGCACGCCGCACGCGCTCGACCGCGGCATCGAGGCGGGCGTCCTCGATCGGCTTGAGCAGGTAGTCGATCGCGTTCGCGTCGAACGCCTGCAGCGCGTACTGGTCGTAGGCGGTCACGAACACGGTCAGTGGCAGCTGCGCGAGCGGCACCGCGCGCAGCAGTTCGAAGCCGTCGACGCCGGGCATCTGCACGTCGAGGAACATCAGAGCGGGCAGGTGCTCGGAGATCGCGAAGAACGCTTCGCGGCCGTTCGAGGCTTCGCCGACGATCTCGATGTCGGGGTGGCGTGCGAGCCGCAACGCGATGCCGCGGCGCGCGAGGGGTTCGTCGTCGACGATCAGGGTACGGATGCTCATCGGGTGCGGGTTTCGCTGGCGGTTTCGAACGGGAACTGCAGGCGCACTTCGGTGCCCTGCGGCTGCAGGCGCACGATCTCGAAGTGCTGGCGATCGCCGTACAGCACGCGCAGGCGCTCGCGCGTATTGGTGAGGCCGACCCCCTGGCCGTCGGCGCGCTCGGGCCGGTAGCTGAGGCTGCCGGGGCCGTTGTCGCGCAGCACGATGTCGAGCACGCCGCCGTCGACGACGCGCGCGATGATCTCGATGCGGCCGCCTTCCTCACGCTTGGAGATGCCGAACTTGACGGCATTCTCGATCAGCGGCTGAAGGATCAGGCTCGGCACGAGGCCATCGCCGGCCGGTGGGGTGACGAGGATGCCGACCTTGAGGCGGTCGCCGAAGCGGACCTGCTCGATCGCGAGATAGCGCTGGATCGAGCCGATCTCCTGGTCCAGCGAGACCTTCTGCTCGGGGTCGCTGTCGAGCGAGTAGCGCAGGAAGCCGGACAGGGCGCCCACCATGCCGTTCGCCTGCTCGCTGCGGCCGTCGAGCACGAGCGTCGAGATCGCGTTGAGCGTGTTGAACAGGAAATGCGGGTTGAGCTGGTAGCGCAGCATGCGCAGCTGCGCCTGGTGCGCCATCGCGGTCGCCTGCAGCGCGGTCTCCTTCTCGTGCTGCAGCTGGCGCGCGAGCTTGATGCCGACATACGCGCCGGTCCAGGCGACGAGCAGCTGGAGCCAGCCGAAGAAGTAGGAAAGATAACCGAGCCAGCTCTTCGGTGGCTTGCATTCGACGCACATCGTCGACACCGCGAGCCACCAGGCGTAGCCACCGACGATCGAGGCGACAACGAGCGCGCCGATGCCCCAGCGCACGCGCTGCGCCGGCGGATGCGACCAGGTGCCCTTGAGCACGGCGCGGATGCCGAGCGTGAGGAGGAAACCGCAGAGCGCGTCGTAGGCGTTGAGCCGCCACATGTCGAGCGGCCGCCCGTAGCCGATCTCGGACAGGAAACTCTCGATCCCATAGGCGGTCCACGCCCCGGTCTGCAGCAACCAGAACTGGCGCTGGCGGTTCATCATCGACGTGACATGCGGCGGCCCCGACCCATGGCGGGATCATAGGATGATTCGGCCGCACGCAGTCGCCGCTCGGCGCGGCGCGGCCACCGTTCGCCTCGGCGCAGCCCGTTACTGCGGCGCCGCGAGGCGTGATCGCGCCGACCTCGCGCGCGGACTCGCCACGCGGACGTTGCAGGCCCGAAAAAACGAAGGGGCCGCATCGCTGCGGCCCCTTGCGTAACATGACTGGCGCCCGAAGTTGGACTCGAACCAACGACCCCCTGATTAACAGTCAAGTGCTCTAACCAGCTGAGCTATTCGGGCGAGCCGCGTATTCTGGGTCGTGCCCGGACGCCCGTCAAGCCTCAGGGGGCGGCCGCGAGGCAGGCCGCGGCGGCCGCGGGCGTCGCCCGGCCGTGTCGCACGCGCCCGCTCGGGCCGACCACGATCGTCGATGCGTCGTCGGCCTGTGCGGCGCGGTCGCAGACGGTCAGCGTGACGTTCGTTCCGGCGGCGCTGCCGTCGGGGCGATAGTCGATGCGCATTCGCCCGGCCGTGGCAAGGATGCCGACGCCTGCATCGCGCGCCTGATTCGTCGCGATGACGGGCTCGCCGGCGGCGTGGTGGCCATCGTGATCGGAGTCCGCGAACACGAGCCAGCCCGGGTGCCAGCGCGTGGTCGGCTCGCAGTCGTCGAAGTCGCGGCTCGGGCAAGCGACCACGTGCAGGTTGCGGCTGGCCGCGGCGAGGCGCGCCTGGTTCAGCGAGAACTCGAGGTCGCTGCGCGCGGTCTGGCTGCGCGTGCGCCCGATCAGGCGGCCGAATGCGGGCAGGGCGATCGTCACGAGCGTGGCGACGATCGCGAGCGTGACGACGAGTTCGACGAGCGTGTGTCCGCGCGTCCGGCCGGGTGCGTCCAGCATGCGAGCCTCCTTTGTCGAGAGGTATCCATGCTCGCGGCGCGCGCTTGCGTCGACGATGGCCGCCCTCATGTCTCGACCGTAGGAAATCCGCGTGCCGCCCGGCGCGAATGTCGCGATGCCCTGCGCCCCTATACTTCGTCCCTGCGTGGAGGTCGCGATGATCGAACGTTTCCAGCTCGTGTC
>NZ_DATDMY010000109.1:0-5932 GCF_036518555.1 Dokdonella sp. | reverse complement strand
CGGCTACGCGCCCGACATCGACGCGGCGTTCGCGCACGCGTTCGGCGACGTCGCGGGCACGGCGATCGCGCGCGCGCTGCGCGGCGCGTTCGCGTGGTCGCGTGCGTCCGCGAGCTCGTTCGCACGCGACGCCGCCGAGTTCCTCACCGAAGAGGGGCGCGACCTCGTCGCGCGCGCGGAACTCGAGGGCTTCCTCGACGACGTCGACGGCCTGCGCGAGCGCGCCGAGCGGCTCGACGCCCGCGTGCGACGGCTGCGCGCGCGCGCGGCGACGCGCGCATGATCGCGCTGCGCCAACTGCCACGCCTGTTGCGCATCGCGGGCATGCTCGCGCGTTATCGCATCGACGAGGTGCTGCCGCCGTCGCGACGGCCGCGCGCACTGGCCTGGTTGCGTGCCATCCTGCCCGCGCCGGGCGCCGGGCTGCTCGCGCTGCCGCGCGGAGAGCGTCTCGCGCTCGCGCTGACCGGCCTCGGCCCGATCTTCGTCAAGTTCGGGCAGATCCTCTCGACGCGGCGCGACCTGTTGCCGGCCGACGTCGCCGACGCGCTGACCCAGTTGCAGGATCGCGTCGCGCCGTTCCCGCCCGCGCAGGCGCGCGCGGCGATCGAGCGTTCGCTCGGCGGCGCGATCGAGGCGCGCTACGCGAGCTTCGACGACGTGCCGCTCGCGTCCGCATCGATCGCGCAGGTGCACGCGGCGACGCTCGCCGGCGGTCGCGAGGTGGTCGTCAAGGTGCTCCGACCCGACATCCACGCGCGCATCGACGCCGACGTCGCGCTGCTGCGCGCGCTCGCGGGCGTGGTCGAACGCACGCATCCGAGCGCGGACCGGATCCGCCCGCAGGAGATCGTCGACGAGATCGAGACGACCCTGACCAACGAACTCGACCTGCAGCGCGAAGGCGCCAACGCGTCGCTGCTGCGGCGCAATTTCGCCGGTTCCGACGACCTCTACGTGCCCGAGGTGTTCTGGTCGCACACGAGCCCGGGCGTGCTCACGCTCGAACGCGTGCGCGGCATCCCGGTGGACGACCTCGCCGCGCTCGACGCGGCCGGCATCGACCGCATCGCGCTCGCCGAGAAGGGCGTGCGCCTGTTCTACACGCAGGTGTTCCGCGACAACTTCTTCCACGCCGACGCGCACGCGGGAAACATCTGGGTCGACGCGACGCGCACCGCGGACCCGCGCTTCATCGCGCTCGACTTCGGCATCATGGGCTCGCTGCCCGAGCGCGACCAGTACTGGCTCGCGGAGAACTTCCTCGCGCTGTTCAACCAGGACTACGCGCGCATCGCCGAACTGCACGTGCGCGCGGGCTGGATGCCCGCGAATGCGCGCCTCGACGAACTCGAGGCGGCGGTGCGCACGGTGTGCGAGCCTTATTTCACGCGACCGCTCAGCGAGATCTCGCTCGCCGAGGTCGTGGTCAAGCTGTTCGAGGTCGCGCGCCGCCACGACCTCACGCTGCAGCCGCAGCTGATCCTGTTGCAGAAGACGCTGCTCAACATCGAGGGCGTCGGCCGCCTGCTGCATCCGCAGATCGACATCTGGGCGACCGCCAAGCCGGTGCTCGAGAAGATCTGGTATCGCCGCCGCGGTCCGCGCGCGTTGCTGAAGGCGCTGCGGCGGCGCGTGCCCGAATGGCTCGCCGCGGCGCCCGACATGCCGCAGCTCGTGCACAGCTACCTGTCCCAGGCGACGACGGGTTCGATGGAACTTCGCATCGCCTCCGACGATCTCAGGCGCATCGAACGTCGCCTGCGCCATGGCCAGCGCGCGACGGCCTGGCTGTCGTTCGCGCTCGTCGCGGCCATTGCCGCCGCGCTGCTGGACGGCGGTGCGCCGCGCATGTCGCTGCTCGCCGCGGTCGCCGCGGGCGTCGGCGCGCTGCTCGCGCTCGGTGGCGCGCTCCGGGCGCGTCGGGCCGACGACGTTCGCAATCGATGAATCCCTGCGGAGATATCCGATGACAAGAACCGCCCTGTTCACACTCGCGTGCACGCTCGGCGTCGCCGCGTGTTCGCACACGCGCATGCCCACCGACGACGAGCTCACGCACCTGTTGCGCAGCGAGCGCGCCGCGCCGACCGACGCGAAGGCGGCGCTCGATCGCGCCGCCGTCGACTGCCTGCGCGCATGGTCCGGCAACGCCGAACTCATGCAGGGCCTCGGTCCGTCGCTCACCGACGACGCCGGCCGCAAGGACTGCCGCGCGCGCGTCGACGGGTTCCTCCAGGACGCGACGCGCAACCCGTCCAGCCTCGCCTTCGCCGACGTGAGCGCCGAGCCCGCGGTGCGCCGCGCGGTCGAACTCGCGCGCTTGCATGCGCCGCCGCCGCCGAATGTCGTGACCAGGCCGATCCCGCCGTCGGCGATGCCGGGCTCGACGCCGGCGCCCCCGGCCGCGCCGGCCCAGCCGGGCGTCGACCTCGGAGGCGTCGGCGCGGACCTGCAGGACGCCGAGGAGCAGTGCCGCAAGGTGCAGGAAGCGGCGATGGCCGCCGATGCGAAGCCGATCATGAAGCGATTCGCACAGTACTGCGGCAGCAACCTGTCGCGGCTACGCGCGACGATGGAAACAATGAAGCGCAGCGGCGCCGACGAGAAGCGCCTGGACGCGACGGTGGTCGCGGCGCGCAACATCGCCAACAACGCGCGCAACATCCTCGCCGGCGGCAAATGACCGCCCGCCGCGCGCCGGCTGGCGCGCGGCTACAATGAGGCATGCTCGAGATCGACGCCCGCCTCGCGATTCCCGACGACGAACTGGTCGAACGCTTCGTGCGTTCGGCCGGGCCCGGCGGACAGAACGTCAACAAGGTCGCCAGCGCGGTCGAGCTGCGTTTCGACGTGCGCTCGTCGCCGAGCTTGTCCGAACCGCTGCGCGAGCGCCTGCTCGCGCGGCGCGATCGCCGCCTCACCGACGACGGCGTGCTCGTGATCCAGGCGAACCGGTTCCGCGACCAGGCCAAGAACCGCGACGACGCGCGCGCGCGCCTCGCCGAGGTCATCCGCGCCGCGCTCGTGGTGCCGAAGAAGCGCATCGCGACCAAGCCGTCGCGCGCATCGAAGCAGCGCCGCATCGATGCGAAGAAGACGCGCTCGACGATCAAGCGCTCGCGCGGCCGCGACTGGAGCGGCGAATGACCGCAGCGGCGTGGCCGCGCCTGCCGCCGTCGGTGCCGCAGTTGCCGCAGGATGCCCGCCGGCGCGCGTGTGCCGCCGTGCTGCGCGCGTGCGGGTGGCACCTGCGCGGCCGCTTTCCGGATGTGCCGCAGCTCGTGCTGATCGCCGCGCCGCACAGCTCGTGGTGGGACGGCGTCTGGGGCCTGTTGTTCAAGGTCGCGATCGGCATCGACATCGCGTTCATGGGCAAGCGAGAGCTGTTCGTCGGCCCGCTCGGCTGGTTGCTGCGCCACCTCGGCGGCATCCCGATCGAGCGCGCCGCCGCGCACGGGCTCGTCGATCAGATGACCGCGCGCTTCCGTGCGCAGCCGCGGCTGTGGCTCGGCATCGCGCCCGAGGGCACGCGCCGGCGCGTGGCGAAGTGGCGCAGCGGCTTCTGGCACATCGCGCGCGCCGCGGGCGTGCCGATCCTGCCGATCGCGTTCGACTACGCGACGCGCTCGATCGTCGTCGGCGAGCCGTTCACGCCGGGCGCCGACCTCGATGCGGACCTCGCCGCGCTGCGCGCATGGTACCGCCCGTTCCACGGCCGCAACCACGACGTCGGGCCCTGACGCGCATCGGGCCCTGCGGGGCGAGCCAAAGCGGAAAAGCTTTTTGCTTCCCTCCTCGAACGCCGGCCGGGACGACCGCAGGTCGGCCGGCACGTCATCGGCGGCGGGTCCAAAGCGAAGAAGATTGGAACACAAAGACACCGAGCACACGGAGACATGCTCTTGCTCGATCTGCTTCCTTCGTGTGCTCGGTGTGCTTCGTGTTTCAGGCTTTTCGCTTCCAGCCTTTAGCCGCCGAGCGAAAACCGTCGCGCCCGCGCAACTACGGCAGCACGTCGGCGACCCGCCCCTCCAGGTACGCGAAGAACGGATTGCACGTCAGCCGCTGCAGCTGCTCCGCGCTGACCTGCAGCGCGCCGCGCTCGCCGCGCAGGACGAGCGTGCCGAGCCGGATGCCGTAGTCCTCGTCGGTGCGCGGCGCCGAACCGTACAGCGGGTCGTCGCACGGGAACGGCAACGCGACGTGCGAGAGCGAATAGACGTCCGCCGGGAACGCCAGCCTAATCGCGCGCTCGACCGGTGCGTCCGTGCCCGCTTCGTAGCGCTTCTCGCCGACCTCGAGCGTGTCCGCGCCGAGGTTGCCGACGATCGCGAGCCGGTACGCGCGCGGCGCCGTACCGTGCAGCACGTCGATCTCGCCGGCGGCCGCCGAGCGGAACATCGGTGCGAGCAGGTTCGCGCGGTTGATGTCGAACAGCACGAGCTCGCTGCCGTTGGCGGGCAGCCGGTCGAACAGCGCGTGCACGACGTCCACGCTGCTGACCGTGCTGTCGAGCACCGACTGGAACGCGAGGACGGGCGGCAATCGCGCGAGGCGCCCGCTCGCCGAGCGGCCGGCGACGCGCGCGCGTACGGTCGCGGCCAGCAGGTACGACTGCAGCGCCCCATTCGTCGGGAACGAGTTGTACTTGTACGGATTGAACTCGGGCAGGATGTCGATCCAGCGCGATTTCTCGAAGTAGCCGAAGCCGCCGAACAACGGCAGCCAGCGCGACAGCGACGCGAACGGGCGCAGGCCGACCATCGGCGACACCAGCACGATGCGCTGCGGCGCCGGCAGGCGCGCATCGTCGAGTGCATCGAGCGCGTAGTCGAGCGCGAGCGCGCCGCCGTTCGAATAGCCGAGGATGTGGAGCGGCTTGTCCGCGCCGACGCGCGCACGCAGCTCGCGCATCGCGATGCGCACGACCGCGCGCCAGTCCTGCCAGCGCACGTCGAGCAGGCCGGCCGGCACCGTGCCGTGCCCTGGCAGGCGCGGCGCGATCACCGCGAAACCGGCACGCTCGTAGATCGCCGCGAGCGTGCGTACGCTGTACGGCGAATCGGTGAGGCCGTGCAACAGCAGCACGCCGCCGCGCGGTTCGGCCGGCGTCGATTCGAACGAACGGTTCCAGTCGCGTTCGCCCATCCGCGCGCCGAGGCGACTGTCTTTCTCGTAGCGGAACTCCCCCTCGACCGCAGCGGCGGCGAGCTGCGCGTGCAGGTCGTCGAACGCCTGCTGTTCGCGCGAGAGGACGTTGGCCCATGTGGCGCGCGCGTCGAACGTGTCGGCATGAATCTCCTGCGCAAGCACGATGCGATGCCACGGCATGAGGTCGGGCTTGCCGCGCGCTTCGAACGCCCGCGCGAGCAGGAGACCGAGCGCGGCGAGCACGGCGAACAGAAGCGCCCACGCCGCACGGCGGAGCAGACGACGGAACGAAGGCAGGACCATGCGCCGATCCTAGCGGAGGCGTCCCCTTGTGGGAGCGGCGCAAGCCGCGATGCCCCTCCCTCGCCTCCCCCGCTCGCGTCAGAGGTCGTGCCGCAGGCGCGGGTGAGGGAAAGCCACGCGACGGCCTCGCATGATTCCCTCATCCGCCTCCGGCACCTTCTCCCGCAAGCGGAAGAAGGGCCAGCGATCGCGGATCGACGCATCGTGTCGGTTCCTGCGATCCACTCGGTGGGCACCGCACGCGGCGATGCCCCCCACCTCTCCCGCTCGCGGGAGAGGTCGGGCCCGCAGGCGCGGGTGAGGGGAGCCCCGCGACCGCGTCGCACGATTCCCCTCATCCGCCTCCGGCACCTTCTCCCGCACGCGGGAGAGGGGACAGCGAGCGCAAAACGACGCATCGTGTCGGTTCCTGCGATCCACGCCGTGGGCACCGCACGCGGCGATGCCCTCACCTCTCCCGCTCGCGGGAGAGGTC
>NZ_DATDMY010000108.1:0-3054 GCF_036518555.1 Dokdonella sp. | reverse complement strand
CGAGCGGGAAGCTGTGGCTCGTCGAGAGCGACAGCACGATCGCGTCCTCGGTCGCGGCCGCCTGCAGCTCGAAGTTGAACGTGCGGCAGAAGCGCTTGCGCAGCGCGAGCCCCCAGGCGCGATTCATGCGGCTGCCGAACGGCGTGTGGATGACGAGCTGGGTGCCGCCCGATTCATCGAAGAACCGTTCCATCGCGAGCGTGTGCTGGGTCGGCAGCACGCCGAGCGCGACCTTCGCCGACCCGAGATAGTCGACGATCTGCCGCGCACCGTTCGCATCGATGCCGACCTCGGCGACGAGCCAGTCGACCGTCTCCTGAACGCTCCCGGCGAGTTCGCCCGGCAGTGCGTCCGCGGGCGCGAGGCGCCGCTCGATCTCGTTGCGCAGGCGCGACACCGCGAACGAGAGCTCGTCGCTGCGTCCAGGCGCTTCGCCGAGCCAGAACGGGATCGTCGGCGGCGCACCCTGGGCGTCCTCGACGCGGACCCGGCCGCGCTCGACGCGCAGCACGCGATACGCATGGTTGCCGAGCTGGAAAATGTCGCCGGCGATGCTTTCGACCGCGAAATCCTCGTGCACGCTGCCGATCATCGTCGATTGCGGCTCGAGCACGACCTCGTAGTCGGCCGTATCGGGGATCGCGCCACCCGACGTCAGCGCGGTGAGGCGCGCGCCGCGGCTCGCGCGCAGGACGCCGTTGACCGCGTCGCGATGCAGGTAGGCACCGCGCGGCCCGTTGCGCGTCGTGTAGCCCTCGGAGAGCATGCGCAGCACCGCTGTGAACTGCGCGCGCGTGACGCGCGCGAACGGATACGCGTGGCGCACGGTTTCGAACAGTTCGTCCTCGCGCCATTCGCGGCTCGCGACCTCGGCCACGACCTGCTGCGCGAGCACGTCGAGCGGTTGCGCCTCCACGTGCAGGGCATCGAGCTCGCCGCGACGCACGGCATCGAGCAGTGCCGCGCACTCCACCAGCTCGTCGCGTGAAAGCGGGAACAGGCGGCCCTTCGGCGTGCCGCCGACCGCATGGCCGGAGCGGCCGACGCGCTGCAGGAAGGTCGAGATCGCGCGCGGGGTGCCGATCTGGCAGACGAGGTCGACGTCGCCGATGTCGATGCCGAGCTCGAGCGACGCGGTCGCGACGAGCGCCTTGAGGTCGCCGCGCTTGAGGCGCTGCTCGGCGTCGAAGCGATGCTCCTTCGCCATGCTGCCGTGGTGCGCAGTCACCTTGTCCTTGCCGAGGCTGTCGCTGAGGTGGCGCGCGAGGCGCTCGGCCATGCGGCGCGTGTTGACGAAGACGAGCGTCGTGCGGTGTTCGCCGATGAGCGCCTCGAGGCGCGCGTGCACCTGCCCCCAGACGTCGCCGGACATCACGGCCTCGAGCGGCGCCTCGGGCAGTTCCAACGCGAGGTCGCGCGCGCGCACGTGTCCGGCGTCGACGATCCTGCAATCGACCTCGACGACGTCGGGGCCGGCCCGAAGCGAGTCGCCCACAGCCGTCGTCGGCGTGCTCGACGACATGCACGCCACGCGCGTCCCACCGCCGGCCCGATCGTGCGCGGACGGCGCTCGCGCCGCCGTTTCGTCGAGGCAGGCCGTCTCCACCCCGGTCAGGAAGCGCGCAACCTCGCCGATCGGCTTCTGCGTCGCCGACAGGCCGATGCGCACGAGGCGACGCCCGCACAGTGCGTCGAGTCGTTCGAGCGAGAGCGCGAGATGAGCACCTCGCTTGTTCGGTGCGAGCGCGTGGATTTCGTCGACGATCACCGTGCGCGTCGTCGACAGCATGCGTCGTCCCGAGGCCGAACCGAGCAGGATGTAGAGCGACTCCGGCGTCGTCACGACGATGTGTGGCGGCCGCCTGCGCATGCGGTCACGCTCCGCCTGCGGGGTGTCGCCGGTGCGCACCATCGTGCGGATCTCTACGTCGGGCAGCCACTGCTGCAGCAACTCGTCGCGAATTCCTGCGAGCGGCCGCTCGAGGTTGATGCGTACGTCGTTCGACAACGCCTTCAGCGGCGACACGTAGACGACCGCCGTCTCGTCGGGCAGGCCGCCCTCGACGCCGCGGCGCACGAGGTCGTCAATCGCGGCGAGGAACGCCGCGAGCGTCTTGCCCGATCCGGTCGGCGCGGCGATCAGGGTGTGCCGGCCCGACGCGATCGCGGGCCACGCCTCGGCCTGGGCCGGGGTCGGGGCGTCGAACGCACGGCGGAACCAGGCGGCAACGGCAGGGTGGAAGGTATCGAGCGGCATCGCGGCAGTCTGTGCATGGGCGTCTCGAATCGCGAGACGACCCCGACCCGTGTAGGGTGCGGCCGACGCCGGCCGAACTCAAGCCATGGCTCGGCTCCGTAGCGCGACACGCGCATCACGCGTGCCCGAGGAACGGCGCCGCTCGGCGCATCGGACCGCGGCACGCGCGCGCACGAACGGTCCTACAGCAAGCCGAACCGGCGGACGAGCTTCGCCTTCACGAGTTGCGTGAGGGCCATGTATGCGGCGAGGATCGGCGCGAGGCACAACCAGAATGCCGCCGGCAGCGCGACGAAGCCGAACTTCGGGGCGAGCGGCGAGTACGGCAGCAACGCGCCGACGGCGCAGATCGCGACGCCCGTGACCGTCAACGGCAGGCTTGCCCTGCTCCGCACGAACGGCAGGCGGCCGGTCCGGATCACGTGCACGACCAGCGTCTGCGACAGCAGCGATTCGACGAACCAGCCGGTCTGGAACAGCCCCGCCTGCGCGGGCGAGTCGGCGCCGAACGCGAACCACAGCAGCGCGAACGTCGCGTAGTCGAACAGCGAGCTGACCGGGCCGATGCAGAGCACGAAGCGCGCGATCGCACGCATGTCCCACTGGCGCGGGCGCGCGAGGTATTCGGCATCGACGTCGTCGCTCGCGACCGCGGTCTGCGAGAAGTCGTAGAGCAGGTTGTTCAGCAGGATCTGCACCGCGGCCATCGGCAGGAACGGCAGGAACGCGCTCGCGCCGAGCATGCTGAACATGTTGCCGAAGTTGGAACTCGCGGTCATCTTGACGTACTTGAGGAT
>NZ_DATDMY010000107.1:0-24039 GCF_036518555.1 Dokdonella sp. | reverse complement strand
CCGAAGGTGATCGAGTTCAACGCGCGCCTCGGCGACCCGGAAACCCAGCCGATCATGCTGCGCCTTAAATCCGACCTCGTCGACCTCGTCGAGGATGCGCTCGACGGCCGCCTCGATCGCGCGCAGGCGAGCTGGGATCCGCGCCCTGCGCTCGGCGTCGTAGTCGCCGCGGCCGGCTACCCTGGCAAGGTGCGCAGCGGCGACGTCATCGAAGGGCTCGACGCGCCCGACGGCAGCGACGTCAAGGTGTTCCACGCGGGCACGGCACTCGCCGCGAACGGGGCCGTCGTCACAGCCGGCGGTCGCGTGCTCGCGGTATGCGCGGTCGGGGACGACCTCGGCGTCGCCCGCGAACGCGCTTACGCGCGCGTGCGCGCGATCCGCTTCGACGGCGCGTTCTGCCGACGCGACATCGGCCATCGCGCGCTGCGCCGCTGAGCGCCGAGCACGATCACGCGCGGTCAGCGCTTCGCCGGAGCGTCCGGCGCGAGGCGAAGCGGGTGGTAGACCGCGGCGCTCGCGGGCCACGGCCGGTCCGGCAGCTTGTGCGCCTGCAGCTGCTGCAGCACCTCGCGGTACGGCGTGAGCGCCGCCTTGAGGCCGTTGCGCACGAGCACGAACATCGCGGCCTGCTGGGTCTTCACCGCGTCGTCCCACTTGCCGTTCGCCGCGAGCGCGAGCGCGTAGGCTTCGCCGTTCGGCGCGCTCGGGTTTTCCGCATAGAGCTTCCTGCCGTACTCGAGCGCGCCGCGGCGTTCGCCCGCACTCGCCTGCGCGCACGTACTGGCGAGGCGCACGAACAGCTGCAGCACGAACTTGTTGTTGACGTCGGTCGCGAGCAGATCGCTCGAGTCGCGCAGGGCCGAGCCGCACTGGCCGGCGACGACGTCCGCGCCGACGAGCTGCATCCAGTGTTCGGCGTCGCGAAGATCCAGCTGCACGAGCGCGCGATACTGCACCGCCGCGTCGGCGGCGCGACCGGTACGCAGCAGCAGCGCGCCGAGCAGCGCGCGTACCTCGCCGAGCTTCGGGTCGAGCCGCACGGCTTCCTGGTACGCGCGCTGGGCGCCGGCGTCGTCGTTGCCCATTTCGAGCGCGACGCCCTTGCTGAGCTGCGCGAGCGCGCTGTTGCGGTCGGCCGCGATCGCCGCATCCGCGCGCGCGTTGGCCGCGGCGAGATTGCCGGCCGCGGCCTCCGCGCGCGCATACAGCGCGAGCAGCGTCGCATCCTTCGGGCTCGCCGCGACGGCGGCATCGAGCACCTTGCGCGCGGCATCGTACTGGTGCAGCGCGAGCAGCGCGGGAACGTCGCCGATGCCCTTCGGCGCAGCAGCCGCACCGGTGCCGGTCACCGCGGTGCCCGCGCGACCAAGCAGGCCGTCACCGAGCGGATCGGCGAGCACGGGAGGCACGTTGCCGGCCTTCGCACGCGCGTCGGCGGCGGCCTGCGCATTGCCCGCCCCTGCCTGCGCTTCGGCCAGCGTCGCGTACAGCGCGGTCGCCTTCGGATCGATCGCGAGCGCGCGCTGCGTCTGTTCGATCGCCTCCGCGTAGCGCTTCTGCTTCAGCGCGATCTCGCCGAGCATCGCGTACGGCACCGCCTGGTCGGTGTGCTTGGCGACATAGTCGGCGAGCAGCTTGCGCGCGCCGTCGAGATCACCGTTGTCCATCTTGCCGCGCGCGACCGTGGCGCGGATCGGCAGGTACTCCGGGTTGAGCTGCAGGGCGATGTCGAAGTAGTTCTGCGCGACCCCGGCCTGCTTCTGCGATCGCGCGAGCACGCCCTGCACGTAGACCCAACGGCCGTCCTTCGGCGCGAGCAGGCTCGCGTCCTCGAGCGCGATCGTTGCCGCATCGACGAAGCCGTTGCGCGCATACGCCGCGCCGAGGATCGCGTACGCCTCGGCGAGCGGTTCGCCGACGAGCGCGATCTTGCTCTTCTCGAACGTCTCGCGCGTCTTGCGCAGTTCGTCGGCCTGCGCGGGCGGCAGCCGCGACAGGTCGGGCGTCGGCACCGGCTTGACCAGGGCTTCGGCATGCAGGTGGGTCGAGCCGAACGCGACGGCGACGGCGAGAGCGAGCGGAGCGAGGGTACGCAGGAACATCGGCTTGGGGGTTCGAGGGACGAGCCGCCGAGTTTACCGCCTCGCCGCGCGGCCCGCCGAGACCCCGCGTGCGCCGCGAAGTTCCCGCCCGGCGCGCCCGGGCATCGCGAACGGACGCGCCGCACGGTGCTCCGCGCCGCGCCGCCGAGGCGGCCGGCCGGCACGATCGGCGGCTCGATCCTGCTACATTCGGGCGACTTCCAACGCAGGCCAGCCATGAGCGGATCCAGCCAGTTCCGGTTGCTCGGCACGCGCCGTTTCGCGCCGTTCTTCGCGACCCAGGCGCTCGGTGCGTTCAACGACAATGCATTCCGCAACGCGCTCGTCGTGCTGGTCGGCTACCACATGGGTCTGGACGAGCACGCGGTCGGCTTCTACTCGAACATCGCACCGGCGTTGTTCATCCTGCCGTTCTTCCTGTTCTCGGCGAGCGCGGGCCAGCTCGCCGAAAAGTACGAGAAGGCGCGCATCATCCGCTGGGTGAAACTGTTCGAGATCGCCGCGATGACGCTCGCGGCGGCGGGCTTCTGGCTGCAGAGCATCCCGCTGCTGCTGTCGGTGCTGTTCCTCATGGGCCTGCATTCGACCGTGTTCGGCCCGATCAAGTACGCGATCCTGCCGCAGGCCCTGCGCACGGACGAACTCGTCGGCGGCAACGGCCTCGTCGAGATGGGCACCTCGCTCGCGGTGCTCGTCGGCATGATCGCGGGCGGCGTCGCGATGAGCAGCGGCCCGCTGCCGGCGTCGCTGCTCGTGATCGCGATCGCAATCGCCGGCTGGCTCACGAGCCGCGCGATCCCGCCGGCCCCGGCGACGGCGCCCGATCTGCGCTTCAACTGGAATCCGCTCACCGAGACGTGGCGCGTGCTCGGCTTCGTGGCGAAGAACCGTACCGTGTTCAATTCCGTGCTCGGCATTTCCTGGTTCTGGTTCTTCGGCGGCGTGTTCACGATGCAGCTGCCCAACTACACGAAGCTGTTCCTCGGCGGCACCGAATCGGTGCAGATCCTCGTGCTCGCGCTGTTCTCGATCGGCGTCGGCATCGGCTCGCTTCTGTGCGAGAGGCTGTCGGGCCACAAGGTGGAGATCGGCCTCGTGCCGTTCGGCTCGATCGGCCTGACCGTGTTCGGCCTCGACCTCTATTTCGCGCGCCCCGCCGCGACCACGTTGCACGACCTGTCGGCGCTCGCGTTCCTCGCCGCGCCGGGCGGCTGGCGCATCACGCTCGATTTCGTCCTCGTCGGCCTGTTCGCGGGCTTCTACATCGTGCCGCTGTTCGCGCTCGTGCAGAGCCGCGCCGAACGCAGCGAGCTGTCGCGCGTGATCGCCGGCAACAACATCCTCAACGCGCTGTTCATCGTCGGCGCGGCCGCGTTCGGGCTCGGCCTTTCCGCGGCCGGCCTTTCGATCCCGCAGATCCTGCTCGCCACCGCGGTGCTCAACGCGCTCGTCGCGATCTACATCTACACGCTCGTACCCGAATTCCTGATGCGGTTCCTGTCCTGGATCCTCGTCAACACCCTCTATCGGATCGAGGTCGAGGGTACCGCGCGCATTCCCGATGAGGGCGCCGCGCTGCTCGTCTGCAACCACGTGAGCTTCATGGACGCGCTCATCATCGGCGGCAGCGTGCGCCGCCCCGTGCGCTTCGTGATGTACCACAGGATCTTCGACATCCCGGTGCTGAACTTCATCTTCCGCACCGCCAAGGCGATCCCGATCGCCGGGCGCAAGGAGAATCCCGCGCTGCTCGAGCGCGCCTTCGACGAGATCGATCGCGCGCTCGCCGACGGCGAACTCGTCTGCGTCTTCCCGGAAGGCGGACTCACGCGCGACGGCGCGATCGACACGTTCCGCCCCGGCGTCGAGCAGATCCTCGCGCGCCGCGCGGTGCCGGTCGTGCCGCTCGCGTTGCGCGGGCTGTGGGGCTCGGTGTTCAGCCGGCGCGACAGCGCGCTCGGACGCGCGCGCCTGCCGCGGCGCTTCCGTGCGCGCATCGGCCTCGTCGCCGGCGTGCCGCTGCCCGCGGTCGAGGCGAACGCGCCCGTGCTCGAGCAGCGCGTGCGCGAGCTGCGCGGAACCGACGCTTGACGCGACAGCGCCTGCTCCTGCTCAGCGTCTCCGCGGGTGCCGGCCACGTGCGCGCCGCCGAGGCGCTGCGCGCGGCCGCAGCGGAGTTCGACGTCGAGGTGCTGCACCTGGACGTCATGCAGCACGTACCGCGTGCGTTCCGCACGCTCTACACCGACCTCTACCTCAAGCTCGTCGAACACTCGCCGTCGACCTGGGCGATGCTCTACCGGATCATGGACCGGACGCCGCCGAGCGCGCCGGCCGCGCGCCTGCGCCGTGCGATCGAGCGTCTCAACACGCGCGACCTGCGCCGGGAGATCGCGCGCTTCGCGCCCGACGCGGTCGTCTGCACGCACTTCCTGCCCGCGGAACTGCTCGCGCGCGAGCGCAGCCGCGGCCGGCTCACCTGCCCCGTGCATGTCGTCGTCACGGATTTCGACCTGCACGGCATGTGGGTCGTGCCCGACATGGCCGGCTGGTTCGCGGCGAGCGACGAGGTCGCGTTCCGCATGCGCGCGCGCGGCCTCGACGCCGAGCGCATCCACGTCACCGGCATCCCGATCATGCCCGCGTTCGCGCAGGCGCACGATCGCGCCGCGTGCGCGGCCGGGTTCGGCATCGATCCGGCGCGCCGCGCGATCCTGCTCATGGGCGGCGGGGCCGGCCTCGGTGGGCTCGACGAGGTCGCTGCGCGGCTGCTCGCGCTCGACGCGGACGTCCAGCTCGTCGCGCTCGCCGGCCGCAACGCGAAGGCGCTCGCGCAGTTGCAGTCGCTTGCCGCGCATCATCCGCAGCGCCTCATCGCGCAGGGTTTCACCGACCAGGTCGATCGCCTTATGCACGCGTGCGACCTCGTCATCACCAAGCCGGGCGGCCTCACCACGTCCGAATGCCTCGCGCTCGGCAAGCCGATGATCGTGCACGCGCCGATCCCCGGCCAGGAAGAGCGCAACTGCGATTACTTGCTCGAGCAGGGCGCCGCGCTGAAGGCGGTCGATGCGATCGCGCTCGACTACCGCGTGCGCGACCTCGTCGGGGACCCGGCGCGACTCGCCGCACTCGCCGCACGCGCTGGAGCCCTCGGGCGGCCACACGCCGCGCGGGACGTGCTGGCGCACGTGCTGGGCGGTTGACCAGCCGCGCACCTCATTCCTCGTAGGGTGGGACGCAGCGGCACGAATGCACACCACGGATACGACAACGCACGATCGCGAGTCCCACCGTGTTCGACGCAGCGGCTTGTCGAAGAGCATCGCGGCTGAAGCCGCTCCTGCAGAACAACGAAAACACGCCGCTGGAGGAGCGACTTCAGTCGCGATGCCCTTTCGTGGACCGTCGGACAACGATCGCGCTCCGTCGAATCCGGTGGGACTCGCGGTCGTGCGCCTCGCCATCCATCGACGCGTTCGCGCCGCTGCGTCCCACCCTACGCCGATCGCGACCCACGCTCCGAATGGCTCGCTAGCTCCGCTTGGCTTCTGCGCGCAGGAGCGCGCCGCTCCTCGGGTCCCCGTCGGCGGCGGTGAACGACGGGCGGATCAGTCCGAAGGGGCGCGTGCATGGATGCACGCGCGTTCGCCGTCGGCGCAGGAAGCGCCGTCGGCGAACCCCGACCGTCGTTCACGCACCCGCCGGGCAGGATGCCCGGAGGGCGCTGCTGTCGGGGTGCCCTTCTCTTTGGTCACTTTCTCTTGGGCAATCACTGCGCCGCAGGAGCGGCGCGAACAGCGGAGCTGGCCCGAAGGGCGGAGCGCAGGATGCCCGGAGTCACAGAAAGTGACCGGCCCGCAGGGATGCGGGACGAGCACGCAGGGATGCGGGTCAGTCCTCGCGAAAGAAGCCGCGCCTTTTCCTCGAGAACAGAATGAAACCGCGCGTGCGGCAAATGCGAAGAACCGCACACACCCGTCAATGCGTGAGCACGATCAACGCCGCCAACGCGATCAGCGCGAGCCAGCCGATCAGGATGCGGCGCAGCAGGCGCTGCGCATCCGCGAGTTCGACCAACGGGTTGCTGACGTCGCTCGCATAGCCGTCGCCCGCCTCGACGTCCGCGTCGATGCCGGCCTTGGCGAGCGCGCCGAGGAAACCGAGGTCGAGCGTGAAGTAGCCCTTGCCGTGCGCGGTGTGATAGTCGCGCCAGGTCTTGACGACCGCGTCGAAGTCCGACACGAGCGCCAGCGTGAGCGCGACGAGATGCGCAGGCGCCCAGTCGAGGATGCGTGCGGTGCGTTCGAGCAGTTCGCGCTGCGTCGCCTCCACGCCGTCGGAGAACGCGGGATGGCGCGCGAGCAACTGCACGACGCGGTAACCGAGCGCGCCGGCCGGACCGAGCACGACGAACCAGAACAGCACGCCGAACCAGCGCGACAGCGCTGCGGTGAACGTCGCTTCGACCAGCGGCGCGGCGTCGAACGGCAGCGGCGCGCCCGCTTGGTCGGCACGCAGCGCCTGCACCGCGGCGAGGCGCCGGTCGCTGTCGGGCGCCTTCAGTACCGCGTCGATGTCCGCATCGAGATCGCGCGGCCCCCAGCAGTAGAACAGCACGACCACCGCGAAGGCGAACCCAGGCAGGCCGAACAGGACCTGGCCGAGGACGAACTGGATCAGCTCGCACAACCCGAACAGCAGCAGCGGTAGCCAGGCCGCGGCGAAGCGCGGCCGGGCCGCATCGCCGCTCGCGCGCGTCCATTGCGCGAGCCAGACCCGCAACCAGGAGAAGTCACGCCAGCGCGCGAAGTCCGGCAAGGCGTAGCCGGCCGCGAGGACGAGCAGGACGGCGAGCAGGGTCTGGGCCATGGTCGATCGGATGCGCGACGGAGCGTTGACGCATTCTAGCGGACGCGCGCGCGCAA
This sequence comes from Dokdonella sp., assembly GCF_036518555.1. Taxonomy (GTDB): domain Bacteria; phylum Pseudomonadota; class Gammaproteobacteria; order Xanthomonadales; family Rhodanobacteraceae; genus Dokdonella_A. The sequence continues at coordinate 17,006 of NZ_DATDMY010000107.1, read as the reverse complement.
CAGCGCACCGCGGCACGGCGCGCGACTAGGCGCGCGGCTTCGACCACGGTTCGTCGCCGAGCACGTCGGCAAGCTCCACGCCGCCGCGCTCGCGCAGCCAGTGCGCGATCAGCTCGTGAGAGACGGACAAGCGAGGCGGCAGCACGAGCGTGCGGGCGGCGAGCCCGTCGACGATCTCGCCGACGCTGAACCAGCGCGCGTCGCCGAGTTCCTCGCCGACGCGGATCGACGGATCGATCGCCTCGGCGGTGAAGCCGAGCATGAGCGAGGACGGGAACGGCCACGGCTGCGAGGAATGGTAGGCGCACGCGCCGACGCGCACGCCCGCTTCCTCGTACACCTCGCGCCTGACCGCATCCTCGAGCGACTCGCCCGGCTCGATGAAGCCGGCGAGCGTCGACCAGCGGTGTTCGGGCCATGCCGCCTGGCGCCCGAGCAGGCAGCGGTCCTGCCAGCTCACGATCACGATCATCGCGGGATCGACGCGCGGGAAATGTTCGATCCCGCACGCGGCGTTCGTGCACTTGCCGCGATGGCCGAGGGCGACGAGTTCGAGCGCCGCGCCGCAGGCGCTGCACCACCGCGTGCGCGCCTGCCAGTGCGCGATCGCGCGCGCATAGGCGAACAGGCCGCTCTGGAACGCGGGCAGGCGCGTACCCGCGCTGCGCAGGTCGATCCAGGCGCCACCGAGGGCGTCGGCGATGCGCACGTCGTCGCCGGCGTCGGCGACGATCCCGAACAGCGGCCCGCGCTCGTCGTGCCCGAGGTAGGTCGCCGGCGCGCGCGCGAGGCACGCGTCGCGCTCGCCGCCGTCGAGCAGGCGCAACGCGCCGTGTTGCGGCGCGAACAGTGCGGGACGCCCGCCTGACGCGTCGGCGCCGAGGACGAGGAAGCGCGCATTCGGATCGGCGCACTGGGCGGCGGCCCACGGCGCGTCGTCGCGTCGCTCCGCGTTGCGGTCGAGGCCGAGCCCCGCGAAAATGTTGGTGCGTTCGCTCATGCGACGCGCGCGCCGCCGGCGCGGCCGAGGTTCAGACAGTGAACGAGGAGCCGCATCCGCAGGTCGTCTTCGCATTGGGATTGCGGATCACGAACTGCGCCCCGGTCAGCGATTCGGCGTAGTCGATCTCGGCGCCCGCGAGGTACTGCAGGCTCAGTGGATCGACGAGCAGGGTCACGCCGTCCTTGTCGACCGCGAGGTCGTCGTCGGCCCGCGCTTCGTCGAACGTGAAGCCGTACTGGAAGCCCGAACAGCCGCCCCCGCTGATGTAGACGCGCAGCTTGAGCTCGGGGTTGCCTTCCTCGGCGATGAGCTCGCGCACCTTGCCCGCGGCGGCCGTGGTGAACAGCAGCGGCGCCGGGCCTGCGTCGAGGTAACTCGGAATGTTCGTGTCGTTCATGGGCTCTGCGGCGTCGATCGCGCTGCCAAGATCGGAGCGCCGGCGGGGTATTTCAAGCGTGCGCCGGCTCGGCGCCGGTGTCGACGTCCTCGGCGAGCCCTGGCGAAAGCAGGCGGCGCTGCGGCTCGGCCTGGTAGAGCATCTGGCCGTTGACCTGCGCGCCGGCAGCCATTTCGAGCACCTTGTAATGCACGTTGCCGGTGATGCGCGCATTACCCGCGAGCTCGAGCCGTGCGGCCGCGAAAATGTCGCCGTTGACGGTGCCGTTGACGACCGCGTTCGACACGCGAACCTCGCCGGTGATGCGCCCCTTGTCGCTGAGCGTGAGCACCGCATCGTCGCCCTCGGCAGAAATCGAGCCTTCGACCACGCCCTCCAGGTGCAGGCCGCCGCTGAAATGGACGTCGCCGCGTATGGTCGTGCCCGCCGCGATCAGCGTGCTGATCGCCGCCATCGCACGGTCGTTGCGCTTGTCACTGCGGAACATTGTCGTCCTCCTCGCCCTTGACGGCGTCCTTCCAGGAAAACTCCTGCTCGACGCGACCGCCCTCGCCGTCGGCACGAACGACGACGCGATTGGCGGCGAATCCAGCGGGGAGCATGATGGTACCGCCGACCTGCTGAAAATACTTGAAGCGGTACTCGATTCCTGACGCGTCCTGCCCTTGGCTCAGCGCCGGCCAGTCGAGCGTGCGCAGCTTGCCGTCGGCGACGCCCTCGATCGTGAGCGTGAGCCGCCCCTTGATGTCCTCGCCGCGCTTGAAGTTCTGGGTCAAGGTTGCATTGAAGTTCCATGCCTGCGACCCCGCGATCGGCGCGATGCGCAGCGCGTGCACGGCCAGGCCCTCGCGCTTGCCGCCGCCGACGAGGCGGCCGTAGAAGGCGAGGTCGGCGCGCAGTCCGTCGACCTCTTCCTCGCGGTCGCGCAGGGTTTGCTGCACGTCGCCGAGCGCGGCCTTGGCGACCTGTTCGGAGCGCGCGAGCATCGCGACGCGCGCCTTCAGCGCTTCGATCTCCTTCTGCGCTTCGGCGAACTCTGCGGAATGGGTCGCCCCCGGCGCGCGCGCGACGAACGTCGCCACCAGGCCCGCGACGATCAGCAGCGAACCGAGCCATACCGCGGCGAGCAATGCGCGCGTGCGGCGCTGCCGGACGGGATCGTGCCGGCGGATGACGAGGGACGGGATCGGGGCCATGACGCGATTCGGCCGCGCACGCTGCGCGAGGTGCACGCTTATATGTCGTGCCCGCGTGCCGGGTCAAGGAAGGCGGCCCGCGCCGTGCGCCGAACCGTGCGCACGCGGCGCGCCGTACAATCGCCGCTTTGCGGACGGGATCGCGCCATGCTCTGGCTGAAGGCGTTCCACATCATCTTCGTCGTGACCTGGTTCGCGGGCCTGTTCTACCTGCCGCGCCTGTTCGTCTACCACGCCGAGGCGACCGAGGCCGTCGTGCGCGAGCGGCTCAAGGTGATGGAGCGGCGCCTGCTCGGCATCACCCATGTCGGCGGCGCGCTCGCGCTCCTGTTCGGCACGCTCACGCTCGTCGCGTTCGCGCAGTCGAGCACGGCCTACCTGCAGCAGGGCTGGTTGCACGCGAAGCTCGCGCTCGTCGCGCTGCTCATCGTTTACCACGCCTCGCTCGCGCGCATGGTCGGCACGTTCGCGCGCGACGACAACCGGCGATCGAGCCGCTGGCTGCGCATCTTCAACGAAGTGCCCGCGTTGCTGCTGATCGCGATCGTGCTGCTCGTGGTGGTCAAGCCCGGTTGAGGCCGCGGGCCGCTGGTATGATCGCCCCTGCACCGATCGGGGGACGAGCATCGGCCATGACGGCGAACGACCCTGCAATGCGGTTTCCGCGCCGCCTCTGGGCGCAGCAGCTCGCGCCGCGCATCGAACGCCTGCGCCGGCGCGGCGAGCAGTTGCGCGCCGCGTGGGACCTCAACCTGCTGCACGCGCTCGCGGACGATGCCGGGCGCGTCGCGCTCGCCTGCCGCGAGCTCGGCCATGCGCCGCTCGCCGACATGCTGGACGAACTTCACGCGACCTGCATCGGCCTGCTCGATCCGCCGCGCCTTCCCGACCGCGCGAGTCGCGCGCGGCTGGACGGCCTCATCGGCCGGCTCGATGCGCCGTCGCCGCCGCCCGGTGCGGCGCACGAGTCTCCGCTCGTCGCCGGCGCGACGCGCGAGAACGGCTTCCCGCTGCTCGTCATGCCGCCGCCCGAGTACTGGACGCGCTTCGCCGCGATGCCCGCGCGCGCGGACGCAGCGGCGCAAGCCGCACCCGGGGCCGGTACCGGCGCATCGCCGGCGAGCTTCGGTCCGCGCGGAGGCACCGCCTGTTCGCGCGACCAGCTGCTGCGAGAAGTGTCCGAGCGCCTCGCACGCGACGACGCCGCGATCCTTGCCGGCGGCCTGTTCGTGCTGGCCTCGTCCGATCCGGGCGATCCCGCCACGACGGCGGCGCGCACGTCCGAAACGCTGCGCGCGCTCTGTGCGCACGCACGCGCGGGCGATCGGGTCGCGAGCGACGGGGGCGACCGCTACCTCGTGTTCGATCGCGATCTGCCGGGCGACTCACTCGAAGCCGAGGCCATGCGCCTGCGCGCGGCGCTCGCGCGCAGCGGCAATTTCGACGTCGGCGTCTGCCCGTTCCTGCGCGGCGCGCGCACCGCACGCGCGATGTACGACGCTGCGCGCGAACTCGTCGCCGGCCTGCACGCGCAAGGCGCGCACGGGGTGGCGGTCGCGCGCGATCTCGACGCGACGCACGGCGGCGACCTCGCCGCGCACGTGCGTCGGGCGCTCGCGGGGACGGGCTTCGAGCTGGTATTCCAGCCGATCGTCTCCCTGCGCGGCGAAGAGGGTGCGCAGTTCCAGGCACTGCTGCGGCTGCGTGGCGCGGACGGTCGCGTGCATGCGGCGTCCGAGATCGTGCCGGCCGCGCGCGACGCCGGCTTGATCGGTGCCGTCGATCGCTGGGTGCTCGCGCATTGCGTCGAGCGCGTGGCCGCGCGCCGGTCCGGTCCGGTGCAGCTGTTCGTGAGCCAGTCGATCGCGAGCCTGCGCGATCCGCAATCGATGGCTGCGCTTGCCGAGTCGCTCGCGCGACACGGCGTCGACGCGCGTTCGATCGTCGTCGAGCTGCGTTCGGCCGACGCGATCGAGGCCCCTGCGGAGGCGCAGCGTTGCGCGGATGCGCTGCAGGGGCTCGGCGCGCGATTGTCGCTGTCGGGGTTCGACGAGGACCTCGCCGACGTGCACCCGCTGCCGGTGCTGCCGGCGGATTTCGTCAAGCTCGCGCGGCCGCCGGTGCTCGACGACGAGGCGCAGCGCGATGCGTTCGTCGTACGGCTCGATCGCCTGCACGAGCGCGGCGTGCGCGTGATCGCGCCGCTCGTCGAGGACGCACGCGGCATCGCCGCACTCGTGCGCGCGGGCGTCGACCTCATCCAGGGCAATTTCGTGCAGGCCGCCGACAGCGACCTCGCGTTCGACTTCGAAGGCGCGCGCATGTAGCACGCGCTGCCGAGCGCGGCTGCGCTCCGCGCAGGCGGCTCAGCCGCCGATCTTGGTCTGCAGGTATGGATTCTCACCGAGCTTGGCGATGAGCCCGAGCTGCGTCTCGAGCCAGTCGATGTGCTCTTCCTCGGATTCGAGGATGTCCTCGAACAGTTCGCGGCTGACGTAGTCGCCGAGCGCCTCGCACTCGACGATCGCGGCCTTGAGGTCGGGCACCGCCTGCATCTCGAGCTGAAGGTCGCACGACAGCACTTCCTTCGGCGACTCGCCGATCAGCAGCTTGCCGAGCGCCTGCAGGTTGGGCAGGCCTTCGAGGAACAGGATGCGCTCGATCAGGCGATCGGCGTGCTTCATCTCGTCGATCGATTCCTTGTACTCGTGCTCGGCGAGTTCCTTGAAACCCCAGTTGCGGTACATGCGCGCGTGCAGGAAATACTGGTTGATCGCGGTCAGCTCGTTGAACAGCACCTTGTTGAGATGGCCGATGATCTTCGCGTTCCCTTTCATTGCACGGTCTCCGTCACGGGCGGTGCCGCGCGGGCGCGCGGCGTAACGGGACGACTATAGCGCGCGCGGACGCGCACGCGATGGAACGAAAATCGCACGCATTCCGTGCGCCGCCGCGCGCGCGGCGTCACGCCGCCGCGGCGATGAGCGGCAGGTCGAGCGTGCGCGCGCGCGCTTCGTGGAAGATCTGGCTCGCGAGCGCTTCGCAATTGCCGCAGCAGTCCGAGCAACCGGTGCGGCGACGCAGCTCGGCGAACGTCTGCACACCGTTGTCGGCGGCTTCGCGGATCGCACGGTCGGTCACGGCATTGCAGATGCAGACGTACATGGTGGCACCCGGAATCAGGATGCCACTATTTGAATGTAAATGAGAATGATTGTCAACTACCGGCCAGCAGGCGCCAAGGCGCGCCGGGTTCAGGTGCCGACGAGTTCGGCGAGCCAGCGCTGCTCGCGCAGCGTCACGCGGCAACTGTCCTCGGCCAGGCCTACCAGATGGCGCAATGCCTGCTCGTAGACGCGTCGCTTGAACGTGACGACATGCGCGGCGGGGTACCAGAAATCGACCCAGCGCCAATGGTCGAATTCCGGCTTGTCGGTCGCGTCGAGCCGCACGGCCGATTCCTCGCCGACGAGGCGCAACAGGAACCACACCTGCTTCTGGCCGATGCAGACCGGACGGTCGTGGCGGCGCACGAGGCGCGGCGGCAGGCGGTAGCGCAGCCAGCCGGGTGTCGAGCCGAGCACTTCGACATGCTGCGGCAGCAGGCCGGTTTCCTCGCCGAGTTCGCGAAACATCGCTTCGATCGGCGTCTCGTCGCTGCGCATCCCGCCCTGCGGGAACTGCCAGCCGTCGCGGCCAATGCGACGCGCCCAGAACACGTGCCCGTGGGCGTTCAGGAGGATGATGCCGACATTCGGTCGGTAGCCATCGGGGTCGATCATGGTTGATGGCCGATAACGTACATGCGAGCGATTCTTCCACACGCCTCGCGCACGCGGCAAGGCGAACCGGCGTCGCGACGCTTGACAGGCCGCGCCGAGGCACTAGAATCGCACGCCCTTCCGCGCGTGCCGCGCACGCGCCGCCGTTGGCTATGTAGCTCAGCCGGTTAGAGCACAGCACTCATAATGCTGGGGTCGGTGGTTCGAGTCCACCCATAGCCACCACCTCCCTCACGAACGCACTCACCCGATCCGGGATCCCGCGTCCCCATGCGGACCCGCAGGCGTTGGCGCTACCGGCCTCCCCCGCCGGGGTGAAGACTCGAGAACACGATCGGTCCGGGACTCCGATGGCTCGTTGCAGCCGTCGGCCCCACCGTGTTGCCGGCGAAGAACCCGAACCCGGGAAGTGTCGGTCGCGCCTGGCGCACGCGCGTGCAATGGCGCACTCACGCGCCGGCTTGCGACACCGACGGCGAGCGATGCGCGGCGCGCGAAGGCTCCCCATGCGCATTCGAACGATCTGCGCGGGTTCGGCGCGTGCGCGTCGCGCGCAGGCTGCGTCTTGGACGCGACGGTTACCGCGCGAGCCGCTGCGACACCCGCCGCACCGTCCGGCGAGGGCCTAGTGCGTCTCCGAGGAGCGCCTCATGGATGCGGCCATTCGTCGGGCCGCGTCGTAGAAATCGGGTGGATTCGTTCTTCTCCATATTTCATCCATGCTCACTCCGGGGTGGCACAGGTCATAGGCTTGGCAGGCCGCCCATGCATAGAAGCCATCGCTCTCACACCCGCCGCCGAGTTCGCACGCAATCATGTCCACGGCGAGCAGCCGGATCTGCGGCAGTTGCCTGAACAGATAGGTTCCCTGAACGACCTCCTGCCCATCCGTCCATGCCCCGTCGCCCGCGTTCGAGAGGAACACGGCCGCATTGCGGATCGCGGCGGCGGACTCGGAGTTTCGGACGAGATCGAGAGCCATCGCGACCGCGCGTTCCGTGTCGTCGTCCTCCGCCACCTGTTGTGACGTATTCAAATCGTTCGACGGATCGAGATCGAGCATTTCGCCGGCGACGGTCCCGACCGTCTCCCCGTTCCAACCGACGCAGAACCGCTTCCTGTATGCCTTGTATGCGTCGAATGACGCCTCTGCCGCGCTCGCTCCGCCATTGCGCTTCTTCCACCGGGCGAACCGCTCGTCGAGTTCGCGGTCCGTCATGTCGCACAACGTCGCCGCATCCATCTTGGCTTTGAGCGCGTCGGCTCCATTCCTTGCGGCGTTCACTCTCTGGATCAACTCGCCGAAGTTCCGGGTGCCGTCGAAGTAGCGCGGTTCGGACTCCTCGCGCGGGGGCGCGCCGGGCCTCCCGGGCACTTCGGTGGCGCTGCTCTTCCGCGCAGGATCGACTGCGCCCGCGACAGCTGCCGGCGATCGCTCGCGAATGGGAGCGGCGGGGCTGCCAGTGATGGCGCGCGGATAGCCGTAGACGAACAGACCGGTGACAACAACGACGACGCCGACGAGCGCTGCGAGCACACCAACCCGCATTCGAATCCCTCCTCCACGAGCATCCCCGACGACGATGATCGGGCTGCGCCCAGGGACGGTCAACGATCGGCACCATGTGTCGTCGGCGACGCAAGCGGCCACGTCCAATTCGGGCCTGCCGCTCGCGGTGCGGCGCTTGGGCACTCGATGACGCGTCGAGCTACGCGCTCAAGGCCCGATCGTCCTCGGTGTGTCTCCGGCTGAAGTGCTCCAGCAGCGCCGCGAGGGTGACGACGTCCTGCCGATTGTGCTCGGCGACGCGCTTCAACGGATGCGCGGATCGGCCGCGGAGAAAGGCGAGCCATGCCGCCGGAGCCTCGGAACCGGGAAGGTCGTTCTCGCGCACGATGCCGAGGAGCTCGCGCTCGACGGTCTTCAGGCGGCAGTCCGACCACTGGCCGCGGTACGCGCGCCGCACGGGATGCAGCAGATCGACATGCTGGAGGGCGTCGAACGGATGCGTATGGCGGTGCATGCGGTACCGTCCCTTGAGCAGGGGCGCGTCGTAACTGCGGCCGTTGTAGCTGACGAGGATCGCGTCCGGCGCGAGCCACGAGGCGAACAGGCGCAGCATGTCCGATTCGCCGGCGAGCGCGGACAGATAGAGCTGGCGCACGTGCAGGCTGTCGCCACGCCATTGCGCGAGGCCGATCATGAATGCCTTGGTGCCGACGCCGCCTGCGAGCCCGGTCGTTTCCGTGTCGAAGCACGCGACGCGCTCGCGATGGACGTGGAGCGGGTCGCTGCCGCCCGGCAGCGCGAGGTCGCGAGGTCCATCCCAGGGAATCCGCTGCTCGACGAGATGCAGTCCGTTCGCGACCTGCGCGCCGACCGGTGCGGCGAGCGCCTCGCGCGCGAGCCCCGCGCTGCGATCGCGGGCGCCGATCAGGCGCCGAAGCGCCTGCCGCACGTCGGAGTCCGGCTCGCCGCGCGGACCCGGCCGGCCCGCCTGGCGCTGCAACGCCCTCAGCCGATCGACGATCGTCATGCGAGGTTCTCCAGCACCTGCAGGGCCAGCGCTTTCACCGATCGCCCGCTCGCTTCCTCGGCGGCGAGCACGGGGCCGACGCATGCAGGGCAGCCGATCGCGCAGTCGCATTCCGAGACGAGCGCATACGCGTCGGCGATCAGCTGCGCACTGCGACGGAACAGCGGCTCGCTCAGGCCGATGCCGCCGGGGTAGTTGTCGTAGAGGTAGAGGGTCGGGTTGAAGTCGACCGACGGCGCTCGCCCGGTTCCGGCGACGCGTGCGTTCCGCTGGCTCGGCACGCGCGCGGTGGCATCGCCCGAGCCGACCGACTTCTGCAGATCCTGCGCCTCCGCCATGACCGCGACCACCGCGGCCGTGTGCAGCGCGTATGCCGCGCCGAGGAATCCGTCCAGCGCCGCGTCGCGCGAGGCGAATGATGCATCGAGCACCGCCTGCGGCAGCTGCCACCAGACTGCAGTGGTCTGCAGTTCCTGGTCCGGCAGTACGACGGGGCCGTAGCCGATGTTCTCGTGCGTGTAGAAGCGGATCTTCTTGTAGCCCGACACGCGCCTCACGACGTGGACTTCGCCGTGGTGGCACGTGCCCTGCCCCGACGTGCAGCCATCGAAGCGCTCGAGTTCCTTGAGCTTCGTGTAGTCGATCGCGTCGGTGTAGTAGTCGACCGACGTCTTCGTCACGAACGCCTTGCGACCGTCCCAATCGAGCTTCTCCACCTGGTACGGCGCGGACTGGACCATGTAGATCGCGCCCTCGTAGAGCGTCAGCGCGGCGGCCGAGTAGTCGACCTCGCCGATGATCGCCTGGCGTCCGTTCGTGCGGTCGACGACGACGAAGTTGCCGTCGGCGACCGCGCGCAGGCTCACGGCCTGCGCGGGGTAGCTGTCGGCGATCCAGTCCCAGCGGTCGGCCTCGGCGTGCACGACCTCCGCCTCGGCGAGCACCTCGAGGAAGTCGGCCGCGTCGCGTTCGCCGAAGCGGTCGCCGCGCGCGAACGGCAGCTCGAATGCCGCGCAACGAATGTGATCGAGCAGGATCAGCAGCTGGTCGGGCGCGATGCGCGCGGTCTCCGGCGGCGCGTGCTCGAAGAACTCCGGATGGCGGATCACGTACTGGTCGAGCGCATGACTCGATGCGACGAGCACGCCCAAAGACGGCTTCTGCCGCCGACCGGCCCGTCCGAGGCGCTGCCACGTCGCCGCGATCGAGCCCGGATAGCCGTTGAGGATCGCGACATCGAGCGAGCCGATGTCGACGCCGAGTTCCAGCGCGGACGTGCTGACCACGCCATCGAGCGTGCCGTCCCGCAACGCGCGCTCGGTCGCGCGCCGCTCGGTGGGGAGGTATCCGCCACGATAGGCGCGGATGCGTTCGGGCTTGCGCGGATCGGGGTCGAACACGTCCTTGAGGTACTTCGTGAGCACCTCGACCATGAGGCGCGACTGCGCGAACACGATCGTCTTGAGGCGCGACCGGATCGCATGGCGCGCGATGCGACTCGACTGCGACCTCGCCGAGGCGCGCATGCCGAGGTCCGGATTGACGACCGGCGGGTTCCACAGGATGACGTGGCGTTCGCCCCGCGGCGCACCGCTCTCGGTGATCGCCACCACGTCGTCGCCGATGAGCGCCTCGGCGTGCTCCCTGGGATTGCCGATCGTCGCCGAGCACAGGATGAACTGCGGCGCGACGCCGTAGAACGCGCAGATCCGCTTGAGTCGCCGCAGCACGTTGGCGACGTGCGAGCCGAACACGCCGCGATAGGTGTGCAGCTCGTCGATGACGACGTAGCGCAGGTTCTCGAAGAATTGCGCCCATTTCGTGTGGTGCGGCAGGATCGCCTGATGCAGCATGTCCGGGTTCGACACGACGATGTCGCCATGGACGCGGATCGCCTGCCGCGCATCCGCGGGCGTGTCGCCGTCGAACGTGTACGCACGCAGGCCGAGGTTGCCCGCGCGGTTGAGTTCGAGCATCTCGGCGACCTGGTCCTGCGCGAGCGCCTTGGTGGGGAACAGGTAGAGCGACTTCGCGCGATCGCGATGCGCCGCGTCCATCGCCGGCAGGTGGTAGCAGATCGACTTGCCCGACGCCGTGGGCGTCACGACGACGACATGCGCACCCGCGTGGACCGCGTCCCACGCGTCCGCCTGGTGCGAATAGAGGCGTTCGATGCCGCGCGACGCGAGCGCACGCACGAGGCCGGGCGCGACGTTCGCCGGCATCGGCCGGTAGACGCCAGCCTGTGCGGGAAGCCGGAAGGTGCCGGTGATGCGGTCCGCGTACTTGTCCGCGAGGCGCCGGACGAGACCGTCCGCGGAACGGGTCTGGAGGTCGGCTTCCTGCGCCGCCCTGATCGCGATGTCCGACACGGTAGCCTCCCGGAAAAGGCGCCAGCAGATGAAACCGCCGTCTCACCTCGTGAGATGCGTGCTGTCTCTCGCACGCGCGGGGCCGCGACGACGGCAGCGGCCTCGTCGCCCCGTGTCGCGGGCTCCCGTTGCGGAGCGGGCGATCCGGGCTCTCGAGCCGCTCGTCGGATGCCCACGGCCCTGCCGTCGACGCCGTCACGGGTGCTTGCCGTCGTTCGATCGCGTGCCGCAGACTCCGCCGCGCGCGGCACGCGGCCGCGACTCATCCGGGGGAGAATGCGATGGCGCGTTACCAGGACGCCCAGGGGCGTTGGCAGATCGAGAAGGTCGTGCGCGACGTCGTGATCGTCGCGGTGGTGGGCCTGGTGCTGTCCGCGTTCTGGCCGTTCCGCCAGGTGCCGACCGGCTCGCGCGGCGTACTGACCCAGTTCGGCGCGATCCGCGGCATCGAGAACGAAGGCCTCGCGGTCGTGATGCCGTGGCAACGGCTCGCGCTGTTCAGCATCCGTGCGGAGCAGGCGCAGATCGACAACGCCGACGGCAGCACGAGCGACCAGCAGCCGGTCAAGGTGAGCCTGACCGTCCGCTACAGCATCATCACCGACCGCGTCGCCGAGGTGTACGAGAAGTACAGCCATGACGGCGACCTCTCCTCCTACGTGCAGACCGCGACGCAGGAAGTGTTCAAGGCGGTGACCGCGAAGTACAACGCGCCCGACCTCATCGCCAAGCGTTCGCAGGTGTCGTCCGACATCAACGCCGCGCTCAAGCAGAAGCTCGAGGTGTACGGCGCGCAGGTCATCAACATCGACATGCGCAACTTCGCGTTCTCGCCCGAGTACATGGCCGCGATCAACGAGAAGGTGACGCAGGAACAGCTGCGCCTCGCCGCGGAAAACAAGGTGAAGACGGTCGAGGCGGAGCAGAAGCAGAAAGTCGCGGTCGCCGAAGCGGAAGCGAACGCCCTGAAGGCGAAGGCCGACGGCGAAGCGTACGCGACGATCAAGGCCGCGAACGCACAGGCGGACGCGTTGCGCGTGCAGAACGACGCGCTCGCGAAGAGCAAGGAAGTGCTCGAGCTGCGCCGCATCGAGGTCGAGCGCGTCAAGGCGGAGCGCTGGGACGGCAAGCTGCCCGAAGCGATCTACGCGGGCACGCCGATCCCGTTCTTCACGCCCTCGCAGAAGGCCGAATGACGCCGCGGGAAACCCGCCATTTTCCCGCGCGCGATGCACGTCGCGGCGCACAAATGGCCTGTTTCTAGGCATTCTTGCGCGCACGCGCCAAAAAACGGATACGCTAGGCCCAGCGGCGCGTGCACAGCGCCGCGCTACCCCCACGGAGAAACGAAAACCATGGCTACATCCAAGAAGCCGGCCGCCGGCAAGAAGAGCGCGTCGAAGCCGATTACCGAACCGCTGAGCAAGTCGGGCCTGGTCGCGCACCTGGCCGAGCAGAGCGGCGTCGAGACCAAGGGTGTCCGCGCCGTGCTCGCCTCGCTCGAGCAGACGGTCGCCAATTCGCTGCACAAGAAGGGCGCCGGCGTGTTCACGCTGCCGGGCCTGCTGAAGATCACCTCCGTCTCGGTCGCCGCCAAGCCGAAGCGCAAGGGCATCGACCCGTTCACGAAGGAAGAGCGCTGGTTCGCGGCCAAGCCGGCCAGCGTCAAGGTCAAGGTGCGCGCGCTGAAGAAGCTCAAGGACGCCGCGCAGTAAGCCGTCCGCTGCACCGCTGCACCCGCCGCCGGCCGCGTGCCGGCGGCGTCGTTTCCGGGCCCGGTCCGCGAACCCGCGCGCGTCAGTCGGTCCCCGCGAGCGGGCCTTGCGCACCGAAGTCGCCGACGCGTCCGAGATTGACCTGATACGGCGTCGACAGCGCGATATCCTCCGCGCGCAAGCGCGCGAGGATGTCGAGCAGCAGATCGCTGCGGACCTGGCCCGACTGGCGCGGATTGGCGATGAAGCCGACCACGACGAACATGAGGCTGCCGTTCTCGATGCTCTCGAGCAGTACGTTCGGCGGCGGCTGGCGCAGCACCCCCGGGTGCGCCGCGAACGCGGCCTTGATGATGTCGACCACGCGCGCCGGATCGCTGTCGAGCGGCAGCGGCACGCGGAAGCGCACGCGCCCCTCGGCGTTCGCGAGCGTCACGTTGCGCACGCTCTTGGTGATGAGCTCGGAGTTGGGCACGATGACGGTCGAACGGTCGCCCATCTGGATCTCGGTCGCGCGCACGTTGATGCGGCGGATGTCGCCCTCGGCGTCGCCGAGCACGACCCAGTCGCCGACCTTGACCGGGCGCTCGACGAGCAGGATCAGGCCCGATACGAAGTTCTGCACGATCGCCTGCAGGCCGAAGCCGATGCCGACCGAGAGCGCGCTCGCGACCCACGCGATGCGGTCGAGGCCGAGGCCGAGAGCGGACAGCGCGAAGGCGACGACGACGACGATGCCCGCGGTGCCGAGCAGCGTGGTCACCGACGTGCGCATGCCCGGATCGAGCCGCGTCGTCGGCAGGTAACTGTCGTGCAGCCAACGCTGCAGTGCGCGGATCGCGGCGATGCCGAGCGCAAGAACCGCGAGCGCGCCGAACACCGCGACCGGCGTGACTTCGATCTGGCCGATCTTCATACCCGCCGCCGCACGGCCGAGTTGCGACAGCAGGTCGGCCGGCTCGGTACCGAACGGTGCGAGTGCCGCGAGCAGCGCGAGCACGAGCGCCAGTACGCGGAACAACCCCGAAGCCAGCACCGCGATCTGGTCGAGCACGCGCTGGTCGAGGCCGAACGTGCGACGCGCCCAGTTGGCCTGGGAGGACAACGCGGCCGCGAACAGGTCTTCGACGAGGTGCACGACGAGGTAGAACGTGACCGCGACGATGCCGAGGCCGATCATCTGGCGCGCGACCTGGTGCGCGAGCGCGACGTAGCCGGCCAGCGCGGCGACGAAGGCGAGCGCGACGCCGGCCCACAGCAGGGCGATGCAAAGGCCCGCCCACGCCGGACGTGCGCTTTTCTCCGCGTCGCCGTCGGGGGCGCGCGTGGCGCGCAACAATCCTGAGCCGATCAGCACGGCGTACACGAGCGCGATGACGAGGCTGCCCGCGATCGTCGCCGACAGGCTCGAGCCCGCGATCTCGTTGAAGTGCTTGAGCAGCACGCTGAACGCGACCGCGCCGCCGAGCAGCAATGGCCAGTGGCGCAGGCGCACGGCGACATCGTCGGAGATCGGCGGCACGCGCCACGACGGTCGCGCCGCGGCGAGCAGCGCGCGACCGAGGCCGGTCACGTAGCTGCCGAACACGACCGCGCTCACGACCGCGCGCGCGAGCGCGCGAGCGTCGTCGCCGAACACGCCGTGCCAGTCGAGCGCGAGCACGATCGCCTGCGCACCGAGGCCGGTCAGCAGCGTCGTCGCGACCACCGTCGCGAACGCGAGCGCGGAGCGGCGCAGGCGACCGTGCGGCATGCGGTCGGCGGTCCAGCGCATGAGCGCACGCTCGACCCACCAGCGCCCGAGCAGGATCAGCAGCAGGCCCAACGCGCCGCCGACGAGGCTCGCGACGCGATGCTCCGGCGCGAATGCGGCGAGGATCGCCGCGCCGGTCGCGACGAGCAGCGCGCGCGCGCCGGCGACGTCGCGGTCGAGATTGGTCGCGATTGCGCGCCAGAACGTCGGCGTCAGCGGCGAGGGCGTGCGCTGCGACAGGCGCGCCTGGAAGTTCGCGCGTCGCGCCTGCGCGATCTGCGCGACGACCTGGCCGCTGTCGACGATGAGCAGCTTCGCGCGCTTGATGTCGGCATCGAGGCCGGCGCGCTCCTTCTCGAGGTCGGCGCGCTGCGCGGCGATGTCGCGCGCCTCGCCGCCCTTCGGCGGCGCGGGCCCGAGCTGGTCGATGCGCGCGGCGATCGCATCGAACTTCGGCGCGAGATCGCCGAGCAGCGTGTTCGCGTGCGTGTCGACCGCGCCCATCTGGTCGCGCAGCTTCGACAGGGTCGCGTCGTCGACGTCGCCGCCGTCGAGCTGCTTGCGCGCGTCGGCGATGGCCTGGCGCGCCTCGTCGAGCAGCTTGCCCGTCTCGGGCGATTGGGCGACCGCGGACGACGCCGCGAGCACGAGCAGGAATGCGAGGAACAGGCGGCGGGCGAGGGTCATCGGCCGATGATCGAAGCGCGCCGGGCACGCCGTCAATGCGAACCGCACGCAGTGGTCGGTTGCGCTTCAGGCGCGGCCGGCCAGCGGCGCCGCAAATGCACCGCAGCGGCACGAGAACGTCGATGGATGGCGTGACGCACGACCGCGAGTCCCACCCTGCGCCGATTGCAACGCGCGCTCCGATGGCTTGCTTTGCTCGCTACTTTTACTTCACTCGGCTTTGCTCCGCTCGGCTTCTGCGCGCAGGAGCGCGCGCTTCTCAACAGGCCCCCTCGCGGCCCGGCGGGCGGGCGTAGGATCAGCCCGAAGGGGCGTGCGCATGGATGCGCACGCGTTCGTTGCCGACGCAGGGACGTGTCGTCGACGAACCCCGTAGCCCGCTCGCGCGGTCAGCGGGCAGGAAGCCCGCTGACCGGGCCGCCTGGGGTGGCGTTTCTCATGGTGACTTCTCTTTGGACAAGCAAAGAGAAGTCACCGGCCCGCAGGGATGCGGGACGAACTCACAGGGACGTGAGTGAGCGATGCGAAGGCAGCCGTGCCCGCTCTGGAAGAAGAATAATGAAGCGCACGGCACAAGCGCCCTCACCTTACCCTCCCCCGCAAGCGGGAGAGGGATTCATGGGCGGCGGCAACGCCGTCCCCACCACGAAATCACACCGTCAACGGATTCGGCTTGTCCGGATCGAGCCTGTACTGCTTGATCGCGCGCGCGACGTCCTCGGGGTTCATCTGGCCGTCCGCGGCGAGCGCGGCGATCGCCGCGTGCGCGATCCAGAAGCGGTCGACTTCGAAGAAGCCGCGCAGGTTCGCGCGCGTGTCGCTGCGGCCGAAGCCGTCGGTGCCGAGCACGACATAGCGCTTGCCAAGCGGCATGAACGCGCGGACCTGGTCGGCGTACTCGCGCACGTAGTCGGTCGCGGCGACCGCCGGACCCGGGCGCGACTCGAGGCACGCGGTCACGTGCGCCTTGCGCGGCTTCTTGTCCATCGGGTGCAGGCGGTTCCAGCGCTCGGCGTCGAAGCCGTCCTTGCGCAGTTCCGAGAAACTCGGGCACGACCAGATGTCGCTCGCGACCCCGAAGTCCTTCTCGAGCAGCTCGGCCGCGGCGATCACCTCGCGCAGGATCGTGCCGGAGCCGAGCAGCTGCACGCGCGGCTCGTTCTTCTTCGGTTTGCCGCCGTCCTTGAACAGGTACATGCCCTTGACGATGTCCGCCTCGACGCCGGCGGGCATGTCCGGATGCGCGTAGTTCTCGTTCATCACGGTGACGTAGTAGTAGACGTCTTGCTGCTCCTGCAGCATGCGCCGCGAGCCGTCCTGCAGGATCACCGCGACCTCGTACGAGAAGGTCGGATCGTAGGCGCGGCAGTTCGGGATCGCGCCCGCGAGCAGGTGCGAATGGCCGTCCTCGTGCTGCAGGCCCTCGCCGTTGAGCGTGGTGCGACCCGCGGTGCCGCCGACGAGGAAGCCGCGCGTGCGCATGTCGCCGGCGGCCCAGGCGAGGTCGCCGATGCGCTGGAAGCCGAACATCGAGTAGTAGATGTAGAACGGCAGCATCGGCACG
>NZ_DATDMY010000106.1:0-8384 GCF_036518555.1 Dokdonella sp. | reverse complement strand
GCGGTCCCGGCCGCACTCACGCGCGCACTTGCGCTGCTAGCGCGCCGCGGCGTGCTCGTCGTGCACGTCGATGCGATCGAGGCGCTCGCCGGCGCGACGCACGTGGTATTCGACAAGACAGGTACGCTGACCGAGCCGTGCCTCGCACGCGAACGCGAGCCGATCGTCGACGGGGCGATCCCGCTGGCCGCCGCACTCGCGCGCCGCAGCCGCCATCCGGTCGCGCGCGCGCTCGTCGACGCGGCTGCGGGCATTGCGCTGCCTGTCGCCGAGGACGTCGAGGAGGTCGCCGGCTGCGGATTGCGCGGACGCGTCGGCGGGCGCGCGCTGCGCCTTGGCCGCGCCGACTTCGCGATCGATCCACTGCAGCGGACGAGGCACGGCGCGATCGCCGACGACGCGCTCGTGCTGGCCGACGACGACGGCGCGATCGCGGCGTTCCAGCTTTCCGAACGGGTTAGGCCCGGCGCACGCGCGGCGCTGGCCGCACTCTCCGCTCAGGGTCTCGAGCTCGAGATCGCGAGTGGCGATGCGACGTCGAAGGTCGCCGCCCTGGCCGCCGACGTCGGCATCCGCCGCTGGCACGCGCGGCAGTCGCCGGCGGACAAGCTCGAGCGGTTGCGCGCGTTGCGCGCGTCCGGCGGGCGCGTGGTCGCGGTCGGCGATGGCGTCAACGACGCCCCCGTGCTCGCCGGTGCTGACGTCGCGGTCGCGATCGGCGGCGGTAGCGATCTCGCGCAGGCATCGGCCGACGTCGTGCTCGCGCGCGCCGACCTCACGGCATTGCCCGAAGCGATCGCGATCGCGCGCGAAACCCTGCAGGCGCTGCACCGCAACCAGCGCTGGGCCATCGCCTACAACCTCGTCGCGGTGCCGTTCGGCGCGCTCGGCCTGGTGCCGCCGTGGCTCGCCGCGCTCGGCATGTCGGCGAGCTCCCTCGTCGTCGTGCTCAATGCGACGCGCATCGGCCGTCGCCGTGCGTTCGCCGCGGCCGGCCCGGACACGCGCGAGGCCTTCGCATGAACATCCTGCTCGTGATGATCCCGCTGTCGATCCTGCTCGCGCTCGGAGCGGGCATCGCGTTCTTCTGGGCGGTCGACCACGACCAGTTCGACGACCTCGACACGCCCAAACTGCTGCCGCTGCTGGACGCCGACGCGCCACGCGACCGCGACGGCGAGCCGACGGAGCCGCGCGCGTGACCGGCGTGCTGACGTACGCGGGCGCGCTGCTGCTCGGCCTCGCAGCGAGCGGGCACTGCCTCGTCATGTGCGGAGGCATCTCCGCCGCGCTCGGCATCGCCACGGCGCGGCGCGCGGATGGTCGACCGCGACGCGACCTGCTGGTGGCCTATCAGCTCGGTCGCATCGCGTCGTACGCGCTGGCCGGACTGCTGCTCGGCGGCGTGCTCGGCGGTGCCATCGCGCTGCTGGACGTGGAGTCCGTGCGGCGCACGCTGCGCGCGCTGTCGGCCGCGGCGCTGCTGCTCGGGGCGCTCGTCGCCTCGGGTCGCCTGCGCGATCCCGGCTTCGCACTCGGTCGCCGACTGTGGCCGCGGCTCGCGCCGCTCGGCCGGCGGCTGCTGCCGGTCGCGAGCCTGCCGCGCGCCTTCGCGTTCGGCATGGTCTGGGGCTGGATGCCGTGTGGGTTCGTCTACACGGTGCTGCTGATCGCCGCCTTGCAGCTCGACGCCGCACGCGGTGCGGCGACGATGCTGCTGTTCGGCCTGGGCACCGCGCCGGCCCTGCTCGCGGCCGCGTTCGGCGCGGACCGGATCGCCGCGCTCGGCGCGCGGCGCGGCAGTCGCCGCACGGCAGCCGCGGCCCTGCTCGCGAGCGCGCTGCTGACGCTGGCCAGCCCGTGGCTCGGCGAACACCTGCACGGACTGCACGCGATGCTGCCGTTCGACTGCCTCGGCACGCACTGAGGCCGGGCGAGGCTGGCGTACCTCAACTTTGTCGATCGACCGCCTGGCGGAAACGGATCTTCCCGGCACCGATCGCGCCGAGGCGCGAGTAGAAGCGTATCGCGCGCGCATTCCACGCCGGCGTCTGCCATTGAAGCTCCGCGCAACCGTGCGCGCGCGCGTGCGCGACGAGCGCGTCGACGAGCGCCGCGCCGACGCCGGCGCCCCGCGCGTCGTCGCGCAGGTAGAGGCAATCCATGTGCAGGAACTCGCGCGCGTCCCAGGTCGAGTACTCGAACGACGCGCTCGCATAGCCGACGGCCGTGCCGTCGCGTTCGGCGAGCCATGCGAACAGGCGCGGCGGGCACGCGTCGAGCGCAGTGCGCAGCGCATCGCACTTGCCGTCGGCCGCGAACGACGCGCGCTCGTAGCTTGCGTGTTCGGCGCAGAGCGCCACCAGCGCACGCGCATCCGCGCCGTGCGCGCGTCGCACGCGTGCAGCCGTCATTCGCGCGCGCCGCCCTTCTCGAGCGCGAAGCCCTCGTCGAGCCAGCCGGTGATGCCGCCGGCCATGATCTTCACGGCGAATCCGAGCTTCGCGAGGCGCACGGCCGCGCGCGCGGCGCCGTTGCAGTGCGGTCCGGCGCAGTAGGCGACGAACAGCGTCGACGGCGGATAGGCGGCCATGCGCGAGGCGATGATCTTCCGATGCGGCAGGCTGATGGCGCCGGGCACGTGGCCGCGCGCGTACATGTCGGCACTGCGGGCATCGACGAGCACGAATCCGGGTGCGGGCGACTGCAGCGCTTCATGCGTGTCCCAGCAGTCCGTCTCGTAGGCGAACTGCGCCTCGAAGTGGCGCAGCGCGGCATCGCTCGGCGCGGCGGCGATCTCGGTGACGGCGTTGTGCATGGCATTGCTCCGCGGTGGACGTGGCACGCATTGTTCGGCGCGCGCGCTGCGCGCACAATTGGCGCTACCGCCACTCAGCGATCAGATCTTGCCAAAGCGAACGGCACCCCCGACCAATCCGCTCGTCGTCGCCCTCGCCTACGACGGCCTGTGCGCGTTCGAGTTCTCCTGCGCGGCGGAAGTCTTCGGACTTGCGCGGCCCGAGCTCGGCGCCGGCTGGTACCGATTCGAAACCTGCGCGGCGGAGCGCCGACCGCTGCGCGGCCAGTACGGCCTGCGCCTGTCTGCGATGCACGGCCTCGAGCGCCTGCGCCGCGCGGGTACGATCGTGATCCCCGGCTGGAAGGGGATCGACGTGCCGGTCCCCGCTCGAACCGTCGCGGCGCTGCGGGACGCGCACGCGCGCGGCGCGCGCCTGGTATCGATCTGCTCGGGCGCATTCGTGCTCGCCGCGACCGGTCTCCTCGACGGTCGCCGCGCGACCACGCACTGGCGCTATGCCGACGCGCTGCGGCGGCGCCATCCGCGCATCGAGGTCGACGCGGGCGTGCTCTACGTCGACGAAGGCAGCCTGCTGACATCGGCGGGAAGCGCGGCCGGGCTCGATCTCTGCCTGCACCTCGTGCGGCGAGACTGGGGGGCGCGCGTCGCCAACCACGTCGCGCGCCGGCTCGTGATCCCGCCACATCGCG
This sequence comes from Dokdonella sp., assembly GCF_036518555.1. GTDB lineage: Bacteria > Pseudomonadota > Gammaproteobacteria > Xanthomonadales > Rhodanobacteraceae > Dokdonella_A. The sequence goes on along the minus strand of NZ_DATDMY010000106.1, from coordinate 4,874 downwards.
ACGGCGGCCAGGCGCAGTACGTCGAGCGACCGGTGGAGGCGGGCGGACGGCATGCGCTGTCGCCGTTGCTCGACATGATGCAGCGGCGCCTCGCCGAACCGTTGTCGATCGCCCGGCTCGCGCGCATGGCGGCGATGAGCGAGCGCAGCCTCATGCGCCATTTCAAGGCGGCGACCGGCCTCACCCCGATCGACTGGCTCGTGCGCGCGCGCATCGAGCGCGCGCGCGAGTTGCTCGAGGACTCACGCCATTCGATCGATCGCATCGCGGGCCTGACCGGTTTCGGCAGCGCGACGACGCTGCGGCATCACTTCCGGCGTCGCGTCGGCGCCAGCCCACGCGCGTACCGCGAGCGCTTCGCCCGCGAGCGGCGCCCGTGAGGGCCTGCGCGGCGATCAGACCGGGCGCAACTGGTCTGCGACGCTGCGCGTGCGTTCGGAGATTTCCGAACCGGTGTGCAAGGTCGTCTTGCGCTCGATCAGCATGACGAGGCATTCGCGCTCGGCGACCGGATTGTGCCGCACGCCCCGCGGCACGACGTACGCGTCGCCCTCGTCGAGTTCCACCGCGCCGTCCGCCATCTCGATGCGCAGGCGACCGCCGAGCACGTAGAACAACTCATCCTCGTCGTCGTGCGCATGCCAGCCGAAGGTGCCTTGCACCTTCGCGACCTTGACGTAGGAATCGTCGAGCGATGCGACCACGCGCGGCGACCACAACTCGGTGAGGCCGGCGGCGATCTTCGCCGGCGAGACATGCTTCGACATCCGCAACCTCCAAGGTTTGACCTGCCGTTGCGGCGCCCGGGATCGCGCGCGCGAACGGCCCCCATTCTCGCATCGAGGGGCGCGTCCGGCGATGCATCCGGTGCGGTTCGGCGCGATCGTGCGTCGTCACGGCGTCCGCGGCTCGCCGAGCACGGCGCGCAGGTCGTCGCGACCGAATTCGAGGCGGCGTTCGACGCGGCCGTTCGCATCGAGCACGACGACGAGCGGCACGCGCGAAACGCCGAAGCGTCGGAACAGGGCGCCGTCGCGATCGAGCGCGAGTGGGATCGCGATGCGCGAGCGATCGCGCCATTCGCCGAGATCGTGTTCGGACGCCCACAGGCCCGAGGCGACACCGAGCCAGCGCCATCGTGCATCGCCGCCGAACGCGACCAGCTGCTCGCGCAGCGCACGGCAGCGCGCGGACGACGCGGGCCGCGTCTTCTCGAAGTAGCCCTCGCACCACGGCGAGAGGAAGGCGAGTACGCTGCGCCGTCGGCGCGCGGGATCGGCGAGCGCGACCTCGTCGCCCGCAAGCGTGCGCACGCGCGCCGGCGGCAGTGCGTCGCCGATGCGCAAGGCGGCCGGAACGGCGGGCGCGACGGGTAGGTCCGGCGCATTCGCCGCCACGACGGTCGCGCGTTCGCTCCGCGCCTCGAGGAGCGCGGCGTCGACGTGCGCGTCGGCGAGATGGCCGACGTGCAGGATCACGCCGTCGCGGCCGACGATCACGTGCTGCGGCGTGACGCGCACGCCGAACAGGCCGGCGAGCCGACCGTCCTCGTCGCGCACGATCGGCATCGTGAGCCCGAACTCGTCGCGGAACGCGCGTATCTGCTCGGGCGTGTCGTCGAAGCCGAGGTTGATCGCGACCACCGCGAGGTCGTCGCCCGCGGCCTGCTGGACGCGCTCGAAGTGCGGCATCTGCGCGCGGCACGGCGAGCACCAGGTCGCCCAGAACTTGAGGTAGACCGCTTTCTTCCCGCGCAGCGAGGCGAGATCGATCGTGTCGCCATCGATCGTCGTCATGCGCGCAGGCGGCGCGAGCCGCCCGACCCGCAGGGCACCGGCCTCGCGCGCGAGTTCCTCTCCGCTCCCGGCGCGTGCGGGCGCGGCGACGAAGACGAGGCACAGCGAGAGCGCGGCGATGCAGGCTTCGCGCGTGAACGCATGCGCGGTGGGCAAAGCGGGCAGCGTCGCGGGCGTGGAGTCCATCGCGGTTCCGGGTCTGCGAGCGCGGCGACTCGGGATTCGTGCCGCATCGGCACGTTACGGCGCGTTGCCCGTGCTCGGGGCGCCAGTCGCGGCGGCTTCGATGGAACCAGCCCCGCGCGGAGCGAATCGCGCGCAGGACCACCCAAGACCGATTCGGACGCGGGAAACCCGCGCCGGGTCGCCTGCAGCGGTCAGTGCTTCGCGTGCGCGGCACTCCAATCGGCGAGCGCCTTGCGGTCGACGTGTTCGCGCAGGGCACTGCATTGGCGGATGCCCTCGAGCGTCTGGCCCAGGCCGCGCTCGCCGCCGATGAGGTCCTTCGTGCGAGGCGCGAGGAACGCGGACATGCCGTCGGCGTCGGCGGTGCTGCAACGGCCCGGCGAGAACGTCTTCGGCAACCACGCCTGCGCGAACGGCGGCAGGCGCTTGCGATAGGGCTCGAAGTTCCGCGTGAGCCACGCCCACAGCGCCGCACGATTCTCCGGCTCGTCCGCCTGGGCGTCATAGAGGCGTCCCATCTCGCCGATCTGCACCGCGGCGGTGAGGCCGTAGTCGCGCGCGCGAGCTCCGAGTGCAGGGTCGCGCGTCGCGCCGAGCGCGGCGAGCAGCGCGTAGCGCTCGGTCGTGTCGCGAGACGCCTCGAACGCGGCCTGCGCGGCATCGAATGCGGGCAAGCCGCCGTCCTGCACCGCGACCTTGAGCGCGGTGACGCGCAGGTCGGCGTCGGCACGCGTGAGGTCGGGCTTGCCGCCGCCGTCGAGGCCGAGTGCGGCGCGACCCTGCTTGCCGAGCTCGGCGCGCGTCGCCGGGTCGCGCACCACCATCGCGAGGAACTCGGCGATGCGCGTGCGCAGCGCGGTGTCGGTGCCGGGCTCGCCGTCCTTGCGGTGCCAGCCGAGCCTGCCGAGGCGCGGCGCATAGAGGCGCGTGACCCACGCGTCGAGCGCGGGCCGGGTCGCCGCGTCGGCGACGTGCTCGCGGATCCATTCGTAGCGAGGGAGCAGCGCGGTCGCTACCTGCGGCGCGTCCGCGCCTGCGAGCGCCGGCATCGCGTCGAGCAACGCGCCCGCGGACACGCTGCCGCGGCGGAAGCCACTCTCGACCGCGTCGGCGTAGACGAGCTGCTCGGGCGCCGACAGTTTCCCCGCGGCGGCGCCGAGATTCGCGAGGTCGGCCGTGGCGAGGTCGAACCGGTAGTAGCCGCGCGCATCGGCGTTCGGCAGGTACCAGTCGGGACAACCGCCCGCGATCTCGAATTGCTGTTCGGGCGCCTCGAGCAGGAAGCACTGCGTGTCCGACCCTTCGCCGCGACCGAAGCGCGTGCATACGGGCACGCCCCAGCGCGGAGCGTCCTTCGACAGCACGCCGTACGGCAGGTAACGCGATTGGGCGAGGGTCAGGCGCGCCTTGCCCGCGTCGCAGGCGAGTTCGCTGCGCACGAGCGGAACGCCGGGCTGGTCGAGGAAGCTGCGCATGCCTTTCGCGAACGCATCGCCCCTGCCGCTCGCCCTGGTCAGCGACGCGATGAGGTCGTCCGAACTGCCGCTGCCGAACGCATGGCTCGCGAGGTACTCGCGCATGCCCTTGCGGAACGTGTCCTCGCCGACCCAGCGCTCGAACATCGCGAGCACCGCGGCGCCCTTCTGGTAGGTGATGCTGTCGAATGCGGTCTCGATGTCGCCACGACCGAGGATCGGCTGGCGGATCTTGCGCGTGCTGAGCAGGCTGTCGTTCGCCATCGCGTACAGGCGCGCTTCGAGCGACTCGAGGTCGGCGTGGTACTCCGGACGCAGCGACGACGTCGCCTTCGCCTGGCCCCAGGTCGCGTACGCCTCGTTGAGCCAGATGTCGTCCCACCATGGCACCGTCACGAGGTCGCCGTACCACTGGTGCGCGATCTCGTGCGCCTCGATGTTGAACACGCTGCGATAGTGGTCCGCGGCCGAATGCGCGTCGGTGAGAAGGTAGGCGTCGCGGTAGACGATGAGCCCCGCGTTCTCCATCGCGCCGGCGGAGAAATCCGGCGCACCGAGCAGGTCGAGCTTGTCGAACGGATACGGCTGCGCGGTGTAATCCTCGTAGAAGCGGACGATCGCGGGCGCGACTTCGAGCGCCCAGGCGAGCTTGTCCTTGCTGCCTCGCGGGCCGAGCGCGCGCAGCGGCAGCGCGCCCTTGCGCACCGCGTTGGGCGGGATCGGTGGCGCGTCGGCGACGTCCCACGGCCCGACCGCGAACGCGACGAGGTACGTCGGCAGCGGCGGCGTGGTCGCGAACGTGAGCGTCTTCCACGCCGCGTCGGCGGACTTCTCCTCGCGCAGCACGCGCGTGTTCGCGACGGCGACGTCCTGCGCCGGCACGGTCAGCACGAGATCGAACGGCACCTTGAAGCGCGGCTCGTCGAAGCCGGGGAACGCGAGGCGCGCGCTGACCGGTTCCATCTGCGTGACCGCATAGGCGTCGTCGCCGACCTTGACCTTGTAGACGCCCTCGAGCTGGCCGTTGAACGGCGCGTCGTAGTCGAATGCGAGTTCGATCTCCTGCGCGGCGAGGCTATGGGCGAAGCGCACCTCGAGCACGCCGGTATCGCCGTGCGTGATCGCCTTCGCGTCGGCATTCTTACCGGCGGCATCGGTCGCGTGCACGGCGCGGATGTTCATCTGCTGCGCATGCAGCCAGACATGGTCGCTCGCTTTCGCGAGCCTGACGCGGATGCGCGCCTCGCCGTCGAAGCGGTCGCGACGAGGATCGACGGTGAGGTGCAGTGCGTAGTGCAACGGCGCCGCGTCGGTCGGCAGCTTGCCGGTCGGCACGCCCCCCTCCTTCGCGACGGCGGCGCCGCAGGCGAGCAGGCCGGACAGGATCAGGGCGCGCATGCGCATCGGGACGTCTCCG
>NZ_DATDMY010000105.1:0-27982 GCF_036518555.1 Dokdonella sp. | reverse complement strand
CAGCGCGGTGCTGATCCTGCGCCGGCGCAAGCCCGACCTGCCGCGCGCGTTCCGCACCCCATGGGTGCCGATCGTGCCGGTGGTCGGCATCGTGTTCTCGCTCTGGCTGCTGTCCGAACTCGCCGCGATCACCTGGGCGGTGTTCATCGGCTGGGTCGCGCTCGGGCTCGTCATCTATTTCGCCTACGGCATCCGCCACAGCCGCCTCGCGCAGCGCTGAGCCGAACGCGGTACACTCGTATACACGCCGGCGCCGCGCCGGCGCGGGAGCGCGCCATGGCCGGTCCGATCCGCGAATATCCGCTCGACCGTTGCGACCTGTTCCTCGCTCGCTGCAGGAGCCGGAGCAAGGCGATCAAGGTGTTCGCGACCGGCGATTCCTGGCTCGCCGCGCCAGGCGGCTGGTGGCGCGGCGCGTCGGTCGTCAACCTGCTCAACGACGACGACTGGGTGCGTGCGATCGACCCCGGTCACCCGGGCTTCAACGTGCTGTCGATCGCCAAGGTCGGCTTCGAGATGAAGCAGATGCCGGGCGACCACGACCTCGTCGCACTCGACTACGTGCGCAGCGAGTTCGCGCGCCAGCAGCGGCCGTTCGCGTTCGACGCGTTCATGGTCAGCGGCGGCGGCAACGACTTCATCCCGAAGGTGCAGACCTACGTCAGCGGCGGCGACGGCGAAGCACGCATCGACGACGTCGCGCTCGACGCGATCTTCGACCAGATCGGCGAGCGCTGGAGCGCGCTGCGCGCCCGACTCGTCCCCGGCGCCGCGCCCGTGCTCACGAACGGCTACGGCCCGATCATCCCGACGCTCGAGCCGGGCTCGACCTGGCTGCCCATGCTCGGCATCGGACCGTGGGTCGGGCCCTGGTTGTTGCAGCACTGCGGGCTCGACGGGTCACGCGCGCGCGCGATCGTCGACGAGGTCATGAACCGCTTCAACGCACGCGTGTCGGCACTGCCCGGGGTCGCCTACTTCGACCTGCGCCCGGTCGTCGCGGCGATGCCGGCGTCGTTCTGGCACGACGAGATCCATTTCACCGCGGCCGGCTGGGACCGCGTCGCACAGCGCTGGATGCAGGAACTCGATGCCCGCGTCGGGCGCACGCCGATCGTCGCGCCGGCGTCGTTGCGCGGCCTGCGCATGCCGGCGCTCGCCGCTGCGGCGCCGGCACCGCCGAAGAGGAAGGCCGCGGCGACGCGCAAGCCGGCCGCGAGATCCGCACGGAGCCGCGCGCGTCGACCGCGCTGAGGGATGTCGCTCCGGGGAGCGCTGCGATAGCGAAGCCCCACGGAATCGAAGGAAGCGCGCGCCGGCGGCCTTCGGCCCTGGGGCGTTGCGCGGACCGGACGACGTCGATGACGCGCCCGTGCGCGCGCCCTGCGCGATGGCGCCTGCAACGCGGATATGCTGCACTCGTGCACCGTTACGTTGTCCGACTTGGGAGCCTGCCGATGTCCTGTCTTTCCCTGCGCCTCGTCGCCGCGGGCGTTGCGACCTGCCTCGGCGCCGCCGCGTGCGCGCCGGCCACGCCACGCGCGGGCGCGCCCGGCGCCGCGATCGACGTGCCCGCGATCCATCATCCCGACGGCGAGACGCCGGACTGGTGGTTTCGCGCGGGCGCCGCCGCCGCGCACGCGAACCTGCCGCAGCGCGCGCACGCGAAGAACGTGATCGTGTTCCTCGGCGACGGCATGAGCATCCCGACGATCACCGCCGCGCGCATCCTCGACGGCCAGCGCAAGGGCGGCTCGGGCGAGGAAAACCGGCTCTCGTTCGAGGACTTCCCGGCGAGCGCGCTGAGCAAGACCTACGAGACCGACCACCAGACGCCCGATTCGGCCGGCACGATGACCGCGATCATGAGCGGCGTGAAGACGCGTTTCGGCGTGATCGGCGTCGACCAGCGCGCGACCCGCGGCGACTGCGCCTCGAGCAAGGGGAACGAAGTCGTGAGTGCGCTCGAACTTGCCGCCGCCGCCGGCCTCGCGACCGGCGTCGTCACGACCACGCGCATCACGCACGCGACGCCCGCGGCGACCTACGGCCACCTGCCCGAGCGCAACTGGGAAGTCGATACCGACATGTCGGACGCCGATCGCGCCGCCGGTTGCGTCGACTTCGCGCGCCAGCTCGTCGACTTCCGCATCGGCGACGGCATCACGGTCGCGTTCGGCGGCGGCCGCACGGAGTTCATGCCGGCGAGCCAGCAGGATCCGGAATACGCCGGCTTCCCGGGCAAGCGCCTCGACGGGCGCGACCTCGTCGCCGAGTGGATGAAGCAGCCGGGCGCCGCCTACGTCTGGAACACGCGGCAGCTCGACGCACTCGACCTCGCGCGCACGCGCCGCGTGCTCGGCCTGTTCGACGTCGAGCACCTCAAGTACGAGAACGAACGCGCGCAGGATCCGGCCGGCGAGCCGAGCCTGTCGGAGATGACGCGCGCCGCGCTGAAGGTGTTGCAGAAGCGCCCGAACGGCTACTTCCTCATGGTCGAAGGCGGGCGCATCGACCACGGCAGTCATGCGGGCAATGCCTTCCGCGCGCTCAACGAGACGATCGAGTTCGCGCACGCGGTCGCGGTCGCGAACGAGATGACGTCGGCCGACGACACGCTCATCCTCGTCACCGCCGACCACAGCCATACGCTGACGTTCGTCGGCTATCCCGCGCGCGGCAACCCCATCCTCGGCAAGGTGCGCGGCATGAGCGGCGAGGGCGCGCCGACCCGGGATTACGCGCGCGATGCGACCGGCCTGCCGTACACGACCTTGCAGTACGCGAACGGCCCGGGCTATCCGGGCAAGAGCGACCGCCAGCCGGAGGGACCCAAGCGCTATCCGCACGATCCGACCGCGTACCAGCGGGCCGAACACGGGCGGCCGAACCTCGAGCACGTCGACACCGAGGCCGAGGACTACGAACAGGAGGCGATGGTGCCGCTCGGCGCGGAAACGCACGGCGGCGACGACGTCGCGGTCTACGCGCGCGGCCCCGGTTCGGCGGCCGTGCACGGCTCGATGGAAGAAAACGCGCTGTTCCACGTCGTCGCGCAGAATGTCGATGCGATCCGCGCCGAGCTGTGCAGACTCGGCAGCTGCGACGCGAACGGCGTGCCGGTCAAGCGCCCGACGCGCGACCGGTTGCTCGCGGCGGCACGGACGCCGTAGGCCGGCCGGCATCGCCCCGCCGCCGCGCTCGTGCCGGCCGCGCGGCGCGACCGGGCTTCACATGCGCGCGGGCACGCATTCGAGCGCCGCGACCGATCGCGACAGCCGTGGCGACAGGTATGCGTGCGAACCGCACGCGATGAGCCCCGCGGCGGCGAAACGCGCGCGATACCACGCGGGCGAGCGCGCGATGAAGCCGCGCGTGTCGCCGCCCGGGTCGTCGCGCGCGGTGAACACCTCGATGAAGGCGAGGCCTTCGAGCAGGTCGGCGAAACCCGAAAGGCCGCGTGCGACCTCGCGTGCGGGCACGTAGTGCAGCATGTCGCTGCAGACGACGAGATCGAAGCGCTCGTCGAAGCGCAGCTCCGCGAGCTGGCCGAACGTGGCGAGTCCGACGTTGCGCGAGCGGCCGTAGCGGGCGACTGCATACTCGCTCGAGTCGAGCCCGCGATAGGCGAGCCTGGGCCGCAAGCGCAGCAGCGGAGCGCGCCAGGCGGCCTCGCCGCAACCGACGTCGAGCACGTTGCGCAGCGGCCGCGCGAGGTAGTACTCGGCGAGGTGCACGACCATCGCAACCTTGCGCGCGAGTTCCGCCTGCGAGCCGACGCGATGCGTGGCGCTGCGGTACCACCTGTCGAAGTAGGCGCGATCGTACGTTTTGGTCATCGAGGGAGGCGGCGGACGCGAGAGCGGCCATGGTAAGCGAGATCGGCGCAGCGGACGCCGTGCCGATCGACCGGCCACCAGGGTTCGCGAGCACGTCCACCACCGGGCGCGTTGCGCCGTGCGGCGCGCCGCAGAAGAATGGACCGCGCCGCCGTGGGCATCGCATCCGCCGCGTGCGGGCGCAGCGGAGGGGTCGATGGGCAAGCAGCGAACGAAGCGTCGAGCCGCGACGGCCATGCCGGCAGCCGAAGTCGCGGCGCCGCAGGCGCCGGCGAGCCCCTGGCGTGCATTCGTGCTCGGCAATGCGCTCGGCCTCGCGGTCAGCCCGCTGATCCGCTTCATCGCCGCGTTCCCGCTCGGTTTCGCGATCGTGCTGCTCAGCGCCGGCTGGCTCGTCGGCCCCGCGCGACTCGTCGATGCGTGGCGCTTCCATGCCTACTCCGCGAGCACGGACGGCCGCATCGTCGACAGTTGGCTCGCGATCGATTTCGATGCCGCCGCCCAGGGCGACAAGGGCAATTGGGCCGGGCCTGCGCGCGCGACGCATTGCGCGGTGGTCGCCTACGACGGCGAATGGGGCCAGCCGATCCGGCGCGCGTTCTGCGGCAACCGTATCAACGTGCACGGCGAGGAGACGCTGCCGCTGCTCGTCGACGACGCGACGATGGCGCCGGGCATTCCGTTCGCGATGCCGCGCGACGAACGCGGCTTCGCGATACCGCAGATCCGCGTCGGCGAGGCCGAAAGCGCATGGCTGAAGTCGCATCCTCCGTTCAGCGGGTTCGACGCGCGCGCATCGCCCACCGCGTGGGACGCGTTGCGCCGGCGCCTCGATCGACCGCTCGACGCCGCGATCGCCGGCTGGGCCACAGTCCCACCGGCGTTTCCGCTCGCGTTCGACCCGCGTGACCCTGGCACCGCGATGCCGGCCGCCTACGTCGCGTCGAGGCGCGACCCGGGCAATGGCGGCGCCTCGCTCGTCGGCCTGCTGCCTCTCGCGGGCGGCGTCTGGCTCTGGTTGCGCGGCATGGCCTTGCTGATGGGCGGCGTGCCCGCGCTCGCGATGCGCTTCGCGGCCGTGGTGCCGCTGCTGCTGCTGCCGTGGTGGGGCGAGCGGATGCCGCACGCGCTCGCGCGCGTGCAGCCGCAAGTCGCCGAGATCGTCGGCGACATGCTCGCGGACATCGACGTCACGGGCCGGCTGGTCGCGTCGTCGCCCGATGCGGCGCAACTCGCGCACGGCGGCGAGCGCCTCGTCTGGCGCGTCGGCGACGGCGCGTATGCCGATACGCTCGCGCCCATCGACTGGGGCACGCCACCCCCGCCCGCCGGCACGGATGCGGCGGTGCACGCGCTCGCCGCGCGCGCATCGCAGCACGTCGCGACGCTGGCGCCTGCGCAGCGCGCGCGGTTGTTCGAGCGCCTCGCCGACGACAAGGAAGCGGGCCGCTACGGTGCGGGCACGCTGTTCCTGCCCGCCGCGGTCGAGAGCGCCTACTCCGCCGATCGATCCGGGGACGAACGCCGCGCCGCCGAGCGCTTCCTCGATGCCTGGGTCACCCAGCCCGTCGACGAGCCGAGTCCGTACGAGGCCGGCTACGCAGGACGGATCGACCTGCTCCGCCCCCTCGTCGACGTGCCCGACGTCACGATCGCCAACCGCGCGCGCTGGATCGTCGAACGCGCGCACGCGCCGCGCTGACTAGTCGCGCTCGAACGCCGCGAGTTCGTCGAGCGCCGCCTGCGCGCGGCGGATGCCGCCGCCGGCGGCGGAATCATCGAGCGTGCGGCCGAATGCGGCGCGCTCGGGCCGGTTCGCCCAGCGGTGGAACCACCAGGTGCCGAGCAGGCCGAGCGCGCCGACGACGAGCTGGATCGCGACGACCCACGGCGCGTCCTCGAGCATGCGGCCGTTACCGAGCACGATCAGCAGCGGCACATAGATGAACCACCACGGCAGGCCGACGATCATGCCGCCGATCACGTAGGCTCGGCGCAGCGCGAGCAGCTGGCGCTGGATCGCCAGCACGGGTGCGGCGTAGTCGATCGCGGCGATGCGCGCCTCGACCACCGCGCCGACGATGACGAGGCCGAGGCAGTACGCGTGCAGCACGAGACCGCACACGAGCAAGGCGGGTTCATGCAGGTGCCGCACCCAGTACGGCGCGAACACGAGCATGCCGGCCGCGCCGACGAGGATCTGCAGCGCCTGGCCCCACGCGAGCGGGCGCAGCCCGCGTCGCGCGTTGTCGGTACGGCTGTTCTTGAGCAACTGGAAGCCGAGCGCGTTCTGCTGCTGCAGGCGGCGGTCGAGGGTCTGCCAGGCGTGCTTGAGGTCGTCGAGTTCCATCGTCGTTTCCATCTCATTCACCGAGTTCGTTGCGGATGCGCGTCTTCAGGCGACCGATCTTGGTCGCCACGTTCGTTCCGGACAGGCCGAGGATCTCGCCGATCTCGCGCTGGCTGCGCTCGTCGAGGTAGAGCAGCATGAGCGCGCGGTTGAGCGGGTCGAGCCGCTCGATGCAGCGGTACAGCGCGCGGATGCCGTCGTCGGCCTCGCGCGCGGCATCGGCGTCGTGGCTCGGCTCGACGCCAGCCTCGTCGAGCGGCACGTGCCGGCGCTCGCCGGCCGAGCGCGCATGCGAGATCGCGACGTTGAGCGCGACCCGATACATCCATGTCGAGAACGGCCGGCCGCGGTCCCACGCCGGCAGCGCCTTCCACAACTGCGCCGCGATCTCCTGCGCGAGATCGCGCCGGTCCTCCGCGTCGCGACAATACGCGTGCGCGATCTTCAGCACGATGCCGCGATGGCGCTCGAGCAACTGCTCGAACTGCTCTCGCTGCGCCACCGTCGCCATGCCCACCCCTGCCATGTCCACCCCGGCCTCCGATCCTGCCTCATGCACGGGTGATACGCGCGGGGGCGGCGGATATCACACGGGGGAGCCCGGAACAGGTGCACGCGCGCCGGTACGCCGGGTCGATGCGGGTGTAAAACAACCGTCTCGACCGGGAGGTGTGCGACGAGCACCGTCCGGTCGATGGCGTGGGCGGGCGCCGTATTGCTGATGCTGGTGCGGGCGGACGTCCAACGGTCCATGAGCCGAGGTACGACGGTTCGCGCCAGCCAACCGGTCGGCTACGCAAGTGCGGCCGAAGCCGCCATCATTCGCCCTTGACCAGTCCGGAGCCAATTCATGAAGCAGGATCGACGCGCGCTCGTCACCGGCGGCAGCGGCGACATCGGCGGCGCGATCGCGCGCGCGCTCGCCGCGGACGGCTGCGAGGTGCTCGTGCATGCGCACAGCGGGCTCGATCGGGCGCAGGCGGTGGTCGACGCGATCGCCGCGTCCGGCGGCCGCGCGCGTGCGATCGCGTTCGACCTCGTCGACGGCGAGGCCGCGCGCGCCGCGCTCGAGGGCGAGCTCGCGCACGGGCCGATCCCGATCGTCGTGCACAACGCGGGCATCCACGACGACGCGCCGCTCGCCGGCATGAGCGAGGAGCAGTGGCGGCGCGTCATCGACGTCTCCCTGCACGGCTTCTTCCACGTCGTGCAGCCGCTGCTGCTGCCGATGGCGCGCACGCGCTGGGGTCGCGTGGTCTCGCTGTCGTCGGTCGCCGCGGTGCTCGGCAACCGCGGCCAGGCCAACTACGCGGCGGCGAAGGCCGCGCTGCACGGCGCGACGCGCTCGCTCGCGCGCGAGATGGCCTCGCGCGGGATTACCGCGAACGTCGTTGCGCCGGGCGTCATCGCCGGGCGCATGGTCGGCAATGCGTTCGACGAGGCGCAGCTCAAGGCGATCGTGCCGGCCGGCCGCGCGGGCACGCCGGACGAGGTCGCCGCGGTCGTGCGTTTCCTGTGCTCCGACGCGGCCGGTTACGTCAACGGCCAGGTCATCGGCGTCAACGGCGGCATGGGCTGACCGGTTTGCGGCGCCGTCGAGGCTTCCGGTCGGCCTGAACGCGGGAATGTGACGCCGTTCGCCGTGCGGCTGTCGCGTGCATCGCGGCGCGCCGTGCCGGCGGCGCGCAGGATGCGGCCACACCACCACGTCGAGAGGAGTGCCCGCATGAACCTGCTCGCCCGCACAATCACCGCCGCCGTCGTCGCCGCGCTGTCGATATCGCCCGCTTTCGCCGCGAACCAAGCATCGCGCGCGGTCGCCGACGACCTGCATGGGTCGGCCGACGTGCCGTTGCCGAAGGCGTCCACCTCGATCCGCAGCGCCGTCGGCGCGGCGCCTTCGGCATCGCCGAGCGCCGACGACGTCGGCGACGCCGATTCGTTCGGCCGCAGCCTCACCTGGCTCGGTCTCGCCGACGGATCGGTCGAACTCTCGCCCGACTGCAGCAGCGGCGCGGAGCACTGCCAGGTGCTCGCGCCCGCGCCGGCGGCGACCGCGTTTGCGTTCGATGACATCGGCCGCATCACGCTGCCGCGCAACGCGACCCATTCGTTGCTCTGCTACTGGTTCTCGCCGGTGCTCATGATCGACTACGACAACCCCACCGCGTCGCCCGCGACCGCGCGGCTGAGTTACGTTCCGACCGTCACGGTCGAGAATCCCGTGCTCGACGATCCGACGCTGATCGATCCGAACACGGGCCTGCCGTTCGGCGGCAGCCTGCTGACCGGCCTGACGTCGTCGGAGCGCTTCGAGGTACCGCTCGCAGCCGGGCAGCACCTGTTCGAGCGCGAGCGCGATTCGTCCGTGTGCATCGCCGGCCTGCTGAGCAGGCAGACGCTGGTGCAGAACTACGGGCTCAGCGAGGCGCAGGCGCGCGAGTTCTTCAGGAAGCCGACCACGTTGCGGCTCAACATCGAGGGCAGCGCGCAGTTCGTCGGTGACGCCTCGCTCTACTTCGGGCTGCGCGTCGTCGGCGACTGAGCCGTCGAAGCGGCGTCGCGCCCGGCGCGCGCGGGCGTGCCGTCGCGTCCGCGCCGCACGCACAGCTCGAGCATCGGCGTCGCCATCAGCGTCGTCGCGATCGTCATCGCCATCATCAGCGTGAACAGCGCGGGACCGATGACGCCCGCGTCGCGGCCGACCTGGAGCACCACCAGTTCCATGAGGCCGCGCGCGTTCATGAGCGAACCCACGGCGAGGGATGCGCGCCCGTCGAGTCCGGCGATGCGCGCGCCGCCGCCCGCGCCGATGATCTTGCCGAGCACGGCCGCGGCGAGGATCAGCAACAGCGCGGATAGCCCGGTGGCGGTGAACGCGTCGGCGGTCGTACCGAGCCCCGCAAGCGCGAAGAACACCGGCATCAGCACGAGCACGGCGACGTGCTCGAGGCGCTCGACGAGCGTGTCGAGCAGGCGGTCGTCGCGCGGCAGGCAGGCGCCGGCGAGGAAGGCTCCGAACACCGCGTGCAGGCCCAGCCACTCGGTCGCCGCCGCCATCGCGCAGGTGCCGATCAGCAGCAGGCCGAGCACGCCGCCGCCGGGGCGCCCATCGCTCGCGTGGCGCGCGAGCAGGCGCGCGAGCAGCGGGCGCAGCAGGCCGAATGCGGCCGCACTCGCGAGCGCGAGCCCGACCAGCGCACGCATCAACGCTGCGTCGCCGTGCGCGGAGATCGATGCGATCACGAACGCGAGCAGGATCCATACGAGCACGTCGGCGATCGCGGTGGCACCGAGCGAGAGCTGGCCGATGGGCGAATGGGTGAGACCGCGGTCCTTGAGGATGCGCGCCATCACCGGGAACGCGGTGATCGCGAGCGCGGCGGCCATGAACAGCGCGAATGGCCCGACGCCGACACCACCGGGCGCGAAGTCCGCGTACAGCGCCGGCGCGATCGCGAGGCCGAGCGCGCCCGGCAGCACCACGCCGGGGATGCCGACCCAGGCCGCCTTCACGAGCGCCGCGCGCACCCCATCCGGCGCGCGCAGCTCGGCGCCGACGATGAACATGAAGAGCACGAGGCCGAGCTGGCCGAGCCCCTGCAGCGCGGCGAGGCCGTCCTTGGGGAACAGCGCCGCATGCCAGGTCGGCGCGAGCGCCCCGAAGCCGATCGGCCCGAGCACGAAGCCGGCGATCATCTCGCCGACGACGGGCGGCTGGCCGAGCCGGCGCAGCAGCAGCGCGAGCAGGCGCGCGGTGGCGAGGATGACGCTGAGCTGCAGCAGCAGGTGCGGCACCGGCGCCCCTCGTCACGCGTCCGCAGGCGGATCGTAGATCAGCGGCGGGCGGTCGTGTCCGCGGCGGTAGCTGTCGATGATGCGGCCGTAGTGGATGATGCGGCCGGCCGTGTACAAGGTGATGCGCGTGACGTCGCGCACCGGGCGGAAATGGCTGAGGCGGAACTCGCCCTGGTAGCGCGAGTCGATCGGCACCGACACGACGCCAAGACCCTTCTCGCGCGTCGCCGCGATCAGCAGGGCGGCCTCGAACACGAAATCATCCGCGGGCAGGTCGGCGAGCTCGAGCGCGCCGAGCGGGTAGTAGCGCTGGCCGCTCTGCGTGTCCGCGATGGGCAGCGCGCAGCCCCACGAAATGCCCCAGTCGGCGACCCCGTTGGCGCGGCGTCGCGCCTTCGGCTGGTTCTCGCGGTTGCGGATGCGCGCACCGATGACGATGTGCTCCGGGTGACGACGGGCCGCCGCGAGCAGGCGCGGGATGTCGTCGGCGAGGTGCTGGCCGTCGCCGTCCATCGCGATCACGGCGTCGAAACCGAGTTCGCGCGCCTTGCGGAAGGCGTCGCGCAGACCCTGGCCCTTGCCGAGCGGCGTCGCGTGGCGGATCAGCGTGTGCGGCAGATCGGCGATGCATTCGACCGTGCGGTCGGTCGAGCCGTCGTCGACGACGATCACGTTCGGGCAGATCGCGAGCACGGATTCGACCACGCCGCGGATCGCCCGCTCCTCGTTGAGCGCCGGTATCGCGACGACGACGCGCGCGGGATCGGTCGCGCTCATGCGAGCACCTCGATCGCGAGTGCGGCGCCACGGCCGGCCGGCAAGCCGATGCGGGCCGCGCGGCCGTGCGCAAGTGCGTCGAGCAGCGGCAGCGCCGCACCGAGCCACGCGCCGCGCGCGTCCGGTCCGTCGCCGTCGGCGGCGGACCCGTCGTGCCGCAGGCGCAACGCGGCGAGCGTGCGCGGCCCACGCTCCGGGCTGAGCACGAAAGCGGCGCCGTAGCTCGCCTCGGCGCGCATCGCCTCGCTGAGTGGGCCGGGCTCGCCCGCGTCGTAGGCCGCGAACAGCACCGACGTGCGGTTCGCGTGGGCTTCGACCGCGGCTTCGAAGAGGCCGGCGCCGAAGCTCGCGCCGGACGCCGACAACGCGCATGACGCGGCGTGGCATCCGGTCGCGGCGGTCCAATAGCCGGCGGCGGCGTTCAGCACGGAGTTGTGGAACTTCGTCGGCGAGAGTTCGAGTGGATTCGCGGCGAGTGTCATGCACATGTGTTCGGTGATCGCGAGGTCGCCATGCATCGAGGCGAACACGCAGGCGAGCGAGGCGGGCTCGCGCGCGGCCATCGTGCAGGCCTGGCCCGCGACGTCGCAGGCGAGCCGCACGGTTTCGGGAGCGCGCCGGCGTTCGTTCGGGGGCAATGCGGCGGGGTTCGCGCCGCTCGCGCCGACCAGCGCAGGCACGCCGCCGTCGCGCAGCAGCGCGCTCGCGGCCGCCCAGTCGGCGAGGCCGGGCGAGCGCCAGCCGATGCCTTCGACATGAACGGTCAGGTCCGCGCTCATGCGGCGCACCCGAACGCGAGCGTGCAGTTGTTGCCGCCGAAGCCGAACGAATGGCTCAGCGCGATGCGCAGGTCGCGCTCCTCGTTGGCGAGCGCGAGTCGCGAGGCGCACAGCGGCTCCGGGGCGGCGGTGTTGAGCGTGCCCGGCACGAAGCCGTGCTCGATCGCGAGCAGCGTGATGACGGCTTCGACGATGCCGGCCGCGCCGAGCGTATGCCCGGTCCAACCCTTGGTCGAGCTCGCGCGCACCGTCGGTGCGAACGCGTCGGCGAGCAGCGCGCCTTCGACTTCGTCGTTCTTCAGGGTCGCGGTGCCGTGCAGGTTGACGTAGTCGACCTCGCGCGCGTCGATGCCCGCGCGCGCGCATGCGTCGGCGAGTGCGATGCGGGCGCCGAGGCCCTGCGGATGCGGGGTCGACATGTGGTGCGCGTCGGACGATTCGCCGTAGCCGAGCAGCCGGGGCACGCCGGCACCGTCGCGTTCGAGCAGGGCGAAACCGGCCGCCTCGCCGATCGAGATGCCGCGCCGGGCGACGTCGAACGGTCGGCACGGCTCGGGCGAGACGAGTTCGAGTGCGTTGAAGCCGAACAGCACGCTGCCGCAGAGCGTGTCGACGCCGGCGAGGATCGCCGCGTCGACGATGCCCAGGCGGATCAGGCGTTCGCCCTGGGCGAAGATCTTCGCGCTCGACGAGCATGCCGTGGCCGTGGTGCAGCACGGGCCGCGCGTGCCGAGCACGTGCTCGAGGAACAGCCCGAGCGAATGCGGCGTGTGCAGCGCGGGCGCGGCGAACGCGGCCGGAAAATGACCGTCCTCGAGCGTGCGGAAGGCCTGCTCGGTCGAGCCGATGCTCGCGGTCGAGGTGCCGACGAGCAGCGCGACGCGATCGGCGCCGTGGCGCTCGATCGCCGCGCGCGCGGCATCGAGGAAACCGTCCGCGCCGAGGCCGAGCCAGGCGAGGCGGTTGTTACGGCTGTCGTGTTCGGCGAACCCGGGCGGCAGCGGCAGGTCCTCGAGGCCATCGACGCGACCGATCGCGCAGGCGAGCGGCGTCGGCGTGAAGTCGTTCTCGCGCAAGCCCGTACGCCGGCCGCGCAACGCCTCGACGTGTGCGAGGCGGCCGCGGCCGAGCGCGGACGTGGCGGTGTACGCGGTGATGGCTAGCGGCGGAATGCGGCTGGGCACGCGGCGACGGGGTCGTGGATGGCCGGAAATTATGACACAGCGCCGCAGGCGGCCCGGGGCGGCGCGCGCCGCTGCTACCATCCCCCCCATTCCGACACGTAACGAGCCGTCCGATGGTCGACGCCTTCACGCCTCATGGCGACCCCGCGCCGGAAGTGCGCATCGATCTCGTGCACGCGTTCCTCACCGGCCTGCAGGATCGCATCTGCGACGCGCTCGAGGGCGCCGACGGCGATGCGCGCTTCACCGAGGACCGCTGGCAGCGCGCGGACGGTGCACACGATCCCGGCTCCGGTCCCTCGACCCGTCCTGCGCATTCGCCGGTCGCTTTTCCTGCCGCATCGTCGGCGAGCGATACGGGCGCGCGTCCTGCGACGGCCGACCCGCTTTCGGGCGGCGGCCGCACGCGCGTGCTGAAGGAAGGCGCCGTGTTCGAGCAGGCCGGCGTCAACTTCTCGCTCGTCTCGGGCGTGCGACTGCCGCCGGCGGCGAGCGCGCACCGGCCCGAACTCGCCGGGGCTCCGTGGACCGCCCTCGGCGTGTCGCTCGTCGTGCATCCCCGCAATCCGTACGTGCCGACCTCGCACATGAACGTGCGCTACTTCGAAGCGCGTCCGCAGAACCCGGGTGCGGATCGCAGCTGGTGGTTCGGCGGCGGCTTCGATCTCACGCCGTACTACCCGTTCGACGAGGATGTCGTCCACTGGCATACGATCGCGCGCGACGCGGTCGCGCCATTCGGCGACGACATCCATCCGCGCTGGAAGCAGTGGTGCGACGAGTACTTCTTCCTCAAGCACCGCAACGAGACGCGCGGCGTCGGCGGCCTGTTCTTCGACGATCTTGCCGCGGGCGGATTCGAGCGCTGCTTCGGCCTCATGCGCAGCGTCGGCAATGCGTTCCTCGAGGCGTACCTGCCGCTGGTCGCGCGACGCAAGGCGACGCCGTACGGCGAACGCGAGCGCGAGTTCCAGCTGTACCGGCGCGGTCGCTACGTCGAGTTCAATCTCGTCTACGACCGCGGCACGTTGTTCGGCCTGCAATCGGGCGGGCGCACGGAATCGATCCTCATGTCGCTGCCGCCGCGCGTGCGCTTCGAATACGCCTACGCGCCGGAGCCGGGCAGCGCGGAAGCACGTCTTGCCGAGTACCTCAAGCCGCGCGACTGGCTCGCGGGTTGATGCGATCCGACAGCGCGGCACGCGCGCAGCGCGTACCGCCCCACTTCGAGCTTAGGGCGGTACGAAGCGCGCGACGCGCATGGCGACGGCCGCACGTTCGTTCGCGAGTGCCGCCGCTCAGCCGGGTGCGTGCCGGTCATGGCATGGCGACGGCCGCACGCGCGTTGCGCGCACCGACCTACTTCCATTCGTACAGCGAGTAATAGACCGGCGATACGGGGCCTTCCTTCGGGTCGCGCACGAGCCGGCCGCTGCCGTCGTTGGCCATGAACGTCTGGCTCGGCCCCGTGATCGGGATGATCTTGATCATCCAGATGCGACCGTTCTGCCGGTACTCCTCGACCGTGTCGTCGCCTTGCTTGCGCTTGGTCACGTCGCTGCGCGCGATGCGGTCGTCGGTCGCGGCCTTGTCCCGCGACGCCTTGTCGCGCACGAGGCGCGCATCGGGCTTGGGTAGCGGCGCGAGCGGATCGTCCGCCTGCGTACGCGCGGCAGCGGGTTCCGCGGCGGCCGCCGGCTGCGGCGCCGTCGTCACGCCCGGCTCGTCCATGCCGGGCGGCGGCGGCACGTCGGACTTCGGCGGCGTCCGGTCGGCGGCAGTGGCGGCGCCCATGGCCGCGACGAGCAATACGGATGCGAAACGTGGGATCGGTTTCATGGCGTCACCTCGAAAACCTCGGATCAGCGTAGCAGACCTGCGTGGAGGCGCGCGCGAACCTCGTCGCGAACGGTTGCGATGGTTCAGCCGGACAGCCCGATCCGTTCTGCCGTACGCTCGGCCGCGGCCCGGTTGATCTCCTGCGGCAGCATCGCCGCGCGCAGGATCGGCAAGGCCGCCCCCAGCAGGGCGCGGGCTTCCGTGCGGTCGCCCGCGCGCAGTCGCACCGCGGCGAGCTCGCTGCGGGCTATCGCGAGATCCACCGGCTGCGCGGCCGCGGCATCGAACCCGGCGACGGCCGCGCGCAATTCGCGTTCGGCGCCGGCCACGTCGCCGCGGTCCAGTTCGAACGCCGCCCGTGCGCGTCGCATGTGCAGGAAGATCGGGTGCTCCGCCGGCGCCAGCGCGTGCCAGCGCCGTTCCGCCTCCGCGAGCAGCGGCGATCCGAGGTCGGGCCGATGCATGTTGCGCGCGAGCACGACGAGTTGCCAGGTCAGCATCGCGTACTCGCCGGAATCCTCGCCGTCGATGCGCGCGGCGCGAGCGCGCAGGTCGGTGAAGCGTTCGAGTGCGCGCGCATGCTCGCCGGCGAGGCCGAGCGTGCGCGCCTGCTCGCGCTCGATGCGTCGGCGCGTCTGGTGGTCGGCGCCGATGCCCGCGGCGTCGAGCAGCGCGAACGCGTTGTCGTAATGGATCCGCGCGGTCGCGTAGTCGCCCGCATTCTCGAGCACCGAGGCGAGGTTGCCCTCCGAGATCGCGCGATCGGCCGCGCCGTCGATGCCCGCGCCCGCCATGTGGCGGTCCGATTCGCGCAGCAGCTCGGCCGCTTCGCGAAAGCGCCCGAGGTCGTTGACCGCGATCGCGAGATCGTTCGTCAGTTCCATCATGCGCGAGCCGCCCGGATCGACCACGCGTTGCTGCAGTGCGATCGCCTCGCGCAGCAGCCGCTCGGCCTCGGCGGCGTCGCCACCGGCGCTCTTCGCGTTCGCCTTCGCGCGCAGCAGCAGCACGTGCTCGGGCGATTCCTTCGGTCGCACGGCGTCGACGCGTGCGAGCGCGTCCTCGGCGATCGCGAGCGACGCGTCGGAGTCGCCCGCGGTCGCGAGCAGCGCGGCGAGCGACTGCGCGATGCCCGCGTAGAGCTCGAGCGGGAAATCCGGCAGCGCCTTCGCCTCGGCCATCGCCTCGCGCAGCAGCGCGATCGCCTGCTCGTCGTCGCCGCTGCGATGGTGCACGAGCGCGATCGCCTCGCGACTGCGCACCTGCTCGATGCGATCGTCCGGCGCGAATCGCGCGCGCCAGTCGGCGGCCCGCTGCGCGGCGGCGAGGGCCGCGTCGACGTCGCCCTTGATGCCGAGCTGGCTCGCGTACTCGTCGTAGTCGCCGGCGAGACGCAGCGCCTCGGCGCGATCGGTGGGCGCCGCGTCGCGCACGCCTTCGCGCATGAGCTGCAGTGCGGTACCGACGTCGCCGAGGTCGCCGTACAGATGGGCGAGCAGGCGCTGCATCGGCCGCACCAGTGCGGGATCATCGCGTTGCGCGAGCTTCGCGCGCGCGGCGTCGAGCAGGTCGCGCACGCTCACCTCGCGGCTCATCGCGACGTCGGGTGCGGCCGCGGAAATCGCGTCGCTGAGGAAATCGAGCGACGCGCGCGCGCGGCCCGCCTCGCGTTCGGCCGTCGCGAGCGCCTGCTGCGCCGCCGCTTCGGCCGCGCGCGCGCGCGTGCGCTCGCGCTCGAGTCGCCAGACGAATGCGATCGCGACGAGCACGGCGAACGACGCGGCGACGAAACCGACGCGGTGCCGGGCGACGAACTTGCGCAGCCGATAACCGTGCGTCCAGCGCGCGGCGCGCACGGGGCGTCCTTCGCGATAACGGCGCAGGTCGTCGCGGAATTCGGTCGCGCTCGCGTAGCGACGCGCGGGCTCGACGTCGGTCGCCTTGGCGAGGATGCCGCGCAGGTCCGCGTCGAGCCGCAGCGCCTCGATCGGCGACGCGCGCACGTCGGTGGCGTCGCGGCGTCCCTCGAGCATCTCGCGCAGCAGCACGCCGAGGCTGTAGATGTCGCTCGCGGTGGTGATCGCGCGCCCCTGTTCCTGTTCGGGGCTCGCGTAGCCGCGGCTGAAAACGCGCGTCGACGTCTCGCGCTGTGACCCTTCGCCCGCCTCGACGAGGCGCGCGATGCCGAAGTCGAGCAACTTGACCGTGCCGTCGGCGGCGACCATCACGTTGGCGGGCTTGATGTCGCGATGCACGACGAGATGGCTGTGCGCGTGCGCGACCGCATCGAGCATCGCCTCGAACAGCGCGAGGCGATCCTGCAGCGTCGGCGCGCGCAGCGCGATGTGCTCGAGCAGCGGAACGCCGTCGACGTACTCGAGCGCGAGCCACGGCTGGCCTTCGGCGGTTTCGCCGCCGTCGAGCAGGCGCGCGATGTTCGGGTGATCGAGGCCGGCGAGGATCTGCCGCTCCTGGCGCAGGCGGCGCGTCGCATCGCGGGTCGGGAAACCGCGCAGCAGCTTGATCGCGACCTCGCGCTCGAACTGCCCGTCGGCACGTTCGGCGAGGAACACGGTGCCCATGCCGCCGGCGCCGAGTTCGCGCACGAGGCGCCATGCGCCGAACTCGCGCGGAGTGCCTGCATGCAGGCGCGCGGCACCGCGCGCGATCGCGTCGGCGAGCGGATCGCCGTCCGCGTCGTCGGCCGCGAGCAGACGCTCGAGGCGCGCGCGCGAACCCGTATCGAGCGACAGCCGGGCGATCTCCTCTGCGCGCTGTCGCGAGTCGAGCGTGCGCAGGCGCTCGAAGTGGGGTGCGAGCGTGTCGAGCGTCGGGGCGCTCATGCTTCGAGCGCGCTGCGCAGCCACGCGCGCGCGAGGCGCAGGTCGCGATCGACCGTGCCCTCGGAGACCTGCAGCACCTGCGCGACCTCGATCCGGCTGAGGCCGCCGAAGTAGACCAGCTCGATCATCCGCGCGCGGCGCGCGTCGTTCTGCTGCAGGTCGCGCAGCGCATCGTCGATCCGCACGAGTTCGGCGTCGCCGTCGTTCGCGGCGACGTCGAACGCAGCGTCGAGGTCGAGCTTCTCGGCGCCGCCGCCGCGCTTGCTCGCGAGCCGCTGGCGCGCCGCGTCGACGAGGATCTGGCGCGTCGCCTGGGCCGCCACGTGGAAGAAATGGCGGCGATCGCTCCACACCGCGTCGGTGCCGAGCAGGCGAATCAGCGCCTCGTGCGCGAGGTCGGTCGCGCTCAAGGTCGCGCCGGGCATCTGGCGCAGCGATTGCGCGGCGATCGCGCGCACGTTGGCGTAGACGCGCTCGACCAGCGCCGCGCGCGCATCCTCGTCGCCGTCGCGCCAGGCGGCGATCAGGCGGGTCACCTCGTGATCGGTGTTCATGCGGGCGCCGCCGGCGCGAGCAAGGATCCGAACGCCGGATGAGGGTTTCCGGCGCCGTCGTGCGTATGGGTCATTGGTCCCTTCCGAGCCACTGCCATGATGATACGCCTGCTGTGTTGCCTGCTCGTGGTCGCGAGCGCCATCGACCCCGCCCGGGCGCGCGCGGACGGGGCGCCCGATCCGATTCCCCTGCAGGTCGGCAGTCCCGACCTCGTACTGCCGTGGTTCAACGGCGTCGTCGCTAGCATCGGCGAGGACATCGCCTGCCTCAGCGATCCGCCGATCTTCGAGATCCGCGTCCAGGGGTATGCCGGCTTCGCGCTCGTGCCGCCGAACTACACCCCCGCCGTCGGCGAAGTGTTCTACACCCATCTCGTGCTCAGCCACCCGGGCAACCCCTGCGGCGGCAGCGCGGTCGGCATCGAACTGCTGCTGCCGCCCGGCGTCGAAACCGCGAATTCGGCCGAGAATCCCGCATTCTGTTTCGCGGTTTCCGGGGTCAGCAACCACTTGTTCGACCTCGGCGCCGACTCCGGCTACGGCTGCCCGCAGACCTACGCGCAAGGCCTCGAGGGCCTCGCCGTGCGCGCGCCGAACGGCGGCATCGGTGGCGGTGCATGGGGCATGGGGCGCGGCTTCTGGCTCGAACTGCTCGTCCCGCTGCGCGCCACGCAGCCGCAGTTCGGCAACAACAACATCACCTGGCGCGTGAATCCCGACATCGGCGTGGTCGGCTATCCGAGCGTGCCGCTGTGGGTCAACAGCGATGTGATCTTCCGCAGCGAGAACGAGAACAACGTGCTCATGCTGGACATCTGCGGCGTGTCGCCGACGCCCGTCGGTTGCTGAGCGGCGCCGTTGCATTCGGCGCGTTCGCGCGCCAAGCTGCGGGCCCGCTGAAACAGCCGGCCCGCCATGTCGTCCCCGCGTCCCCGCCTCGTCCTCGTCGACGGCTCTTCGTACCTCTATCGTGCGTTCCACGCGCTGCCGCCGCTCACGAACGCGGCCGGCGAGCCGACCGGTGCGTTGTTCGGCGTCGTCAACATGCTGCGGACGATCCTCAAGCAGCGGCCGGACTTCGCCGCGTTCGTCTCCGACGCGCCCGGCCGTACGTTCCGTGACGATCTGTACGCCGCGTACAAGGCGACCCGGCAGGCGATGCCCGACGACCTGCTCGCGCAGGTCGAGCCGATGCTCGCGATCGTCGCCGCGCTCGGCTTCCCGATACTGCGCGTCGCGGGCGTCGAGGCGGACGACGTGATCGGCACGCTGGCGCGCCGAGCCCATGCGGACGGCATCGATGTCACGATCTCGACCAGCGACAAGGATTTCGCGCAACTGGTCGAACCCGGCATCGAACTCGTCAACACGATGACGAACACGACGCTCGACGCGCGCGCGGTGATCGAGAAATTCGGCGTGCGCCCGGACCAGATCGTCGACTACCTCGCGCTCATGGGCGACAGCGTCGACAACATCCCCGGGGTCGAGAAGTGCGGCCCGAAGACCGCGGCCAAGTGGCTCGCCGAATACGGCAGCCTCGACGGCGTGATCGCGCATGCGACCGACGTCGGCGGCAAGATCGGCGAGAACCTGCGCAAGGCATTGCCGCAATTGCCGCTGTCGCGCGAGCTCGCGAGGATCCGTACCGACGTCGAACTCACCGAAGGCCCGCGCGACCTGCACCTGCGCGAGCGCGATGCGGAAACCTTGCGCACGCTGTATCGCCGCTACGAGTTCAATGCGGCGCTGAAGGAACTCGACGCGGCAGCGGAACCGGCCGCGCGCGCGGCACCCGACCTGCCCGCCGCCGAACTGCCGCAGCGGCGCGAGTTCGGCGTGCGCGGCATCGCGCCGGCGCCCGAGCCGGACGCGGCTCCCGAACTCACCGGTCCCGGCCGTTACGAGCTCGTCACGACCGACGCACAGCTCGACGCGTGGCTCGCGCGGCTCGCCGCGGCCGAGCTCATCGCGTTCGACAGCGAAACCGATTCGCTCGATCCCATGCAGGCGCGCATCGTCGGCGTGTCGGTGGCGGTGGAGCCGCGCGAGGGCGCCTACATCCCGCTCGCGCACGACTATCCCGGCGCGCCCGTGCAGCTCGCGCGCGACCACGTGCTCGCGCGCCTCAAGCCGTTGCTCGAGGATGCCTCGCGACCGAAGCTCGGCCAGCATGCGAAGTACGACATCAACGTGCTGTCGACGCATGGCATCTCGCTGCGCGGACTCGCGCACGACACGATGCTCGAGTCGTACGTGCTCAATTCGACCGCGTCGCGCCACGACATGGACACGCTCGCCAAGCGCCATCTCGGCTACGAGACCGTGACGTACGAGCAGGTCGCCGGCCGCGGCGCGAAGCAGATCGCGTTCTCGCAGGTCGACCTCGACACGGCCTGCCGCTACGCCGCCGAGGACGCCGACGTGACCCTGCGCCTGCACCGCGCGCTGTGGGCGAAACTCGGGTCCGAGCCGCGCTTGCGCGAGGTCTACGAGACGATCGAGATGCCACTCGTGCCCGTGCTCGCGCGGATGGAACAGCGCGGCGTGCTCGTCGACACCGCTGCGCTCAAGCGGCAGAGCCACGAGCTCGCGCGGCGCATGCACGAGATCAACGAGCGCGCGCACGCGGTCGCCGGGCGCAGCTTCAGCCTCGACTCGCCCAAGCAGCTGCAGGCGCTCCTGTTCGACGAACTGAACCTGCCTGCGCTCATGAAGACGCCGAGCGGCCAGCCGTCGACGAACGAGGAGGCACTCGAGGCGATCGCCGACCGGCACGAGCTGCCGCGCCTGATCCTCGACTATCGCGGCCTCGCCAAGCTGCGCTCGACCTACACCGAGAAGCTGGCCGACAACGTCAATCCGCACACCGGCCGCGTGCACACGAGCTACAACCAGGCGACCGCGGCGACCGGCCGCCTGTCGTCGGTGGAACCGAACCTGCAGAACATCCCGATCCGCACCGAGGAAGGCCGACGCATCCGCCAGGCATTCGTCGCGCCGCCGGGCTGGAAGGTCGTCGCGGCGGACTATTCGCAGATCGAGCTGCGCATCATGGCGCACCTGTCGGGCGACCCCGGCCTGCTCGCCGCGTTCCATGGCAACCAAGACGTGCACCGCGCGACCGCGGCCGAGGTGTTCGGCCTGCCGCTCGAGCAGGTCGACGCCAACCAGCGCCGTGCGGCGAAGGCGATCAACTTCGGCCTCATGTACGGCATGAGCGCGTTCGGGCTCGCGCGCCAGCTCGGCGTCGGCCGCGGCGAGGCGCAGGACTACATGGCGCGCTACTTCTCGCGCTATCCCGGCGTGCGCGACTTCATGGAGCGGGTGCGCGAACAGGCGCACCGCGACGGCTACGTCGAGACGGTGTTCGGCCGCCGTCTCCACCTCGACTACATCCACTCGCGCAACGCGGCCCAGCGCGCGGGCGCCGAGCGTGCCGCGATCAACGCGCCGATGCAGGGTACGGCGGCCGACATCATCAAGCGCGCGATGATCGCCGTCGACGCCTGGCTGCTGCAGCGCGAGGACGCCGCGCACATGCTCATGCAGGTGCACGACGAACTCGTGTTCGAGGTGCGCGAAGACGCGGTCGACGCGGTCGTCGCGGGCGTGCGCGAGCGCATGGCCGCCGCCGCAGAACTCGATGTCCCACTCGTGGTCGACATCGGTGTCGGCGCGAACTGGGACGAAGCGCACTAGCCGTCGCCGGGTCCGACGCGGGATAGGCCATTCGTCATGCCCTTCGTCGGAGCATGAATGCCGGCTAAACGACACCGGAACCGGGCTGGAAACTTTCGCACCGAATCCCGATCTATGTTTCCGGGTGCACGCAACGGCACCCTGGTTGACTCACCTCCCTGAGTGCAACCCGCGAAGCCCGATCCCTCCCCAGATCGGCCTTCCCCGCCCCGAGGGCTCCCCCTGGCCCTCGGGGCATTTTATTTGTGCATTCGTCCTTGAATGCCGCTCCTAGCCGGGTTTCGGGGCGAGTCGTCCTCGGCTTCGGATAGTCCAGAGCGGCCATCCATGGCCGCACTCTTCATGGGAAGCACGCTCGATCGCGGCGTCGGGCCACGGCTCCCGAAGGGTGGGACGCAGCGCCGCCACGCGCGTCAATCGCGCAGGGCGGCGAGCAGCAGCGCGCGTGGGAGCTTGCCGGTTTCGTTGCGCGGCAGCGCGGCGACCTTGCGCAGCGGACGGGGCAGGAATGCCGCGTCGATCGCCGCGCGCAATTCCTGCAACAAGTCGGCTTCGCTGCGCGTCGGCGCGACGACGAGCGCGGCGATGCGGCGCACGCCGGTCGCATCGGCCTCGTCGAGCTGCAGCACGACGGCATCCTCGACCCCGTTCAGGGCGCCGACGCGGCGCGTGAGGTCCCCGAGCGAGGCGCGCTTGCCCGCGATCTCGACGAGGTCGGCGTGGCGGCCGCAGAGGCGGAACCGGCGATCGGGGAGCAGCTCGATGAGGTCGGCGAGCACGACCGGCGCGGAGAAATGAGGCGCATCGACGAGCGTGCCGTCGGGCTGCGGACGCAGCGTGACGCCCGTGTGCACGGACCAGTCTTCGCCGAGGGCGCAACGACGGTGCGCGATCACGCAGGTTTCGGTGGAACCGAACAGCTCGAGCACGGGCGCGCCGTAGCGTGCCTCCGCTTCCGCCGCGAGCTCCTGCGGCAGCGGCGCGGTCGCCGACGTGATCGCGGCGAGCGGCGGCAGCGCGAGCGGTTCGCGCAGCAGCGCGCGCAGGTGCACCGGCGTCGTCACGAGCACGCGTGGCGCGGGTACGGCGACGAGCGCGTCGGCGACATCGGCCGGGAACAACGGGCGCCCGGCGTGGACGCCGAACGGCCCCAGCAGCGGCAGCAGGATCGACAGTTCGATGCCGTACATGTGCTGCGGCGGCACCGTCGCGACGATCTGGGCGCACGGCGCGGCGGCGAGCCCCGGCAGTGCCGCGAACGCCGCGGCGTTCAGCGCGCTGCTCGCATGGAACGATCCCCAGGTCTTGGCGTTCGGCTTCGGCTGGCCGGTGCTGCCCGAGGTATACCCGATCACGACGACCTGATCGGCCGCGATCGAAGGGACTTCGTGCGCCTCGCCGTTCACGCCGAGCGGCGGCATGCGTTTCGCGCGGCCGTCGAATGCGGCAGCGGCGATGGTGTCGGACAGGGCATAGCTGCCCGGATGAGCGGCGAGGATCTCTTCGATCGCCTGCGGCGTGCGCGCGGACGGCAGCAGATTCGTGCGGCCGCGGCAGGCGACCGCGCACAGTGCGACGAGGAACGCATAGCGGTCCTCGCAGAGATTGATCGCGTCGGCGCGGGGCGGCAGCGTCCCGGCCACGGCGGCGACGTCGGCGAGGAACTCCGCCACGCTGACCGGGCGGCCCTGGCGCCAGGCCAGCGCGCGCGCGGTGTCGGCGCCAGCGAGCAGCGGCAGGGCCGCGCGCGATCCGCCGCGTTCTTCGGGTACCGCCGACATCGATCTCCTTCCCCTGCCGGGTTCGCATTGGCCGTTCGGGAACGCGCGGCCGTCGTCGGGCCGACGCGCCCGTGCTCTCGTCTCGCACGCGAGCGGATCGCAGGCCCGGCCGTCGCCCGGACGGTCAGCTCCGCACGCTATCCCCGCTGATAGCGTCGCGGATCGGCGTCGGCCGCTCAAGTCCCCCGGTTTCGCCGTTCAGGATCGCATCGATCCCGGTCGGGAAGGCACGCCGCACGTCCTCGCTCCGGCGTGCCGGTGGCTCGCCATGGCGATTGGCGCTCGTGGACACGAGCGCGCCGCCGAAGGCGCGGCACAGCGCGGCGGCGGGCGCGTGCGCGGTGACGCGCAGCGCGATCCCGGCATGGCTGCCGGCGATCCACTCCGGCACGCCGGCTGCGCGCGGAAAGATCCAGGTGTGCGGGCCAGGCCAGGTCGCCTGCGCGCGCGCGAGCGCGTCCGCGGGCGTCGCGGCAAGGTCGATGTACGGCGCCACGTGCGCAAATTCGGCGCCGATCAGCAGCACGCCTTGCGTCGGCGGGCGCTGCTTGAGCGCGAACAGGCGTTCGAACGCGGCGTGGTCGTGCGGATCGCAGCCGAGGCCGAACACCGCCTCGGTCGGATACGCGACGACGCCGCCGCGACGCAGCGCGGCGACGGCTTCGGCGAGACCGCCAGGCGCGGCGGGCGGCGTCATCGGCGCCTCAAAACGGCGCGTCCTCGATCGCCGCCTTGCGTGCGGGCGCCTTCTTCGCTGCGCTCTTGGCCGCTGCCTTCTTCGCAGGGGCCTTCTTCGCCGCGGTCTTCTTCGCCGCCACCTTCTTCGCGGGCGCCTTCTTCACCGCGGTCTTCTTCGGCGCATCGGCAGCAGGCGCCTTCGTCGCCTTGGCGGTCTTCGCGGCTTTCGCCGCTTTAGCCGGTGCCTTCTTGCCGAAGCGCCCGCCGCGCTTGGGCCGGTTAGGTGCCGCCGCGAGCAGTTCCACGCACTCGGCTTCGGTCAGCTCGCGCGGCTCCTTGTCCTTCGGGATGCGCGCGTTCTTGTCGCCATCGCTGATGTACGGGCCGTAGCGGCCGTTGAGCACCTGGATGCCGTTGCCGAAGTCCTTGATGATGCGGTTCGCGATGAGCTCGGCCTTCTCGCGCACGAGTTCGAGCGCGCGCGGCAGGTCGATCGTGTACGGATCGTCCTCGGGCTTGAGCGAGGCGTACATCGGGCCGTGCTTGACGAACGGTCCGAAGCGGCCGACGCCGACCGTGATCTCCTCGCCGTCCTCGGCCTGTCCGAGCTTTCGCGGGAGCTTGAACAACTGGAGCGCGTCCTCGAGCGTGATCGTGTGCATGCTCTGGCCCGGGCGCAAGCTCGCGAACGTGGGCTTGTCCTCGTCGTCCTTGCTGCCGATCTGCGCGAACGGCCCGTAGCGGCCGAGGCGCACCTGCACCGGTTTGCCGCTCTTCGGATCGACGCCGAGTTCGCGCGCGCCGGTCGCCTCGGAGCGGTCGACGGTCTCGCTCTTCTCGTCGACCGTCGCCTTGAACGGCTTCCAGAACTTCTCGAGCAGCGGCACCCAGTCCTCTTCGCCACGGCTGACCGCGTCGAGTTCGTCCTCGAGCTTGGCGGTGAAGTCGTAGTCGACGTATTGGGCGAAATGGCCCGAGAGGAACTTCGCGACCGCACGACCCACGTCGGTGGGGCGGAAACGACGGCTGTCGAGCGTGACGTACTCGCGGTTGAGCAGCACCTGGATGATGCTCGCGTACGTCGACGGGCGGCCGATGCCGTATTCCTCGAGCGTCTTCACGAGCGACGCTTCCGAGTAGCGCGGCGGCGGCTCGGTGAAATGCTGTTCGGCGTCGATCGCGGCGAGCGGTACCGCTTCGCCGATCTGCATCTTCGGCAGCTTGCGGCCCTCGTCGTCGTCTTCCGCGTTCTTCGCGTCGCGCCCTTCCTCGTACACCGCGAGGAAACCGGGATCGACCACGGTCGTGCCGCTCGCGCGGAAGAGCGAATCGCCGCCCGCGTCGAGGTCGACGCTCACGGTGTTCAACGTCGCGTGCTGCATCTGGCACGCGACCGCGCGCTTCCAGATGAGGTCGTACAGCTTGCGCTGTTCGTCGTTGAGGTAGACCGCGACGTCGCGCGGGCGATGCAGCGCCGAGGTCGGGCGGATCGCCTCGTGCGCTTCCTGCGCGTTCTTCGATTTGTTGCGGTAATAGTGCGGCGCTTCGGGCAGCGCCTGCGGACCATAGTCCTTGAGAATGACGTCGCGCATCTCGTGGATCGCTTCCGCCGACAGGTGCACCGCGTCGGTACGCATGTAGGTGATGAGGCCGACCACGCCCTCGTCGCCGAGCGCGACGCCTTCGTACAGCCCCTGCGCGATCTTCATCGTGCGGCTGGTCGAAAAGCCGAGCTTGCGCGCGGCTTCCTGCTGCAAGGTCGAGGTCGTGAACGGGGGCGCCGGGCGGCGCTTGCGCTCCTTCGACTCGATGTTGGCGACGACGAGGCGGCCCTGCGCCGAGCGCTCGAGCGCGCTGCGCGCGGCCATCGCGTCGGCCTCGTTGGTGAGGTCGAACTGCTCGAACTTCTTGCCGCGCAGCTTCAGCAGGCGCGCCTTGAAGCGCGTGTCCGGATGCGCGCAGTCGGCTTCGATCGACCAGTACTCGCGCGCCTTGAACGCCTCGATCTCTTCCTCGCGCTCGACGATCATGCGCAGCGCGGGCGACTGCACGCGGCCCGCGGACAGGCCGCGTTGCACCTTGCGCCACAGCACCGGCGACAGGTTGAAGCCGACGAGGTAATCGAGCGCGCGGCGCGCCTGCTGCGCGTTGACGAGGTCCATCGACAACTGCCGCGGATGCGCGACCGCCTCCTTGATCGCGCGCGGCGTGATCTCGCTGAACACGACGCGGTGCAGCGTCTTGCCCTCGAGCAGCTTGCGTTGCTTGAGGATCTCGGCGATGTGCCAGGAGATCGCCTCGCCTTCGCGATCCAGGTCGGTCGCGAGGTAGAGCGAGTCGGCGACCTTCGCGGCCTTCGCGATCGCGTCGACGTGCTTCTCGTTGCGGTCGATCACCTCGTAGTTCATCTGGAAGTCGTGTGCCGTGTCGACCGCGCCCTCCTTCGGAACGAGGTCGCGCACGTGGCCGTAGGACGCCAGCACGTGGAAATCCTTGCCGAGGTACTTGTTGATCGTCTTCGCCTTCGCGGGCGACTCGACGATCAGGAGGTTCTTTGCCATCTGAAGTCCTTGGCGGTGGTGCGGGGCGCGGCGCCGGGAGGCGCGGGTCGGGTCGCCGGTGCGAACCGGGACGGGGCGCGCCGACGGCACGCAGTCGTTCTCCTTTTTAGTGGAAACACGCCGCGTGCCGGCGTGTCAAGCTGAACGACACCGGCCGACCGGCCTCGGCCGGACCCGCGTGGGGATGCGGCCGGATCGGCGCAATGCAAGGGAATCCCGAAAAACCGGCACGTCGTCGCCCCGGTCGACGACCCGCGCGTCGGCCGCGAACGGGTGCTCACGGTCGACGCGCCGCCCCGGCGCCGCCCGCCCCGGGGCGGCGCGCGTAGCCACCGCGCTCGGCGACGACGTCCCCTTCGAGCTCGAGCATCAGCAGCATCGACGACAGCGCTGCAATGGGCAGGCCGCTGCGTTCCGCGAGCGTGTCGATGTCGAGTGCGTCGTGGCCGAGCGCGGCGTACAGGCGTGCATAGTCGGGGTCGTCCGCGCGGGCAGGTGCCGCCCGAGGAGGCGCGGCCGGAGGAGCGGCCGAATCCTCCCACACGTGCAGTCGTTGCCGCAGGCTCGCGCCGAGGCGCTGCGCGAGCGGAGCGAGTTCGGCGACGATCTCCTCCGCGGTCTCGACGAGCTTCGCGCCGGTGCGGATCAACTGGTGGCAACCGCGCGCGAGCGGGTTGTGGATCGAGCCCGGGATCGCGAACACGTCGCGCCCGGCTTCGGCGGCCTGGCGCGCGGTCAGCAGCGAGCCCGAGCGCACGCCGGCTTCGACCACGAGCGTCCCGAGCGAGAGCCCGGCGATGATGCGGTTGCGGCGCGGGAAATGGGTCGGGTGAGGCGGCGTGCCGAGCGGGAACTCGCTCACGAGCGCGCCGCCATTCGCGACGATGCGCGCGGCGAGGTCGCGGTGGCGCACCGGATAGACGACATCGGCACCGGTACCGAGCACGGCGATCGTGGCGCCGCCCGCGTCGAGCGTGGCCGCATGCGCGGCGCCGTCGATGCCTTCGGCGAGGCCGCTCGTGATCGCGAAACCCGCGGCCGCGAGCGCGCGCGCGAACGCGGACGCGTTCGCCTGGCCGCCCTGGCTCGCGCTGCGACTGCCGACGATCGCGACCTGCGGCAGCCAGAGCGACTCGACCGCACCCGCGACGAACAGCGCCGCGGGCGGCCCCGTGGCGTCATCGAGCAGGGCGGGGAAGTCGGTTTCGTCGCACGCCAGGAGCGCGTGCCGCGGCTGCGCGAGCCAGGCAAGGTCGGCTTCCACGCGCGCGCGGTCGGGCGCGCGCAACCAGTCGCG
>NZ_DATDMY010000104.1:0-3515 GCF_036518555.1 Dokdonella sp. | reverse complement strand
GACGAGCTGGCAGGCGGAAACGCCGCGCGAGCAGGCGGGCGCGTGGCTCATCCTCGTGCGCGCGCGCATCGCGCGCGGCGACGCGGCTTCGGCGCAGGACGACGTCGCCGCGCTGTCGCGCTGGGCGGAGCGCGACGGCGCACCGGTCGCCACCCTCTACGCCACGCTCGCGCGCGCCGAGCGTGCGGCAGCGATCGGCCTCGCGGCGCAGGCGGACGCGGACTTCGCCGCCGCGCTCGCTCAGGCCGAGCGCGAGCGCGTGCCCTACGATCTGCTGCGCGTCGGCATCGCCTACACGCAGGCGCTGCTCGCGCGCGGCGACTTCGCGCGCGCGGGACCGATCGCGGCGCGTGCGGCGGCCTGGGCGACGCAGGACTACGAGGCAGCGTTGCTGCAGGTCCGGCTTTACCACGCATTGGCCCAGGTCGAACCGTGGCGAAGCGCGCTCGAGCGTGCACGCCGGCTCGCCGGCGAGCGCGCCGTGCCGGACGAGCTGACGCGCGAGCCGGTGCGCGCGACGAATCGCTAAGGCCTTGTCGGTGCTGCGATTCAGCGACAGCACAGGGCCCGCAAAGGCTGCACGAATGCGCGCACCGGCCCGACACGCCTAGGCTGCGACGAGGGGCTCCTCGCGACGATCCATGCGACGACGCCGTCGTCGCGCGAGCCCCCTGCCAAGGAAACGACGAGAGAATTCCATGCACGATGTCGATTTGGCGCGCACGCCGCGCGCACGTTCCCCGCGGTCGCCGCGGCGGTCATGGTCGCCGATGCTCGGCGTCGCCCTGCTGGTGTTCTGCAACGGCCTGCTCGCCGCGACGGGCGCGATCCGCACGCCGGTTGCACACGTGCGCGGGGCCGGCGCGCCCGCGGGGGCAGCGACGACCACGGTCGAGATCGCGCCCGCGCTGCAACGCCGGCTCGCCGGCGGCGGCCGCAGCGGCTTTGCGATCGAGTTCCGCGAACGTGCCGACCTCTCCGCCGCGCGCACGCTCGACTGGAACGCGCGCGGGCGCTACGTCTACACCCGGCTGCACGAGACGGCCGAACGCAGCCAGGCCGGCGTCCGGCGGCTGCTGCGCGAGCGCGGCGTCGCGTTCCATGCCTACTGGATCAAGAACGCGATCCTCGTCGACGAGGGCGACGTCGCGACCCTGCAGCGCGTCGCGCAGGCGCCCGGGGTCGCGCGCATCCGCGAGCTGCCGAAGGCCGAGCTCATCGCACCCGAGCGCCCGCCCGTGCGCGCAGCGGCACGCCCGGCGGGCTCCGACGGCACCACCGACAACGTCGCCTGGATCGGCGCCGAACAGGTGTGGGCGGACGGCACCACCGGCGACGGGGTGACCGTCGGCATCATCGACGACGGCGTGTTCTTCCGCCACGAGGCAGTCGTGCGGCAGTATCGCGGCAACCTTGGCGCGGGCGGCTTCTCGCACGACTACAACTGGTACGCGCCGACCCTGCAGACGAGCGAACCCGATGGCTCGCAAGGCGAAGGCCACGGCACGCATGTGGCCGGCACGATCGCCGGCGACAACGGCGCCGCCGACGCGAACCAGCGGCTGCGCACGGGCGTCGCGCCGGGCGCGCGTTGGATCGCCTGCCTCGGCCTGCCGATCAAGGGCAACGAATTCGCATTGCCCGCCTGCGGCGAGTTCATGCTCGCGCCGACGAAGACCGACGGCAGCGCGCCGAACCCGGACCTGCGCCCACAGGTCGTCAACAACTCGTGGGGCAGCTCCGCGCTCTGCGACGGCACCGCCGACGACTTCTATCGCGACATCGTCGAAGCGTGGGTCGCCGCGGGCATCTTCCCGGTGTTCGCCGCAGGCAATGCGGGCAATTGCGGCCTGCCCGAACCGCCCGGCCTGTCGACGGTGACGAGCCCCGCCTCGCTCGGGAGCGCGTTCGCGGTCGGCTCGACCGGCAACCACGATGGCGCCTACGCGCCGCATTCGCTGTGGGGCCCGGCCGCCGAGGCGAGCGAAGGCCTGCCGACATACCCGGACCCGCGCGGCTACCCGACCCTGAAGCCGCAGGTCGTCGCGCCCGGCGTCGACATCCTCTCCGCGATCGACGGCGGCACCGGCTACGCGACGATGACCGGCACGTCGATGTCGGCGCCGCACATCAGCGGCCTCGTCGCGCTCATGCTCGAGGCGGGCGAATGCCTGCGCGGAGACTATGCGGCGCTCGGCGGCATCCTCATGCAGACCGCGCGCCCGATCGACTACGCGAGCGGAGGCTCACCGCCGCCGGGCGTCGGCAACCTTCCGAACTACGCGACCGGCTGGGGCGAGATCGACGCGCCGCACGCGGTCGACATCGCCGCGCACGCGTGCGGTCCGCAAGGCTTCATCCGCGGCCGCGTGACCGACGCGACGGGCACGCCGATCGCGGGCGCGAGGATCGACGTGTTCGTCGACGAGAATGTACGCGTCTACCAGGCGACGAGCGGCAGCGACGGCAGCTACGTGCGCCGGCTGCCGGTCGACGCGGGCGGCGGCTACACCGTGCGCGCGACCGCGTACGGCTATCTGCCCGCGAGCGAGTCCGGCGTGCGCGTGCAGGCGGACGCGACGACGCTGCACGACGTCGTGCTCGCGACGGCGCCGATGGTGAAGGTCGCCGGCCGCGTCGTCGATGCCGCGACCGGCTGGCCGCTGCACGCGAAGATCGAGATCGCGGGATCGCCCGACAGCCCGGTGTGGACCGATCCGCTCAGCGGGCGCTATTCGGTGCGCCTGCCGGATGGACGTCCATATCGCCTGGACGTCGCGAGCGACATCGCCGGTTACCGCGCGGCGTCGCGCGAACTTGCGTCGATCGCCGACGGCGCGGTGCAGGATTTCGCGCTCGAAGCCGACGCGGTCGCCTGCAGCGCGCCGGGCTACGCCTACGCGACGTTCGTGCTCGGCGAGGACTTCGAAACCAACGGCACCGCGCCGCCCGCCGGCTGGAGCCGCTCGAGCCTCGGGCTCGGTTGGCTGTTCGGCACGAGCGACGAGGTCGGCGGCTCGATCTTCCCGATTCCCGCGCACGGCCGCTTCGCCGCCGCGAACGACGAACTCGGCGCCGGCGAAGGCTGGGACAACGACGGTCGCAACGATTACCTGCAGCTGCCGCCGCTCGGCCTCGCGATCGACAACCCCGTGCTCAGCTATCGCAGCTACTACATCGACACCGGCGGCCGCGCGCGCATCGAGGCGAGCACCGACGGCGGCGCGACATGGAGCGCGCTCGGCGCGCCGAAATCGGCGTACGAGCTCGGTGCCTGGACCGACGAGACCGTCGCGCTGTCGGGTGCCGCGACCAACGGCGCGCTCGTGCGCTTCCATGCCGACGACGGCAGCACCGACGGCGAGCCGCGGTTCGGCGGGCCGTGGGCGGTCGACGACGTGCGCGTGCGCGGCGCGTGCACGCCGCCGGCCAGCGGCGGCCTCGTCGTCGGCCACGTGCGTGACGCGAACACGGGCGCCGCACTCGACGGCGCCGACGTGAGCGTCGCGAGCGGT
>NZ_DATDMY010000103.1:0-2422 GCF_036518555.1 Dokdonella sp. | reverse complement strand
CGCGAACAACCCGGACGACGAGAAGGGACTCGCCGAGATCGGCGCGTTCTACCTCCTCGCCGGCGATCGCGCGACCGCCGAGAAGCTGTTCGCGCGCTCGTTCGACGTCGCCGCCGAGTTCTGGGCGACGGTCGGCGCCGCCGGCGCGTATCTCGGCGTCGTGCCGGAGGAGTGATCGCGCATGCGCTACGGCGCGGTGTAGCGCGACGCTACGCCGCCCTGCCGCGTCACGATTCTGGATCGAGCGGGGGAGCGGCCGATGCGACGTTGTCGATGGTGCTGGGTCTTCGTCGTAGGCATGGCCTTGGCCAGCGAAGCGACCGCGATCGAACTCTGGCGCAGCGACACCTATGCGTCGGCTCCGCCGACGTTCGCCTACCTCTGGCCGCCACGCCTGCCGCAGTCCGCCGTCGCGTTCGCCGATGATGGCGACGTCGTTTATGGCTCGCCCTCTCCGAACCTGTCGGACCAACGGATCGTCCGGGTTCGCGGCGATGGCAGCATACGTTGGGCATTCGCCCTGCCCCTTTCGGAGAGCCCCGACACCTTTGCGGCGATACTCGCCGATGGCGACGGCGGCGCTACGTTCTCCCACACGGTAACCGGCCGGGTCGTACACATCGGTGCGGATGGCTCGCTCGCATGGTCGCGCGCGGTTCCGGCCTCCTCGCTCGAGCGAGTTGCAGCGAATCGCATCGCCAGCGCTGGCGGTGGGCGCGTCACGATGTTCGATGCAACGAGTGGCGAAGTGGTCTGGCAACGCGCCCTGTCGCCGCCCAGCATCGACGAGTCCGACAGCATCGTGGCCGATGGCGCGGGCAATTTGTACGCGGAGGTCCGCGGCGCGGCAGGCTGGCCTTCGGTCGACGTCGTGAAGCTCGCCCCCAACGGCGAAGCGATCTGGCGCGTGGCTGTCGACGAGGCAGATGGCAGCGTCGTCGCCGCGGGGGGTGGCTTGGTCTACGTGAAAGGCGACTACGACCTGCATGCGCTCGACACGGGCGACGGCGCCTCGACGTGGAGTCGCTACGTCGGTTCGGCCGTCGCGTTGCGATTCAG
This sequence comes from Dokdonella sp., assembly GCF_036518555.1. Classification (GTDB taxonomy): domain Bacteria; phylum Pseudomonadota; class Gammaproteobacteria; order Xanthomonadales; family Rhodanobacteraceae; genus Dokdonella_A. The sequence continues at coordinate 1,363 of NZ_DATDMY010000103.1, read as the reverse complement.
TCCCGACGCGGATTCCGAACCCGTGATCGCCGACCACGGGCACATCGAACGCCTCGATGCCTCGAACGGCAGCACGCGCTGGAGCACTCCAATCGCCGACCTCCAGCGGTTGGATCGGGTTGGCGACGCTGTGCTGGCCGCAACGTCTTCGACACTCCTGCGCATCGACCCAACCGACGGCGCGATCCTGTGGGCCGCTCCCGCATCCGGCGGGCCTGAGCGGCCCATGGGAATCGGTCCTTACGGCAGCGAGGCACGCTTTATTGCGCGGGCGATTGCAGCGCCGGGACTGGCCGGCCCGATCGACCGGCGCATCGATCTCGCCAGCGGCGCGACCATCGCGGACGTGGACACGGCCTCGATCACTCAAGGCATATCCGAGACCAGCCGGCTGGACGCCGACGGCTACATCGTGTGCGCGGGCGTCAGCCAACACCCCGAAGGGCCGCAATTGAATCTGCGTTCCTTCGACGGGACAACCGGCGCCGTGCGTTGGCAGGCCAGCGAGGGCATCGACGTACCCGGTGACGCGTTCGCGCCATCGGCACTGCAGGCCGCGCCCGAGCTAGCGGTCGGCGGCGACATGTTCGCGATCTCGCAGTCGCTCGACGACGGGATTCGCTGCGACGGCAACACCGGCGTTGCGCGCGTCGCAAGCTATTCGCTCGACACAGGCGGCCGCCGCTGGCAAGCCTGGCTGCGCGATGCGTCAGACCGCAGCTGTCCGCTTGTCTCGGCGCCGTTGCCCGATGCAGCGGGCAACGTGTTCGTTTCGCTGAGCACACTCGTCTATTGCCCTGAAAGCCCCGGCTGCCAGCGTCGAACGCTCTACAAGCTGGCGGCGGGCGACGGCTCCGTTCTCTGGCGCCGCGACGAGTCGGCGGATGCAGGTACAGAGGGCCTCGTGCTCTATCCGAAAACACTGACGGGCGTTGACATGGACGTCGTGTTGGCGGGCTCGGTCGGCGACGTTCCCGCTACGGCGCAACGTATCGCGGGGACGGACGGCGCGGTCGTATGGACTTCCCACGAATTCGACTCGCTTGCCCCCACCGAGATTGTGGACCGCATCGACGACGGACGTCTGATCGTCTATGGGGACGAGGCCTACGGCGGCAATGCCACCAGTTATCACTTCGCCGCTCTCGATCCAACGAGTGGCACGACATCGTGGACGAGCAGCGCGCCGTGGCAGCCTTGCTACAGCAGTGGCTGCGCGGGGTATGGGGAAGCCTACCTGCTGCCTGGCGGCGACAAGCTCGTGCCATTCCAGCGCGACTACGCGCCCTGGCTCAGGCGCCAGCACAATGACGGCAGCGGCCTCGTCGACGAGTGGATGCTCGGCGCGGCGTCGCCGATCCTG
>NZ_DATDMY010000102.1:0-6694 GCF_036518555.1 Dokdonella sp. | reverse complement strand
CCGCGATCATCCAGGTCGCTTCATCGCGTCCGCTCGAGCGCGAAGTCGACGTTGCCGAAGATCAGCTGGAAGCTGCCCGTCAAGGTGCCGGAGCCGATGCTCAAGCCGGTCCAGAACGTCGCATCGCCGGCGGAATTGTCGAGCAGGAGCTGCGCGCTGCCGAAGTCGGGCATGCCCGCTTTGGACGTATAGACGGCTCCCGGCAACGACCAGCCGGTCGCGCGCAGGCTGCCCTGGGCATGTCCGGACGGCCGCCCGTACTGGAACAGCTCGACCTCGACCAGGGTTCCGGCCGGATCGGTCCAGAGCAGATCGTCGAAGCCGTCGCCATCGACGTCGGCGGTCGCGATCTGCCCGCGCGGAAGGTCGGGCATGCGCACGCCGACGCTGCCGCGCGGCTTGCCGTCATCCATGAGCAGGATCGTCGCGTTCGTGCTGCCCGGCTGCTGGAACACGAGGTCGGTGCGCCCGTCGCCATCGAAATCGCCACTGCCGCGCCATTCGAGTTCGGGATTCACCTCGAGCGGCGTGATCGCTTCGCAGCGGTCGCGCTGGAACAGGCACTGCACGATCGCATACCTGCGCGTGGCCGGATCGCGCACCAGGGCATCGGCCTCGACGTCGCCGTCGACCTGGATGAGATCGAGGATCTCGCCATTGCCGAGCACGCCGGAACTGCGCGGCGTCATGCGGCCGCCCGCATCGACGGTGTAGTACACGCCTCCCTTGCGCACGAGCGCCTGGTCCGTGGCGAGGCCGTCGAACCGGTCGGCATCGATGTAGGCGTCGAACACGCCCATGCCGAGCGGCATCCACTGCTGGGTGCCGAGGTCGAGCCATTCACGCGCGTCGCTGACGAGGTCGTGGCGCACGGGTGCGGACTGGTCGAACTGGAGCAACGCGGTCGGTGGCCGGAATACGAACAGGGTGCCCGACGACACCGCATTCGGCGCGTAGCGCGCGTCGCCCTCGTAGCGCGCCTCGATCGTATAGCGACCACCCTGCGGCAGTGCGCCCTGCGGCGGCGGCGGCAGGCTTGCCCGACCGTTGACGACCGGCGCGCGACCGAGTTCACGGCCGCGCCGGTTCGGATCGACGACGGTGAACACCACGCTACCGGTCGGCGGCACCGGGCCGTTGCCGGCGACGTCGACGGCGATGTCGAGCGTGCCGTCCATTGCCGCCATGCGGAGCGGATATCGGGGCAGCGTCAGGGCGACCGGTAGCAGGTCGGCCACGCTCACGCACGCGGACAGTTCGGACGTGTTGCCGTCCGTGTCGGTTGCGGTGGCGGTGAGCACGTCGCCGTCCTGCAGCCTGCCGAACGGTGGCTGGTTCAGGACCTGCGCGAAGCCCGCATCACCCTGACCGTCGGTCGTCACGTCGAAGGACTGCAGGAACATGTCCGCGACGTCTCCGCCACTGCTGGTGCAGGCGGCGGACAGGAACACCTCGATCGTGTAGGTCCTTCCCGGCATGCTGTGCAGGCTGCCTTCGAGCAGTCCGGCCGTGTTGGCGGATGTGAGTTCCGGCCGGTTCTGCAGGCGATTCGGTCCTTCGTCCGCGTCGAGCGGATCATTCGCGAGCGGGCTCTGCGTGGTCAACGCGATCGCCGTCGAGTTGAGGTCGAGGAAGACGTTGCGACTGAGGCGGTTGCCGGTGCCGGCCGGCGTCGACGACGGGTTGCTTGACCGCGGCGCGAACACGATGCCGGCATTGCCGTTGCGGATGGCGTTGTCCGCGACGACGGTATCGCGGGTGCCGTCCTCGAGCCGGATCGCGGTACCGGTGCCGAACGCGGGAAGCCCCCATACGTTCGTGCCGAAGACGTTGCGCGCGATGCCGTTGCCGCTGGTATCGGGCCCCGGGGCGCCACCGTGCAGGTAGATGCCGTCGTAGTCGACCGCCACGAAGTGATTGTCGACGATGCCCGAATCGCGCAAGCCGAAGCTGTCGCGCTGGATCTGTATGGGATACACCGAGCGATACGCACGCGGCACGTTGAGCGCGATGCTGCCGGTCAGCACGCCGGCATGGCCGATGATCGATCCGCTCACGGCTTCGCCCATGCCGTTGCTGCCGAACCAGTTGTGCTGCACGGTATGGTTGGTGCCGTCGATGGCGAGCGCGATCGACGCGATGCCGGCGAAGATGTTGCCGTTGTCGGGGTCGGGATCGCCGATCACGCTGTCGCGGCTCATGAGCACGCCAAGGGCCGCGGAAACGCCGCCGAGGCCCACGACGTCGCCGTTCGCGCGCACGCCGAAGCGATTGGCGACCACCTTGACGCCGTCGGCCAGGACCAGCATCGCCGCGCCGCCGCAACCGGCACTGTTGCCGACGAAGGCGAGACCGGCGACCAGACTGCGCTCGGCGCCGCGCACGAGGGTCAGCGCGGAGCCGAAATCGTTGTTCGCGTTGCACGCCATGCCCGCGATGTCGATCTCGATCAACGGCTGTGCGGGGAAACCCGGGCGGCTGCCCGGCTGCGAGAATCCGGACATCGCGATCCGACCCTTGATCGGCGGCAGCGGCGATCGCAGTGCGATCGTCCACGGCCCCGGCCCGCTCACCGCCGGATCGATCGCGAAGCTGATGCCGTCGAATCCCGGATTCGCGTTGGCATCGGCGATCGCCTGCCGCAGCGAACCGCCGCCGCTGTCCGCCGGCGTCGTGACCCTGAAGCTGGCCGCGTGCGCGAGCCCGGCCGCTGCGATGCCGGATACGAAGAGAACGAGAGGTGGTAGACATCGGATTCGGGACATGCGCAGTGCTCCGTGGACTGGGGAAAGATGACGGCTCATTCGAAACCGCTGCGGAAGATCAGGTCCGGGCGTGGCCCGGCCTCGACCATGACGTCGCTGCTGTCGTTGCTGTCGCCCGCGACGAGATCGGTCGCTTGCGAATCGAAGGCGAGCCGTCGGCCGTCGGCGCTGATGCCGCTCGCCGATCCGGAGCGCAGGTCGCCGAACACGGACGGCCCCGCGAGCGCGTGGCTCACCAATCGCCAGCGCGTGCTCGCGCCGTTCCACAGGAATACCTGCGGGGGTGCGGGCGACGTGAAGTCACAGGTCGCGAGGACATCGCCCGCATCGGTCACGCGCGGATAGCGGCACTGGATCGGCGACAGCGCGAGCGGCGGATCGAAGTCCTCCGCTCGCGGCAACGGGATATTGATCAGCGACTCGTGCTCCCGGTCGTAGCGGTAGACGCGATTGACGCTGCCGGGCACGAGGTTGGCCGAGGTCGACCTGAAGGCGACGAAGCGCCCGTTGGCGGAGATCGTCGCCTGGTCGGACAGGCCGTCGCCGAGCGCGCCGTCGGGCGCGCGGCTGAGCAGCGTGTACGTGTTCGTCGCGCGGTCGAGCACGTACGCCTGCGGCAGGCCGTTGCCGTTGGCCGGCGTCATGCCGTTGGCGCGACTGGAGAACACCACGCGCTGTCCGTCCGAGGAGATCGCCTGCGGCGTCAGCGGTTCCACGCTGCCGTCGGCGAACTGGCCGAAGCGGTTGAGGCTGAGAATCGACAGCGTGTGGGTGACGGCATCGTGCAGGAACACGTCGACCATGCCGTTGCTGTCGCCGAACACGAGGTTGCTCGCGGCCGACACGAACACCGTGTAGCGGCCGTCGCCCGACACGGCCGGACTGCGCGCCGGGCTGTTCGCCTCGCTGCCGCTCGCGTCTTCACTGATGCGCGTGATCGCGCCGGTGTCGAGGTCGCGGCGAAACACGTTGAGCTGGGTGCTGCCTGCAACGAGGTTGGTGGCGTAGCTTTCGAACGCGACCACCGTGCCGTTGCCGGAAACAGCCGGCGCGTAGCAGATCGTGTCGGCAGGCTCGTTCGTTCCGGGCGCCGAACTGACGCGCGTCAGCGCGTGGCTGTCCAGGTCGTAGCGATAGATGTTCTCGACAGCATTGCCGCCCGGCACCAGATTGGTCGCCGTGGAGACGAACACGACGGCGCTGCCGCCGCTGGCCAACGCCGTATCGCGCAACGGTGCATCCGGCTGCACCGCACCGGCCCCGGTCACGCGCACGAGCGCAGGCTGAGCGCCCACCGGATCGTTCGCGCACAGACCGGTCGCAACGACAGCCAGCGCCGCTGCGCGGCGCCTGCATCGATGGAACATGGAGCTCCCTCACGTGGGTCGTTCCATACCCAAACGTGATTCGAGCGCCAAAACCCCAATGCCGATCGCGGCCCGTGTCCGTGTTCCCGCACCCGGCCATGCCGCGCGCGCCCTGCTCGGGCGCACGCGGCAGGAGCGATGGATCCTGCTTCGCTAGCCGTCGAAGCCGTCGTCGAAGAGGCGGTCGCCGAGGTCGAAGCTCACCGGCACGACGAGGCGCGGGTGGGCCGGGTCGTTGCTCGCGATGCAGAGGTTCGCGGCGTAGTGGCCGGCCGCGAGCTGTGACGGATCGAGCGTCGCGGTGAGCGTGGCCTGCGCGTGCGCATCGACGCTGCCCGAGCTCGCGTCGAGGCTCAGCCAGGGCACGTCGGACGGCGCCGCGCACGCGTCCGGCTGCTCGACCGCGCGCACGAGCAACGCGTGATAGTCGTTGAACTGGTCGATGATCGGATCCCAGCTGCCGAGCGCACCCGGATTGCCGCGCATGAGATAGCCCGACGCCGCGCCCGGCGCGCCGCTGACGTCCGAGGCGACGAACGCGGTGCCGGGGTTGGTCGGATCGAACTGCACACCGATGTACACGTTGCCGCTCGCGACGCTGATGCCGAGCGCGGACAGGTCCACGCGCACGAACGCGGCCGTCGCGGTGGTCGGGATGTCGGTCGCGATCGCGTCGACCGATGCGAGCAGGTTGCCGGGGCCGCCGTCCCAGCCGGTGTCGTCGTAGACGACGAGCTGGAACGCCTGGCTCGTGCCGTTCGCCGAGGCGAGGAACGCGACGCACGCGCTCGTGAACGTCGCGGGGTACGCGCTCGGCGTGAAGCGGTCGACATAGCCGGCAATCGTGAACAGGCCGGAGCCGTCGCGGTAGCCGTCTTCGGGCGCGCCGTCGTCGTGGACGATGATGCCCGGCGTGGATTCGTCGCAGCCCTCGGTCACCGCGCCGCGCAGCGAGACGACCTCGGGCTGGCGCGCGTGCCAGCGGTCCCGCGTTGCCGCGTTCGCGGCGAGCTTGCGCACGGCGAGCGGCGATGCCGCCTGCGGCGCGGGCGTGCTCGACGGCCGCGCCGCGGGTGCTTCGAGCGCGGACCATTCGAGCACCTGGTCGCCGCCGTTGGCGATCACGAGCGGCAGCGCGACCGCGGCGCCACCGGGCTCGGCCGACGCGGCGAGCGGATCGGGCGTGACCGCGATCGACGCCGGCACGAGCGCGGGCGCGACATCGAGGTGCACGGCCGCGCCGGTCGCGTACGCGGTCGGCGACGTGCGCGTCCACGCGAGAGCGCTCGCGGGCGAAAGCGACGGCGTGTCGTAGGAGTACTGGTTGCCGATCGACGCATCCGCATTCTGCAGGCCGACCGTCGCGCTGCCGCCGTTGTCCCAGTCCGGGTTCGCGGCATCGCCGAAGACCGTGTTGGCGTAATGGAACTCGAGCGAGCCGTCCTCGCCGAGCCAGGCCTGGAATACCGCGGGCGTACCGCCCGACTGCAGGAAGTGCGGGCGGATCCATTGCACGATCGCGCGTCGGTTCGGCGCGGTACCGTCGACCCGCCACCAGACGTTGCCGGCGCTGTCGGCGAAGTCGTCCCAGAACGGCGCGATGATCGGCCCGCCCATGAACACGTCGGGCGCGTACGGCAGCGGATCGTTGAACGCGTAGCTGAAGCCGGTCAGCGTGCCGAGCACGAGCGTGCCGTTGTTGCCGATCGTGAGCAGGTCGCTCGTGCCGTCGAAGAACGGGAATGCGAATGGCAGGGTCACGCCGGTCGCGCCGTCGTCGGCGAGATCGAGCGGCGTGCCGCTGCCGACGATGTCGGTGAAGGCGAACGCGACCGGGGCGGCGGCGTAGCCGGGCTCCTGGTCCTGCGCGGTCCAGTCCGCGGCGTAGTCCTCGACGCCGAGCGTCGCGGTAACGATGCGGTTGAAGCGCATCGATGCGCCCGGCGCGACGTCTTCGTGCATGAGCGTGAAGATCGCGCCGTCGACGCTGTCGACGAGCGTGTGGTAGGCGAGCGTGCGGGTCGAATGGTTGGTCAGCGTATAGCAGAAGTTGACCGCGTCGCCCGCATGAACGGCGAGGTCGGTCGCGCTGCCGCAGGTCGCCGGGTCGCCGTCGTCGAGCGCGAGGCCGACCTCGAGCGTGATCTCGCTGCCGAGGGCGGCGGCGGGGCGCGCATGCAGGCTCGTCGACGGCGCCGCGCCGGCGAACAACGGGCTGAGCAGGCCGGCCACGACGGCACGGCGAAGGAGGATCGGGATCGTGTTCACGGTGGGTATCCTGGCAAAGGGTCGCGACGGCCGGGCCCGGCCCGAACGCACGGCCCCACCCTAGGCAGACCGGCGCTGCCGCACGTCAAACGCGCGTCAGGACGCGTTGACATCGACGTGACATCGGCATGAAACGCGCGTCAGGGCGCGTGTTCGGCCGCGAGGCGCTGGCCGCGCAGCACCTCGATGCGATCGCGCAGGCGCGCGGCCGCTGCGGTCTCGCCGCCGGCCTCGTACAGCGCGAGGAGCGCGTCGGCGGCACCCAAGTCGCGGTCGGCGTAGGCGGCGAGGCGA
>NZ_DATDMY010000101.1:0-5976 GCF_036518555.1 Dokdonella sp. | reverse complement strand
CGCTGCCGTTTCATCCGCGATCGGCGCCGCACGAACGCGCGGCGCACGTTTCGGTGCTGCACCGTCGCCTTCGACCGCGGCCGGGCTGCGGCGCGTGCGCGGCTTCGTCGTCGTGGCGCCATCGCCGGCCTCGGTCGACGTGCGCCGGCGCGGCGGTTTGGGGCGCTCGCTGTCTTCCATCCCGCGAGTGTAGCCGCAATGGTGGCGGCCCGACCTCGGCTATGCTCGGGCGAGAGGCTGCGTCGCCGCGCGCCGATCAGGAGTCGCCATGGAATCGTGGTTGCCCTCGCGCTATCTTGCCTTGATCGCCTGCGCGCTCGTCTGCGCGCTCGCGTTCGCCGGATGGCACCTCGGCCTCGGCGTGCGCCTGCTCGCGATCGCGAGCGCGGTGCTCGTCGTCGTCGGCCTCGCCGACCTCGCGCAGAAGCGCTCGACCCTGAGGCGCAACTACCCGCTGATCTGCCATGTGCGGTTCTTCTTCGAATACGTGCGGCCGATGCTGCGCCAGTACGTGGTCGAGTCCGACAACGAGGAGGTGCCGTTCTCGCACGTGCAGCGCGCAGTGGTGAAGCAGCGCGCCAAGAACGCACTCGACGTGCGCCCGTTCGGCAGCGAGCTCGACATGTACGCCGAGCGCTACGAATGGATCAACCACTCGATCCGACCGAGTCGCATCGATCGCCACGATTTCCGCATCGACATCGGGACGCAGTGCGCGACGCCGTATTCCGCCAGCGTGTTCAACATCTCGGCGATGAGCTTCGGCGCGATCTCGCCGAACGCGATCCGCGCGCTCAACGAAGGCGCGCGCCGCGGGCGCTTCTATCACGACACCGGCGAGGGCTCGCTGTCGTCCTATCACCGCGAGAACGGCGGTGACATCGTTTGGGAACTCGGTTCCGGCTACTTCGGCGCGTGCGAGCGCGCGGGCGTGTTCAGCGAGGCGCGCTTCGCCGAGAAGGCCGCGCTCGAACAGGTGAAGATGATCGAAATCAAGCTGTCGCAGGGCGCCAAGCCCGGCCACGGCGGCGTGCTGCCGGCGCCGAAGGTGAGCGCCGAGATCGCCGCGACGCGCGGCGTCGCGATGGGCGAAGACTGCATCTCGCCCGCGCGCCACTCGGCCTTCGACACGCCGGAAGGATTGTTGCGCTTCGTCGCGCGCCTGCGCGAGCTGTCGGGCGGCAAGCCGACCGGCTTCAAGCTCGCGATCGGCCATCCGTGGGAATGGTTCGGCATCGCCAAGGCGATGACGACGACCGGCATCCTGCCCGACTTCATCGTCGTCGACGGTGGCGAGGGCGGCACCGGTGCGGCGCCACTCGAGTTCACCGACCACGTCGGCGCACCGTTGCGCGAAGCGCTCATGCTCGTGCACGACACGCTGGTCGGCCTCGACCTGCGCGAGCGCGTGCGCATCGGCGCGAGCGGCAAGGTGATCACCGCGGTCGACCTCGCGCGCACGCTCGCGATCGGCGCGGACTGGTGCAATGCGGCGCGCGGCTTCATGTTCGCGCTCGGCTGCATCCAGTCGCAGAGTTGCCACACCGACCGCTGCCCGACCGGGGTCGCGACGCAGGACCCGCGCCGCTGGAACAAGCTCGACGTACCGGACAAGGCCGCGCGCGTGGCCAACTTCCACGAGAACACGTTGCGGGCGCTGAAGGAGCTGCTGCAGGCGGCCGGGCTCGAGCATCCGTCGGAACTCGGGCCCGAGCACGTGATTCGGCGCGTGTCGCCGAACGAGGTGCGATCGCTCGCATCCCTGCATCGCTTCCTCGAGCCCGGCGAACTGCTCGCGAGCGTGCCCGAGCATGCGGTGTTCCAGCGCTTCTGGCACGAGGCGCGGCCCGATTCGTTCGCCCCGCCTGCCGACCTCAGCGCGCGTCGACGCAGCAAGTCGCGCTGATGGAGGAAACGCGGGAAGCCGCGCGGCTCCCCGCTTTCCACGTCGTCACTCGCGGTTCGTGCGCGCCTGGCAGCGCTCGAGGTCGCGGTTCTCGATGCGCCAGATGCGGTCGGCGCCGCACAGCGAGACATCGCGCACGATGCACTCGTTATCGTCGTCGTCGACCATCTTGACGTCGTACTTGTCGCAGCGGATTCCGGTCAGCGTGAATGTGCCGTCCGGATGCACCGAATGGTGGCCGAGCTGGTTCGGGCCCCACCGATCGCTGCCGATCGGTGCGAAGTACAGCTCCTGCAGCGACCAGCGCGACTGGTTGCGCAGTTCGACCTGCGCGTCCGATGGCCGATCGTCGCCCTTCATCTTCGCCTCGAGGTCGTCCTGCGCGAACGCGGGGGCGGCGGCGAGCGCGGCAACGAGGGCGAGAAGCGAGCTGCGGTGGACGGTGGCGTGCATGGGTACCTCCTCGACGATGTCGCTGGATACGACGCCCGGACTTCAGCACCACGCATCGACGCCGGGCAAGAAACGCGCGCTGAATGTTCAGTCGCCGGATAGCGGGACGCGGTTCAGCCCGCGGTGGACCGCGCCAGGCACGTTCGCGCCGGCGCGCCATCGCTGCGCCGGCGTCGAAGTACACTCGTCGCGGGGCATCGGGGGGCCGTCATGAAAGGCAGGCGCATCGGAACGGCGTTCGTCGCGGATGATCTGCACGGCGTTCGGCGCCGACGGCCGGCGCGTCCGGCGAAGATGCGCCGTGGGCCGGCACCGACGACGGACACGCGCGCCTGGACCGGCATGGCTGGCACGACGTCGTCGCGTACCTGCTTCGAAGGTCGCGCGCCATTCGCACTCGAAGTCGAGGACGCGGCGCGCGCTTATGGACCGCCTACCGCAGATCGCGCGCGCCGACGCGGCGCTCGATCGCGCCAAGTGCGAGCGCCGCGACTGCGCGATGCGCGTCGACGAGCGGGACGGCGAGGGCCGCCACCGAGCATGCGCGAGTGATCGCGCGCGACGTATCCGCGCGCCGCGGGGGCCTCGAATCGCCGAGGACCACCACGGCCACCCGGGGCGCGCCGTCGCCCCATTGCCACCTGGAGGCTACGCCATGACATGCATGCTCGCCGTGCCGCTTCGCCTTGCCGTGCTCGCGCTGGCGGGCTCGTTCTCGATCGCCGCACACGCGCAATGGTCGTCCGATCCGGCGAACAACCTCGTCGTCGGCGACGCCGCGGGCGGAACGACGCAACCGAAGGTCGTCGCGGCGCCGGACGGCGGCTTCTACGTGAGCTGGTTCGCCGATGCGAGCGGCTACGACGTGCGCCTGCAGCGCCTCGACGCGGGCGGCCACGCGCTCTGGGCGCACGACGGCGTACTCGTCGCCGATCGCGATTACGCCTTCACCTACGACTACGGCCTCGCCGTCGACGCCGCGGGCGACGCGTACGTTTCGTTCAACTGCTGCGCGAACGGTTCCAACGACGAACACATCGTCGTGAGCAAGGTGCTCGCCGATGGTGCGCTCGCATGGGGTGCCGACGGCGTCACCGTGTCGGCACCGGCGTCGACCGAAGGGGTTTACAACGCCTATGTGGCGTCGACGAGCGACGGCGACGTCGTCGTCGCCTGGTCGTCCGACGCCGGCGTGCGCGCGCAGAAGCTCGATCCGACGGGCACGGCGCGATGGGCTGCCCTCGGCGTGCTGCTCGACCAGCCGAGCGGACTCAAGCTGCTCGGCGGCGTGCAACCCGGCCTCGGCGGCGACGCGATCGTGTCGTGGTCGAACCAGAGCGGATCGACGCGCATCCTGCGCGCGCAGAAGCTCGCGGCCGCGGACGGTGCGCCGCTGTGGGGTGGCGGCAGCGCCGTGCGCGTGTTCGGCGCGGGCAACCTGCAGGCGGGCTACTACCCGCCGTTCCTCGCCGACGCTGCCGGCGGCGGCGTGTTCTGGGACTACGACGCGACCGGGCTCGCGTTCAACGCGCGCGTGCAGCACCTGGACGCGAACGGCAACGCTCTGCTCGACGCCGACGGCGTGCTCGCGACGACCGACACGACCCAGCAGCATTTCGGCACCGTCGCGAGCTGGAACGCCGCGAGCGGCAGCATCGACGTCGTCTGGAACGACTACTTCAACGACGGCACGCGCGACTATGACGGCGTCTCGGCGCAACGCATCGACGCGAGCGGCGCACGTCTCTGGGGCGACACGGGCAAGGTGCTCGTGCCGCTGGCCGATTCGACCGACGGCACCCACGTGATCTCGCAGCTGACCGCGCTGCCGATGGCCGACGGCATGCTCGCGGGATGGGTGACCGGCGCGATCCCGGCGGCGGACCAGCCGCTCACGGTCGCGCGCCTCGACGCCGCGGGCGACTACGTCTGGGCCGCGCAGTCGACCATGGTGAAGACGCAGCGCTACACCGGCCGCATGGACGCGGCGATCGGCGCCGGCGGTTTCGCGGTATACGCGTGGCAGGACGGCGGCAACGGCGACGACGCGACCGTTCGCGCGCAGAACCTCAATCCCGACGGCACGCTCGGCGCCGGCGCCGACGACACGATCTTCGTCGACGGCTTCGACGGTTGACGCGCGCGTCGCGCGCAAGGGTCGCCGGGCGCGCCGTTGCGCGCATGCCGGCTCGTGCTGCAGTGCGCTGAGCGCGGCCCGGCGTTGCGGCTATGATCGACGCTTCCGTCCAGGGGAAACGCCGCATGAGCCTGCTCGCGCAACTGACGCGTCACAAGCCGATCGAACAGCTGCAGGCCGAACTCGGCTCGCGGCGCGACTTCCGTCGCGTGCTCGGCGTCTGGCAGCTCACCGCGATCGGCCTCGGCGGCATCATCGGCGTCGGCATCTTCGTGCTCGCGGGGCAGCAGGCCGCGGCGAACGCCGGGCCGGCGGTCGCGCTGTCGTTCATCATCGCGGGCATCGCGAGCGCGGCCGCCGCGCTCTGTTACGCCGAGTTCGCGGGCCTCATACCGGTCACCGGCAGCGCCTACACGTACAGCTACGCGACGCTCGGCGAACTGATCGCCTGGCTCATCGGCTGGGACCTGCTGCTCGAATACGCGCTCATCGTCGCCGCGGTCGCGAGCGGCTGGTCCGGCTACGTGCTCAACCTGCTCGATGCGTTCGGGCTGCACGTGCCCGAGGCCTTGCGTGGCGCGCCGCACTCGGGCGACGGCCGCATGTTCAACCTGATCGGCGCGCTCGTCGCGATGGCGGTCGCCGTGCTGCTGACCCTGCGCACGGAGTGGGGCGCGCGCGCGAACACGCTCATCGTCGCGATCAAGGTCGTCGCCGTAGTGATCGTGATCGGCGTCGGCATGTTCCACGTCGATCCCGCCAACTGGCACCCGTTCGTGCCCGAGCGCATCGTCGGCGCGGACGGCGTCGGCCACTACGGCTGGCAGGGCGTCGTCACCGCGGCCGCGGTCGTGTTCTTCGCCGTGTTCGGCTACGACACGCTGACCACCGCGGCCGAGGAGGCGAAGGACCCGCAGCGCGACCTGCCACGCGCGATCCTGCTCTCGCTCGGCGTGTCGATGGCGCTCTACATCGCCATCACGCTCGTGCTCACCGGCATGGTGCCCTACACGCAGCTCGGCAACGACGCGCCGGTCGCGCACGCGTTCCAGACGCTCGGCATGAAGTGGATCGGCGCGGCCATCTCGGCCACTGCGATAGCGAGCATCCTCAGCGTGATCTTTGCGTTCATGCTCGCTGCGGCGCGCATCTGGTTCGCGCTGTCGCGCGACGGCCTGCTGCCGGCCTGGTTCGCGAAAGTGCATCCGCGGTACGGCACGCCGCACCGGCCGACCGTCGCGCTCGGCCTGTTCACGGCGCTCGTCGCCGGCCTGTTCCCACTCGGGGAAGTCGCCAAGCTCGTCAACATCGGCGTGCTGTCCGCGTTCATCGTGATCTGCAGCGCGGTGCTGATCCTGCGCCGGCGCAAGCCCGACCTGCCGCGCGCGTTCCGCACCCCATGGGTGCCGATCGTGCCGGTGGTCGGCATCGTGTTCTCGCTCTGGCTGCTGTCCGAACTCGCCGCGATCACCTGGGCGGT
>NZ_DATDMY010000100.1:0-3469 GCF_036518555.1 Dokdonella sp. | reverse complement strand
TCTCGCCGCGCGCGAACGGCGTTGGGAGGACGCCGCGCGCGCGGCGGCCGATGCGCTCGCCGACTGGCCCGCCTCCGGTGCCGACGGCGATCGCGGCGCGGTCGTGCGCGTGCGCCAGCGTGCGTTGCTCGCGCTCGGCCGCAGCGGGGATGCTTACGTGCTGCTGGACCGCCGGCGCGAAGCACCGCTGACCGCGGCGAACGAGCCCGGCGCCGTCGACGACGCCCTCGCGATGGCCGAATGGTGCATCCACGTGCGCGACGGCTGCGCGATGGGCTGGCTCCAGCATGCGGCCGCGAGCGCCGACCGGCGCGGCGTGCCGGCCGAGATCGTCGCGGTCGCCGCGGTGCAGGGGCCATACCTGCTCGATGCCGGCGCGCGCGACCCTGCCGTCGCGGTGATCGGCCGCGTCGCGCCGTGGGCCGCGCGCGACTTCGACAGTGCGCTGCTCCAGCTGCGGCTGTTCGCGCAACTCGGGCCGCGCGAGGCGTGGTTCAACGCGCTGCGCCAGGCGCAGGCGCTCGCGGGCGAACGCGAAATTCCGGTCGCCCTGCTCGCACCGCCCGAGGCGACGGCGCCGCGGTGAATGCGTTCGTCATGCATGACGGAAGCGCCCGTCATGCGATTGGAGCGCGCTTGGAGTGACCCGGCCCGCAAGGGGACGGAACCTGCGCGGAACCCCGAACTGCCGGAGCCGTCCATGATCGCGTCGCCCCCGTCCAACCGTGTCTTCCTGCGTCCGCTGTGCGCGGTGCTGCTGCTGTCCGTCGCGCCGGCCGCCGTCGCCGATACGGTGACGCTCGCCGAATTGCCCGTGCCCGACGGCTACACGGTCGCCGGAGCGACGAACATCGCGGCGGACGGTACGGTGATCGGCGTCGTCTACCCGGATGGCCTCGTCGTGCGCTGGCAGCCCGGCGGCGTGCCCGAGGTGCTCGGCGGCGGCTTGACCTTCACGCTCGATAACATCACCCCGCTGGTGTCGAAGGACGGCAGCACGATCGCGACCACCGGCTATTTCGACGACGGCGGCGATGCGCCGGTCGCCGCTCCGGAAATCTGGACCGGTGGCACCGACTGGGCGCGCATCTCGGGCGCGAGCGCGACGCTCGGCAGCGCCTCGGTGTTCGGCGTCTCGTCCGACGGCACCGTGCTGACCGGCTCGGCCGAACCCGCGGTGCCGCCGCCGGAAGGACCCTGGCCGCAACTGCCGTGGTCGTGGACCGCGGCAGGCGGCCAGGTCCCGCTCGCGCTGCCCGCCGACGCGTTCAGCGCGCAGGCCTGGGCCGCGTCGAACGACGGGCATGTCGTCGCCGGCTTCGGCGAACCCGCGCCCGACGACTACACGCGCTACGGCTTGCGCTGGGACGACGGTGTGCCGAGCTGGATCACCGACGCGCAGGGCCAGCGGGTGGGCCAGGCGATCGGCTGCAACAGCGACTGCTCGGTCATCGTCGGCGCCGGCGTCGAGAACGGCCTCGGCGATCCGCGTGCGTGGCGTTGGCGCGCGGGCGTCGGCCTCGAGTACCTCGACCTCCCCGACGGCGCGCAGGCCGGCGCAGTGACGTACGCGTTCGAGTCGAGCGAAGACGGCAACGTCGTCGTCGGCAGCTATGTCGTGTTCGACCCCAACCTCGGGCCGACCAACCACGGCTTCTACTGGACCGCCACCGACGGTCCGCAGGACATCACCGCGTTCCTCGCCGGCTGGGGCATCGAGTTCGGCGCGGCCGACTGGGTCGATCTGCTCGTCGTCGGGGTCACGCCGGACGGCCGCACACTGCTGCTCAACGGCCTCGACCCGAACTACCAGCGGCGTCGCGCGGTCGTGCACGTCGAGCAGGACGACTGGATCTTCGCCGACGGCTTCGAGGCGATCGGTCCGCTGCGCTGACGCGCGCGGCACGACGCCCTTCAGTACAGGTCGACCGGATCGACGTCGATCGACCAGCGCACGCGGCGCTCGTCCGGCAGCGCGCGCACCGCATCGAGCCAGCCGGGAAGGAACGCCTGCAAGGCGGCGCGTTCGCCCGCTTCGACGAGGATCTGCGCGCGCCACGCGCCTGCGCGGCGCGGCATCGGTGCCGCGAGGGGTCCGTGCAGGCTCACGCCCGCGGGCATCGGCGTCGCACCCGCCGCGGCGGCGCGCAGGAACCGGTCGAGTACGTCCTGCTGCGGCGCTTCGGCGCGCAGCAGCGCGAACTGCACGAACGGAGGCAAGCCCGCGCTGCGGCGCTCGTCGAGCAGGCGTGCGGCGAGCGCGCGGTAGCCGCCGTTGAGCAGGACACCGAGCAGCGGATGCGCGGGATCGTGCGTCTGCAGGATCACCGTGCCCGGCCGATCGGCGCGACCGGCGCGGCCGGCGACCTGCACGACGAGCTGGCCGAGCCGCTCGCCGGCACGGAAGTCGACGCTGTAGAGACCCTCGTCGACGCCGACCACGACGACGAGCGTGAGGTGCGGCAGGTCGTGGCCCTTGGCCAGCATCTGCGTGCCGACGAGGATGCGCGCGCCGGCGTCGGGCAAGCTGTCGAACAGCGCGTCGCGCAGGCGGCGGCCACGCGTGGTGTCGCGATCGACCCGCACGATCTGCACCCCCGGAAAGTGCGCCCCGAGGGCGTCCTCGAGCCGCTCGGTGCCTTCGCCGATCGCGTGCAGCGCGAGTCCGGTGCAGGACGGGCAGGCGTCGGGCACGCGTTCCTCGTGGCCGCAGTGATGGCAGCGCAGGCGGTGCTCGCGCTTGTGCAGGGTCAGCGCGCGCTCGCAATCCGGGCAGCGGGCGCTCCAGCCGCAATCGTGGCAGAGCAGCACGGGCGCGTAGCCGCGCCGGTTGCGGAACACGAGCACCTGCTCGTCGCGTGCGAGGCAGGCCGCGATCGCCGCAAGCGCGGGCGCGGCGAGCCCGTGCTGCAGGCGCTGGCGGCGCAGGTCGACGACCTGCAGCGCGGGCGGTTCGGCGCGCCCGGCGCGGCGGTCGAGGCGGAGCAGCCGGTAGCGCCGCGCATCGACGTTCGCGAGGCTCTCGAGCGATGGCGTCGCCGAGCCGAGCACGATCGGGACGCCGAGCGCCTTCGCGCGCACGACCGCGAGGTCGCGTGCGTGGTAGCGGAAGCCTTCCTGCTGCTTGTACGACGCGTCGTGCTCTTCGTCGACGACGATCACGCCCGGCCGCGCGAGTGGCACGAGCACGGCCGAGCGCGTGCCGAGCACGAGCGGTGCCTCGCCGCGCGCGGCGGCGAGCCAGGCGCGTGCGCGCTCGGCATCGCCGAGGCCGGAGTGCAGCGCGGCGACCTCGACGCCGAGGCGTTCGCGGAAGCGGCGCAGCGCCTGCGGCGTCAGCGCGATCTCCGGCACGAGCACGAGCGCCTGGCGACCACGGGCGAGGCAGTCGCGGATGATCTCGAGATAGACCTCGGTCTTGCCGCTGCCGGTGACGCCGTCGAGCACGAACGGCGCGAAGCCGCGCGCG
>NZ_DATDMY010000099.1:0-10302 GCF_036518555.1 Dokdonella sp. | reverse complement strand
GGCCGAGCTGCGCGCGGCATCGGGCTTGTTCAACCTCATGCGCAACCTCGGCGGCGCGATCGGCATCGCGGTCGTCAACACCTGGCTGCAGGACGAAGCGCGCATCCACGTCGCGCGTTTCGGCGAGAGCCTCGGCGAAGCCGCGCGCAGCGCTCCGGAAACCGTCGCCGCGCTCGCCGGACGCTTCGCCGCGGCGAACAGCGACGCCGCGCACGCGCTGCTCCTCGCGCAGGGCGAGTTCGCGCGCGTCGTCACGCGCGCCTCGCTCACCCTTGCGTTCAATGACGTGTTCCGCCTCATGGCGTGGATGTTCCTCGTCGCGCTCGTGCTCGTGCCGCTGTGCCGGCCGCCGCGCGTCGCGGCGGCGGCTCCTCCGGCCGACGCGCACTAGATCCGGCATGCGCGCAACCGGTCATGCCGCCCGTGGGTGCTCGCGACGCGCGATCGAATGGTGCGCGGCGGCGACCGCGCGCTGCTTGCTCTCCGGCGAAAGGTTCACGCCCTCGGCGCGCACGACTTCGATGTCGGTGACGCCGAGGAAGCCGAACACCGTGCGCAGGTAATCTTCCTGGAAGTCCATCGCTTCGGCCGGGCCTTCGCTGTAGATGCCACCGCGCGCGGAGACGATGATCACGCGCTTGCCGCCAGCGAGGCCTTCGGGGCCGTTCGCGCCGTAGCGGAACGTCTTGCCGGCGACCGCGATGCGGTCGATCCATGCCTTGAGCGTGCTCGGGATCGAGAAGTTGTACATCGGGGCCCCGATGACGACGACGTCGGCGGCGAGGAACTCGTCGAGCATCGCGTTGCCGGCGCGGACGGCAGGGTCACCCGCGTCGGCGACCGGTGCCCAGTGCGGCAGCGGCTGCGCGGCGAGGTCGTGGTAGACGACGTCGGTGCCGGGGTTGTTGCGCGTCCACGACTCGACCAGGGCGCGGCCGAGCTCGCGCGTGACCGAATGCGTACCGAGGGCGCTGGAATCGACATGGAGCAGTTTCATCGCGGGTCTCCTTGGACCGTGGGAGCCGTGCTCCCGACGCCTGAAACGATATGGCGTGGACAATCGATCGAGAAGTCGGTCAAAATGCGATGGTTCGTTCACCCTGGGAAACGATGATGGCCGCGGCCGACGGTGCACTGCACGACCTCAATGACCTGCGCTTTTTTGCGGCGGTGGTCGAGAACAAGGGCTTCTCGGCCGCGGGACGCGCGCTCAATACACCCAAGTCGCGCCTCAGCAAGCGCATCGCCCAGCTCGAGGAGCGCCTCGGCGTGCGGCTGCTGCAGCGGACTACGCGTCGCTTCGCGGTGACCGAGATCGGCGAACGGTTCTACGCGCACTGCCGCGCCGCGCTCGAGGAAGCGCGTGCGGCGCAGGACGTCGTCGACGAACTGCGTGCGGAGCCGCGCGGCGTCGTGCGCCTGAGCTGCCCGGTCTCGCTCGTGCAGACGATCGTCGCGCACGTGCTGCCCGATTTCCTCGCCGCGTATCCGAAGGTGCAGGTGCGCGTGCTGTCGAGCAACCGGCGCGTCGACGTGATCGGCGAAGGCTTCGACCTCGCGATCCGCGTGCGCGACAAGCTCGATACGGACGCCTCGCTCGTGCTGCGCACGTTCGGCCACTCGCGCGCGCTGCTCGTCGCTTCGCCGTCGTTCCTCGACGCGCACGGCCGGCCGCGGCAGCCGGACGAACTCGAGCGCCTCCCGCTGCTGTCGATGCTCGAGCACGACGGCGCGCAGATCCTCGATCTTCACGGCCCCGACGGCGCGAAGGCGAGCGTCGAGATGCAGGCGCGCGTGATCTGCGGCGACTTCGCGCTGCTGTTCGAAGCGGCTCGGCGCGGTCAGGGCGTGGCGACCCTGCCCGAGTTCGTCTGCGCACCCGCGGTCGTCAAGGGCGAGCTCGAGGTCGTACTGCCGGATTGGGCGATGCCGCAGGGCGTCATGCACTTCGTCTACCCGAGCCGGCGCGGCCAGCTGCCCGGCGTGCGCGCGATGGTCGAATTCCTCGCCGAGCGCCTGCCGTCGGCGGTCGAGCACAAGCACCAGCAATGCTGCGAGCAGAAGACGAAGGCGAAGAAGAAGGATTGACGCACCGCGCGTCGAAGTCGCGTGGTCAAGAGCCAGAGATTTCAGGCTTTGCTTTCGACGTCGATCAGCCCGTTCGCGCAGCACGCTTGCGCTGGTGCGTGTCCCAGCCGATCGCGCCGACCAGCACGACGCAGCACGCGGCTTCGAGCAGCGCGGGCAGGCGCGCCGCGGGTACGGCCCAGGCCGCGACGATGCCGTGGCAGAAGTAGAACAGCGCGACGATGCCGATCCAGAGCAGCGCGCGGCGAGGACGCCCGAGCGCGAGCAGCGGCAGCAGCAGTGGCGGCAGGGTCAGCGCGAGCGCGTACGCGGGCTTGCCGTTCGCGGGCGGCGCGAGTCCGAAGTACCAGAGAGGCTGCAGCAGCACGAGCGCCGTCCAGGCGACGTAGCCGAGACGTTGCGGTGTCATGCGCCGCGTTCCAATCTCGCCGCGACGTCGGCGACCCGGCGCCCGAGCACGCGCGCGAGCGTGCGCTCGTCGTCGTCGATCGGATTCTCTCCCGACGTGCCCGCGACGTGGCTCGCGCCGTACGGCGAACCGCCGCCGCGCGTGCGGTTGAGCGCGGCCTCGGTGTAGGGGATGCCGACGAGGATCATGCCGTGATGGAGCAGCGGCAGCATCATCGACAGCAGGGTCGTCTCCTGTCCACCGTGCATCGTGCTCGTCGAGGTGAACACGCCCGCGGGCTTGCCGACGAGCGTGCCCGACGCCCATTCGGCCGAGGTCGTGTCGAGGAAGTGCTTCAGCGGCGCCGCCATGTTGCCGAAGCGGGTCGGACTGCCGAGCACGAGGCCGGCGCATTCGTCGAGGTCCGCGCGCGCCACGTAGGGGGCGCCCTCGTCGGGCTCGGGTGGCGCCGCGGTCTGGGTCACGGGCGCGACCGGCGGCACGCTGCGCACGCGCGCGCGCATGCCGCCGATTTCCTCGACGCCGCGCGCGACGAGCCGCGCGAGCTGCGCGACCTTGCCGCCGCGGCTGTAGTAGAGGACGAGGATTTCGCTCATCGGCAGGCCCGGGGAAGTGGGTGTCCGATGATAAGCGACGCCGCGCACGCTGCGTGCGCACGACGTCCCGCATCGGGCGGGGCGGCGTCCCACAGGTCGAGCGGCGCGATGCCCGTTGCCGCGCGGTCGAGCCGCACATTGGCCAGTCAGCCGCGCTGCGCTAGGCTCGGCGCATGCTGCTCGATCGCCTGCTCCGGCTCGTCCATCCGCGCTACGACCGCGACCGCATCGTCGCGTTCGTCGAGTTCACCTGGCGACGCTTCCTCGAGGACCGCTGCCTGCAGACCGCGGGCGCGCTCGCGTTCACGACCGTGTTCGCGCTCGTGCCGCTGACCGCGGCCGTACTCGGCGTGCTCGCGGCGTTCCCCGGCTTCGCGGGGTGGCGCGAGCAGGTCACGCGCTGGGTGTTCGAGAACTTCGTGCCCGCGGCCGGGAGCACGGTGCAGGGCTACCTCACCCAGTTCGCCGACAATGCGAGCCAGGCGACCGCGGTCGGCGTGCTCGTTCTGCTGTTCAGCGCGGTCTCGCTCATGATGAGCATCGAGGACGCGTTCAACCGCATCTGGCGCGTGCAGGTCGCGCGCCGCGCGGGCGCGCGCTTCATCGTCTACTGGACCGCACTCACGCTCGGGCCGTTGCTGCTCGTCGCCGCGCTCGCGATCAGTTCGTACGCGTTCGCGCTCCCGTTCATCGACGTGGCCGAAGCGCAGTTCTCGATCAAGGCGCGCGTGCTCGCGGTGCTGCCGTTCCTGCTCGTATGGAGCGCGCTCGTCGCCGCTTACGTCGTGATCCCGAACCGTGGCGTACGCACCCGCCATGCGCTGTTCGGCGCATTGCTCGCGACGACGTTGTTCGAGCTCGCCAAGCGCGGCTTCGCGTTGTACGCGACGCGCTACGCGAGCTACCAGGAGGTGTACGGCGCGCTCGCGATGGTGCCGATCTTCATCTTCTGGATCTACCTGTCGTGGGCGATCGTGCTGTTCGGCGCGTCGATCACCGCGTCGCTCAATGCGTTCGACTATCGACCCGCGTCGCAGCGCCTGCCGCGCGGGCACGAGCTGACCGGCCTGCTGCGCGTGCTCGGCCATTTCGTCGAAGCGCAGCGCGACGGTCGCGGCCTGCACAGCGCGCAGTTGTGCGCGCTCGAACCGTTCCTCACCGACGACCTGCTGCAGCGCTACCTCGGCGACCTGCATCGGGTCGGCGTGATCCGTCGCGGCGAACTCGGCGAGTGGGTCGTCGTGCGCGACCTCGGGCGCGTGCAACTGCTCGATCTCGTCGACGCGGGCGGCTATCGCGTGCCGCTCGACGACGCCGGCGTCGACGGACTGGCCACCCCCGCGGTCGCGCTCATCGCGCGCCTCGGCACGCGCATCCGCGATGGACTCGGCGTGCCATTGGCCGCGCTGTTCGCGCCGGATGTACCATCCCCGCCCGGCGTCCCCGCCCCGAAACCGACGGAACACGCATGAACCGGATCCGCCTCGCCCTTGCCTTCGCGCTCGTGGCCGCCGTCCCGACCGGCCTCGCGCACGCCGACGAGCAGCACGCGACGAAGGCGAAGCCCGCCCTTTCGATCGCGACGCTCGACGGCAAGACGTTCGACCTGTCCGCGCAGCGCGGTCGTTGGGTCATCGTCAATTTCTGGGCGACCTGGTGCTCCCCGTGCATCAAGGAGATGCCCGACATCTCCGCCTGGGTGGGCGCGCACGCGAAGGAAGCGAGCGCGATCGGCATCGCCTGGGAAGACACCGAGCGCGAAGAGATCGATGCGTTCGTGAAGAAGCATCCGGTGTCGTATGCGCTCGCCCAGGGCGACGTCTACAACCCGCTGCCGGACTTCGAGGTGCCGCGCAACCTGCCGCTGACCTACGTGATCGCGCCGGACGGCACGGTCGCGAAGAAGTTCACCGGTCCGATCACCGGCGACGACCTCGACAAAGTCGTCGCCGCAGGAGCCGGCAAGTAGCACGATGGCCGGTGCGCGATTCCACGTGTCCGGACTCGTGCAGGGCGTGTTCTTCCGCGCGTCGACCCAGGCTCGCGCGCACGAACTCGGCCTGGCCGGCTGGGCGAAGAACCTCGCCGACGGCCGCGTCGAGGTCGTCGCCAGCGGCGACTCCGCGGCGCTCGACGAACTCGAACGCTGGTTGCGGCGTGGTCCGCCGGGTGCGCGCGTCGATGCGGTCGAACGCGAAGTCTTCGACGCGGCGCCGGGCGCCGGCTTCGCGCGGCTCTGAGGCGCGTGCGCGCACGCCGCACCGGATCGTCGCGCGCGCCGACGGCGACGAACGCGACCGCACCCCGCCATGGCCTCGCGCGGGTGATCTCGAAGCTCGGCATCGCCTCGCGCACGCAGGCCGCGCGCTGGATCGCCGCCGGTCGCGTCAGCGTCGACGGTCGCGTGGTGCGCGATCCGGAGCGCCCGACCGACGCCGCACGTGAACGCATCGCGATCGACGACGACGCGGTCGCCGCGCGCGAGCGCGTCTACCTGGCGCTGAACAAGCCGCGCGGCGTCGTCACCACCGCGGACGACGAACGCGGCCGCGACACCGTGTATGCGCTCCTCGACGGCTCCGGCCTGCCGTGGCTCGCGCCGGTCGGCCGGCTCGATCGCGCGAGCGAGGGCTTGCTGCTGTTCAGCAACGACAGCGCGTGGGCCGCGGCGATCACCGCACCGGAGTCGCGGCTCGACAAGACGTATCACGTGCAGATCGATCGCCTCCCCGACGCGACCCTGCTTGAGGCGATGCGCGCGGGCGTCGTCGACCGCGGCGAGCGCCTTGCGGTGAAAGCGGTGCGCGAACTGCGCCGCGGCGAGCGCCATGCCTGGCTCGAGATCGTGCTCGACGAGGGCCGCAACCGGCAGATCCGCCGCGTACTCGCCGCACTCGACGTCGGCGTGCTGCGCCTCGTGCGCGTCGCGATCGGCCCGCTCGCGCTCGGCTCGCTCGCGAGAGGCGCCTGGCGCCTGCTCGAACCCGCCGAGGTCGCCGCACTCGCATCGCGGTCGCGCATCGCAGCGCGTTGACGGCGCGACTGCCGGCCGATGCGCTTGCGCGGCAGGAGGGCGCGCTGGCCTCGATCCGGCATGCGATCGCGCCGTCGCCGCGGCACCCGGCTGCGGATCGTCCACAGGCCCTAGAATGCCCGGATGAACTATCACTTCGGGCGCTGGCGGCTCGCACCGCGGGCCCGCGAACTCAGCTACGACGAACGACTGCAACCGGTCGCACGGCGCGTGTTCGACTGCCTCGCCTACCTCGTCGAGCACCGCGAGCGCGCGGTCGGTCGCGATGAGCTCGTTGCGGCGCTGTGGGGGCGCGTGGACGTCGCCGACGTGCTCGTGAGCCAGCTCATCGCGCGTGCCCGGCGCGCGATCGGCGACGACGCACAGGCGCAGCGCGCGATCCGCACCGTGCCCGGCTTCGGCTACCGTTGGGTCATGCCGGTCGAGGACGCGGAGGCGGTGCGCGCCGATGCGCTGCCGGCGGCGTCGACGGCCGAGGCGACGGCCGCCGCGCCGAGCGCGGCAGGCATCGCCGCTGCGGTGCCTGCCGAACCCGCGCCGGCAGCACGCGATGAGAGGCACCCGCGTCGTGCTCGCGTCATCGGCACGGTGGTCGCGTCGATCGTCGCGCTCGCTGCTGCGGGCGCATGGTTCACGACCCGTCGTGCACCTTCGACGGCGCGGTCGGCGCACGCGGATGCCGAGGTCGTGCTCGTGCTGCCGTTCGAGGTGTCGGCAGCGCGCGAGCAAGGGTGGCTGCGCCTCGGCGCGATGGATCTCGTCGCCGAACGCCTGCGCGCGGCGCAGTTGCCGGTGCCGCCGAGCGAGAGCGTCGTCGCGGCCCTGCACGCGCACGCGGACGCCGACGAATCGCGACGTGAGCAGGACGCGCTCGCCGCGTTCGAACCGCGCCTCGTCGTGCACGGCCGCGTGCGGCAGTCGAGCGAAGGCTGGCAGGTCGAACTCGACGCGATCGACGATCGCGGGGCGCGCCATCGGGTCGCCTCGACGCGTACGCAACCGACCGAAGCCGCGCGCCAGGCGAGCGGACTGCTGCTCGCGGCGCTCGGCCACCGCGCCAGCCTCGACGAGGAGGGCGGCAGCGACGCGCTCGACGACCGCCTGCAGCGCGTACAAGCGGCCGTGCTCGGCAACGAGTACGGTCTCGCACGCGAACTGCTCGAACAGGCATCGCCGTCCGAACAGGGCGATCCGCGCCTGCGCTTCCGCGTCGCCCAGGTCGCGTTCCACCTCGGCCGCATCGACGAGGCCGACGCGATCCTGCGCGACCTGCTCGCCGATCCGGCCACGCTGTCGTTCGAGCTGCGTGCGAACGTGCTCGTCTCGCGCGGCATGCTCGCGATGCGTCGCGGCGACTGCGCTGCGGCCGAACCGTGGTACGACGCGGCCGTGCGCCTGGCCGAGCCCGACGGCAAGCCGCTCGCGCAAGGCAACGCACTGGCGGGGCGCGGACTCGCACGCAGCTGCCTGCGTCGCTTCGACGACGCCTCCAACGACCTCGGCCTCGCGCGCGCGCGCATGGCCGCGGCAGGCGACGCGCTCGGTCTCGCGCGCGTCGACAACTACCTTGGCCTGCTCGACGCGAATCGGCGGCGCCTCGCCGATGCGCTGGTCGACTTCCGCGCCGCCGCGGCGACGTTCGAGCGCTTCGGCGCCGTCGACGCGCAGCGTGCGGTCCTCAACGGCCAGCTCGAGGTGCAGGCCGACCTGCTGCAGCACGACGACGCGCTCGCGACGAGCGAGCGCCTGTGGGCGCTGCGCGCGCAGGTCGGCGATCCGGGCCAGCGCCTTGCGCTCGCGGCCAATCGCGCGCGCGCGCTCATCGACGTAGGACGCCTGCAGGCCGCGGCGCAGGTGCTCGCGGCCACCCGCGACGATCTCGCGGCGGCGACCCAAGCCGGTTACGGCCACTACGTGCACGCGCAGGGTGCGCGGCTGGCCGAACTCACGGGCGATCGCGCGCGCGCGATCGCGGAAGCGCGACTCGCGCTCGCGGCCTGGCCGCGGCAGCCCGACGAGCCGCTGCGCGAACGCACCGCGTGGCTGCTCGTGCGTGCCGGCGAATCGCAGCTGGCCGACGGCGCGGTCGACGACGAATCGCCCTATGCGGCGCTCGTGCTCGCCGCGCGGGCGCGAGCGCGCAGCGACGCGGCCGCGGCCACGCGCGAGTACGAACGTGCGCTCGCGACCGCCGAGCAGGGCGGAGTACCCGCGACGATCGCCGACGCCACGATCGCCTATGCGGACTGGCTGCTCGAACGCGGCGATACGCGCCGCGCGGCCGAGATCGGCGGTCGCGTCGCGCGCTGGTCCGATCGCGACTTCGCCTGCGCGCAGTTGCAGGTCGAGCTGTATAGGGCGCTCGGTCGCGAGGACTTGCGTGCGTCCGCGTTGCGCCAGGCGGACGCGCTCGCGGGAGAGCGCCAGGTCCGGGCGAACCTGCGCGACGCGGCGCCGGCGCCGGTTCGCTCATGACCGGTTGCGCCCGCGGCCAAGGCACTGATTGCACGGCTCTTCTGCCTTCCTGCTAGCGCCTTGCTAGGGGTTTGCTAGCGGCTGCGAATGGCGCGCGGGTGTCGCTCGTGCAGGCTCGTGGCTCCCGTCATGCGCCGGTCATCGCGTTGTCGCCGCGCTGATCCGCTGCCAGCCCCCTGCCGAGGTTCCCGATGTCCCTCCGCTCCGCCAACTGGTTGTTGCTGTTCATCGCGTCCGGCTGCGCCGTCCTCGGCGGCGCGCGCGCCGGCGCCGCCGAGTCCGCCGCGCTGCACCGCGTCGGTGCGCAGGTTCCGCACGCATGCTCCGCCGACGGTCTGTGCGTCGACGTCGGCGTCGCGCTCGCGGACCCGGGCCAGCCCGACGCCTGCGGCACGCAGGCGAGCATCGTCGCCGATGTCGGCGACCAGCTGTCCTGGTGCTACACGCTCACCAACGCCACCGACCGCACGCTGTCCTGGCATACGCTGTCCGATTCGTTGCACGGCGACCTGTTCGCCGAGCTGCACCAGGACATCGCGCCGGGCGAGAGCTGGCGCTACATCAAGCTCGAAGTCGCCGGCGCGGTCGTCGACGGCGATGTCGAGGTGAGCTGGACCGCGAGCGGCACGCGTCCCGACTACGCGGTCGACGACGGCGTCGCGTTCGACTACATCGACGCGAGCGACGGCACCTTGCTCGATCTCGCGGGCGGCTTCTCGCACGCGCGCTCGGCGCTGGTGCAGGCGCCGTTCCCGGTCGACCTGTTCGGCGCGCGCAGCGACATGCTCTGCGTCGGCGCGAACGGCGCGATCCAGCCGGGCAGCGCGCCGTGCGCGATCCCGATGACCTACGCGTTCCCCTCGACCTACGTCACGTCGGCGATCGCGCCCGCGTGGAGCGGCTACGCCGACGGCGTCGGCAGTGTCTACACGAAGGTGCTCGGCAGCACGCCCGGGCAGCGCCGCTTCGTCGTCGAGTGGAAGGATCTCGCGCTCGACTGGCCGTCGATGCCCGGTTTCACGTTCGAAGTCGTCATCGACGAAGCGAGCGGCGGCTACCTCTTCCAGTACCTCCTCACGGGATCGGGACAGGGCGATGTCGGCGACGCGGGCGACCAGGCGATTGCAGGGCTGCAAGCGGACGCGACGATCGCGCGGACCTATTCGAGCTTCGCGCCCGCGCTGACGCCGGGAAAGGCCATACGATGGACCCTGCAGCCGGCCGCCGACGCGCTGTCCGCGTCGGCGAGCGTGCATGCCGACGTCGGCGCGCCGCATCTCGTGTTGCCGGTCGCGCAGATGAACGCGTTCGCTGCGAGCGGCATCGCGGTGACCCAGCCGCTCGTGGTCGGCAACGATGGCAACCGCACGCTTGACTGGAGCGCGGGCGAATACCCGCCGTCGTCGGTCGCCGCGCGCCTGCTGCGCGCGACCGCGCGCACCGCATTCGACGCGTCGGCGCTGCAGCGCCGCCCGGCGAAGCGTGCGGACGCCGCCACGCGACCGTCGCCCGCCGGCGTGCCCGGCACCCCCGGCACCCCCGGCTTGCCCGCGTTCGCGGTGCAGCTCGACACGAGCACCGGGGCGCAGGACTACATCGGCCTCGACCTGTTCGCGCCGGACGCCGCGAACGCGCACGTGATCCTGCCGGACATCGACCTCGCGGGCATGAACATCGCGGGCGGCGACTTCGTCGACGAC
>NZ_DATDMY010000098.1:0-7482 GCF_036518555.1 Dokdonella sp. | reverse complement strand
ATGCAGGGCGACTTCTACACGACCGGCAAGTACCGCGAGAAGGGCAACCAGCCCTTCGACATGGAAAAGGCGATCGACGAGAAGCCCACCTACGTGCTGTTCAACGGCGCGGAAGGCGCGCTCACCGGCGACAAGTCGCTCGCCGCCAAGACCAACGAGACCGTGCGCCTGTTCATCGGCAACGGCGGCCCCAATCTCGTCTCGAGCTTCCACGTGATCGGCGAGATCTTCGATCGCGTGCAGCAGGAAGGCGGTACGCATCCGCAGGAGAACGTCCAGACCACGCTCATCCCCGCCGGCGGCGCCGCGATCGTCGAGTTCCACACCGAGGTGCCGGGCAGCTACGTGCTCGTCGACCATTCGATCTTCCGCGCGTTCAACAAGGGCGCGCTCGCGATCCTCAAGGTCGACGGGCCGGAGAACAAGGCGATCTATTCGGGCAAGGAAGTCGATTCGGTCTACCTCGGCGACCGCTCCGAGCCGAATCTCAAGCCGGTCGCCGCCGCGGCGAAGGCGGCCGCGAGCGGCGCCTTGACGAAGGAAGACCAGATCAAGGCTGGCCAGGTGCTGTTCACGGGCACGTGCTCGGTCTGCCACCAGGCCAATGGCCAGGGCCTGCAGAACGTGTTCCCGCCGCTCGCGAAGTCGAGCCTGCTCGCGGAAGACCCGAAGCGCATCGTCGAGATCATGTTGCACGGCCTCACCGGCAAGGTGACGGTCAACGGCACCGAGTACAACTCGGTGATGCCGCCGATGACGCAGCTCACCGACGACGAGGTCGCCAACATCGCGACCTACGTGCTCAACAGCTGGGGCAACCCGGGCGGCCAGGTGCACAAGGACGATGCCGCGAAGGTTCGCGCGACGCCACCCGCGGCCGCGGCACCGGCGCACTGACCGGAGAGCGTCGATGAGCGCGCGCACGGCACACCGGTTCGCGACAGCCTCGTGCTCGGCCGCGCTCGCGGCAGCACTCGCGGCCGGTCCGTGCGTCGCGCAGCCGGCGGCGCCGGCCTACGCGACGATCCCCGCGACGGAATTCGTCAGCGTGATCGAGACGGAGGCCGATGCGAAACCCGCGCAGGTCGCCGCGTATGCGCTGCGCGTCGAGCCCGTGACGAATGCCGAATTCCTCGCATTCGTCACGGCACACCCGCAGTGGCGGCGCGACCGCGTGCCGTCCGTGTTCGCCG
This sequence comes from Dokdonella sp., assembly GCF_036518555.1. Lineage (GTDB taxonomy): Bacteria > Pseudomonadota > Gammaproteobacteria > Xanthomonadales > Rhodanobacteraceae > Dokdonella_A. Next base: position 6,289 of record NZ_DATDMY010000098.1, on the reverse strand, counting down.
ACCCACGCTACCTCTCGCATTGGCAGGCCGCCGGCGAGCTCGGTGCGCAGGCGCTGCCGACGCAACCGGTCACGCAGGTGAGCTGGTTCGCCGCGCAGGCGTACTGCGAATCCGAGCACGCGCGCCTGCCGAGCTGGATCGAATGGGAGCGCGCCGCGGCGGCGAGTACCGACGCGGCCGACGCGCGTCGCGATCCGGCGTGGCGGCAACGCTTGCTCGACTGGTACGCGAAGCCGTCGAACGCGCCGCTCGCGTCGATCGGCGGTGCGCCGAACCTGTACGGCGTGCGCGACCTGCACGGCCTCGTCTGGGAATGGGTCGACGACCAGGCTTCGATGATGGTCACGTCCGACAGTCGGGACCAGAACGACCCCGATCGATTGAAGTTCTGCGGCTCGGCCGCGCTCAGCCTGCGCGACCGCGACAACTACGCCTTGCTCATGCGCATCGCCCTGCTGTCGTCGCTGAAGGCCGCCGACACCACCGCGAATCTCGGCTTCCGTTGCGCACGGTAGCCCCAGGAGGCACACGATGAATACTTGCACTCGCATCGCCGCGTTCGGCCTCGCGCTCGCGCTCGTCGCCGGGCTTCCGGCCGCGAGCCGCGCGAACGAGCCGCCCGCAGCGACCGCACCCGCCGCATCCCTGCCCGGCGATTCGGCCTACCACCTCGACGTTCCGCTCGTCGACCAGGACGGCCGCGGTTTCGCGTTCGCCGATGCACGTGGGCGTGCGCGCGTGGTCAGCATGTTCTATACCTCGTGCAAGTACGTCTGCCCGCTCATCATCGACACGCTGCTGAAGACCGAACGCGAACTCGCCCCCGTCGAGCGCACGCGCATCGACGTGCTGCTCGTGAGCCTCGATCCCGACAACGACACGCCCGAAGCGCTCAAGCGCGTGGCCGACAAGCGCCATCTCGACACCTCGCGCTGGCGCCTCGCACGCACCGACAAGGCGCACGTGCGCAGCCTCGCCGCGGTGCTCGGCATCCAGTACAAGCAGCTCGAGAACCGCGAGTTCAGCCATTCCAGCGCGCTCGTGCTGCTCGATGCGCAAGGACGCATCGTCGCGCGCAGCGATCGCCTAGGCGAGGCCGATCCGGAATTCGTCGCCGCCGCGAAACGCCTGCTCGCCGACTGAGCCCGTTGCGACCGATTGCCGCACGCGCAGGGCGTGGCAGCTTGACGCACGTCGCCCACGAGGGCGCGGCGCCGCCCGACAATAGATGTTTAGCGGAGGCTGCCATGCCGAGGACGGAAACCTACAACGACCAGATCGTGCGCCTGTTCCTGCTGGCGGCGGCGGTGTGGGGCATCATCGGCATGTCGATCGGCTGCTGGATCGCGGCCGAACTCGCCTGGCCGGTGTTCAATCTCGGCATCCCGTGGCTCAGCTTCAGCCGGCTGCGGCCGGATCACACGTTCGGCGTGATCTTCGCGTTCGGCGGCTCCGCGCTCATGGGCACGTGCTACTACGTCGTGCAGCGGACCGGCCACACGCGCCTCGCGCTCGGCCGGCTCGCGACGTTCACGTTCTGGGGCTGGCAGCTGGCCTGCGTCCTCGCGATGCTCACGATGCCGCTCGGCATCACGCAGGGCAAGGAGTACGCCGAGCCGGAATGGTTCATCGACATCCTCGTCGCGATCGTGTGGGTGTCGTTCGGCACGGTGTTCTTCGCGACGCTCGCGCGCCGGCGCATCCGCCACATCTACGTCGCGAACTGGTACTACGGCGCGTTCATCATCGCGGTCGGCCTGCTGCACGTCGTCAACAACCTGGCGCTGCCGGCGTCGCTGTGGAAATCCTATCCGGTCTATTCCGGCGTCGTCGACGCGATGGTGCAGTGGTGGTACGGGCACAACGCGGTCGCGTTCTTCCTGACCGCGGGCTTCCTCGGCATGATGTACTACTTCGTGCCGCGCCAGGCGCAGCAGCCGCTCTGGAGCTACCGCTTCTCGATCGTCAATTTCTGGGCGCTGATCTCGGTGTACATGTGGGCCGGGTCGCACCACCTCATGTACACCGCGCTGCCGGACTGGGTGCAGTCGGTCGGCATGGCGTTCTCGCTGGTGCTGTTGATGCCGAGCTGGGGCTCGGCCGCGAACGGCCTGCTCACGTTCAACGGATCGTGGCACCGCCTCAAGACCGACCCGGCGGCGAAGTTCATGGTGCTGTCGCTGGTGTTCTACGCCGCATCGACGTTCGAAGGCTCGATGATGGCGATCAAGACCGTCAACTCGCTGTCGCACTACACCGACTGGACCGTCGCCCACGTGCACTCCGGTTCGATCGGCTGGGTCGCGATGATCACGATCGGCTCGCTCTACGCGATGGCGCCGCGCGCGCTCGGCCGCCCCGCGATGCATTCCGTGCGCGGCATGGAGCTGCACTTCCGGCTGCACACGATCGGCCTGCTGCTGTACGTCGTCGCGATGTGGACCGCAGGCGTGACCGAAGGCCTGATGTGGCGCGCGACGAATGCCGACGGCTCGCTGACGTACGCGTTCATCGACAGCCTCATCGCGGTCAAGCCGTGGTACGCGGTCCGCTGGCTCGGCGGCGTGCTCGTGCTCAGCGGCATGGTCGTGATGGCGTGGAACCTCTGGCACACCGCGGCGCACGCGCGCGCGCGCCTGATCACGCCGATCCCGGTGCCGATCCCCGAACCGGAACCGATGCAGGTTCCTGCGCCATTGCCGGCGTACTGAGGCGCGCTTCCGGGCACGCTGCTTCGACGAGTCATCCGAATCGAAGGCACCTTCTGATCCTGGCGGTCCACGAGCGGCGATCCATGGCCGCACTTTTCGACTAAGAGCGACAACAGACATGGCTGGTGGGTACACGTACTTCGAGGCGATCGAGAAGCATGCCGGGTTGCTCGGCATCCTCATCGCGATCATGGTGTCGATCGGCGGCCTCGCCGAGATCACGCCGCTGTTCATGGCCGCGCACACGGTCAAACCCGCCGACGGCGTGCGTCCGTACGACGCGCTGCGTCTCGCCGGCAAGGACATCTACGTGCGCGAGGGCTGTTACCTTTGCCACTCGCAGATGGTGCGCGCGCTGCGCGCCGAAACCGAACGCTATGGCCACTTCTCGGTCGCCGGCGAGTCCGTCTACGACCGGCCGTTCCAGTGGGGTTCCAAGCGCACCGGTCCCGATCTCGCGCGCGTCGGCGGCAAGTACACCGACGAGTGGCAGCGCCTGCACCTGCGCGATCCGCGCTCGGTCGTGCCGGAGTCGAACATGCCCGCCTACGCGTGGCTGTCGCAGGCGATGCTCGATCCGGCCGACATCGAGGCGCGCATGCGCACCCTGCGCACGCTCGGCGACCCTTACACGGACGCCGACATCGCCGGCGCCCGTGCGGCGGTGAGCGGGCATACCGAGATGGAAGCGTTGATCGCCTATCTGCAGGGACTCGGCACCGCCGACCTCGCGAAGACCGCGGACGCCACGCACGACACGCCGGAGGTCGCGCCGTGAACATCCCACCCTTCTGGGGACACCTCGTCGGCGTGTTCACGCTGGCGACGATGTCGAGCTTCATCGGCATCTGGATCTGGGTCTGGAACGCGCGCCACGCGCGCAAGTACGACGCGCTCGCGCGCTTGCCGATGCACGACGAGGAAGCGCCATGAGTCCGTTCTGGTCGGGCTGGATCATGTTCCTCGTCGTACTGAATCTCGGCATCACGCTGTTCCTGTTCCTGTGGGGGCAGCGTGTGCGGATTCCGGTGCAGCCGGATGGCACGAGCGGTCACGTCTGGGCGCACGGCGTGCTGCGCGAGGGCGTGCGCGCGCTGCCGCTGTGGTGGGTGCTGCTGTCGGGCGCGATGTTCGTCGCCGGCTTCATCTACCTTGCGCTCTACCCGGGCTTCGGCGCCTACAAGGGCGTGCTCGGCTGGACCGCGCACGGCGAACTCGCGCGGGACGTCGCGGAGAACCGCGCACGGCTCGATCCCGTGCTGCAGCGCTTCGCCGGCCAGCCGGTCGAGCGCATCGCGGGCGACCCCGATGCGACGCGCATCGGCCACCGGCTGTTCGTCGACAACTGCGCCGCGTGCCACGGGCGGGAGGGGCGCGGCAACCGCCTGCTCGGGGCGCCGAACCTCGTCGATGCCGACTGGCTCTACGGCGGCGACGGCGCCACGCTCCTCGCGAGCATCCAGGACGGTCGTCACGGCACGATGCCGCCGTTCGGCGGCACGTTCGACGCGGCGACGATCGAGAACGTGGCCAATTACGTGCTCGGCCTGTCGGGCGCCGACCATTCGCCGACCAAGGCGGCAGCGGGCAAGGCCACGTTCGCGGTCTGTTCCGCGTGCCACGGCGCGAACGGCAAGGGCAACCCCGCGCTCGGCGCGCCCAATCTCACCGACGGCACGTGGCTGTACGGCGGCGACCTCGCGACGATCGAGAAGACGATCCGCGACGGTCGCGGCGGCACGATGCCCGCATGGCGCACGCGCCTCGACGACACCGAGACGCGCCTCATCGCGGCCTGGGTCCATGCCCGCTCGCATGCCGACGGCGCGCGCTGAGCGCGCAGGCTCCGCGTGGTTGCGCCAGCCGGTGGTCTGGCTCGGCGCACTCGTGTTCGCCGCGTCGCTTGGGGGGTGCGTGCTCATGATCGTGCTCGGCGCGCGGCACGCCGACGAAGCGCTGCCGACCGGCGGCGAGCTGCTCAAGATGCCGCTCGCCGAACCGGCGCCCCCGCCCGACCCCGCGCAGGCGAAGCCGTGACGCACGCCGCGTGCTGGCACTGCGGCGAACCGCTGCCGGCGCGAGAGCCGTTGCATGCGACGATCGCGGGCGTCGCGCATCCGGTCTGCTGCCAGGGCTGCCGCGCGGCGGCCGAATGGATCGAGCAGCTCGGCCTCGCCGACTACTACCGCTTGCGCAGCGCACCCGCCCCGCGTCCACGCGACGGCGCGGGCGAAGCCGGGCCCTGGGACCACGCCGATCTCGTGCGCCACGTGGTGCGCGACCTCGGCGACGGCCGCCGCGAGGTGATCGTGCTCGTCGACGGCGTGCGCTGCGCCGCCTGCGTGTGGTTGATCGAACGCATGCTCGATGCGGTGCCCGGCGTCCAGCGCGTGCAGGTCAACGCGGCCGCGCGGCGCGCGCACGTCGTCTGGGACGCCGCGCGCTGCGATCTCGCGCGCGTCGTCGAGGCCTTCGCGCGCGCCGGCTACGCCGCGCTGCCGCTCGACACGGCCGCGCTCGACGATAGCCGCCGCACCGAGTCGCGCACCGCGCTCAAGCGCCTCGTCGTGGCCGGCTTCGGCGCGATGCAGGCGATGATGTACGCGAGCGCACCCTACCTCGGCGCGTTCAGCGGCATGGACGCGAGCACGCGCGACCTGTTCCGCTGGTTCGGGCTGCTCGTCGCCTCGCCGGTGGTGCTGTATGCGGCGCGACCGTTCTTCGCCGGCGCCGTGCGCTCCCTCGGCGCGCGCCGCCTGTCGATGGACGTGCCGGTTTCGCTCGCGATCGCGCTGATCTACGCCGCGAGCGTGGTCGAAGCGATCCGCGGCGGGCGCGAAGTGTATTTCGACTCGGTCAGCATGTTCGTGTTCTTCCTGCTGCTCGGCCGCCACCTGGAGATGCGCGCGAGGCATCGCGCCGGCGATCTCGGCGATGCGCTCGCGCGGCTCACGCCCGCGTTCGCCGACCGAATCCGCGCGGACGGCTCGATCGAACGCATCGCCGCGACACGGCTGCGCGCGGGCGACGAAGCCTGGGTCGCCAGCGGCGCCGCCGTGCCTGCCGACGGCAGGCTCGTCGACGGCCGCTGCCGGGTCGACGAAGCGCTCCTGTCCGGCGAGTCGGCGACGGTGGCCAAGTGCGCCGGCGACGCGCTCGTCGCGGGCAGCATCGTCGTCGACGGGCCGGCGCGCGTGCGCGTCGAGCGCGTCGGCGCCGACACCGCACTCGCTGGAATCGTCGCGCTGGTCACGCGCGCGCAGGCGGAACGCCCGCGCCTCGCCCGTGCCGGCGAGCGCATGGCTGCGCGCTTCGTCGCGCGCGTACTCGCCCTCGCTGCGATCGCTGCGATCGGCTGGAGCCTCGTCGATCCGTCGCGCGCGTTCGCCGCCACGCTCGCCGTGCTCGTCGTGTCGTGCCCGTGCGCGTTCGCGCTCGCGGTCCCGGCCGCACTCACGCGCGCACTTGCGCTGCTAGCGCGCCGCGGCGTGCTCGTCGTGCACGTCGATGCGATCGAGGCGCTCGCCGGCGCGACGCACGTGGTATTCGACAAGACAGGTACGCTGACCGAGCCGTGC
>NZ_DATDMY010000097.1:0-10505 GCF_036518555.1 Dokdonella sp. | reverse complement strand
ACCCTCACCCAGCCCTCTCCCGCAAGCGGGAGAGGGGAAAGTGGCCCGCAGGGATGCGGGACGAACACGCACGGACGCGAGTCGGTTCACGCGAAAGAAGCCGCGCCCACTCTCGAACAACAATGCGGGCACCGCAGGAGCACCCTCACCCAGCCCTCTCCCGCAAGCGGGAGAGGGGAAAGCGATGCGCAGGGATGCGGGACGAACACACAGGGATGCGGGTCGGTTATCGCGACAGAAGCTTTGCCATGCCTGTTGAAGGGGCAACCAAGAACAACGCATCACCGAAGCACAAGCGTCCTCACCCAACGCTCTCCCGCAAGCGGGACAGCGAACGCCGCTCGGAGCGTCACGTGCGTAGCGAACGCGACCCGGAACCCTTCACCGGCGCCGCACGGGCGCTCACGTACTCCGCCAGATGCTGCCCCGTGATCGTCGACCGCGCCGCGACGAGCTCCGCGGGCGTCCCCTCGAACACGACGCGCCCGCCGTCGTGCCCCGCGCCGGGCCCGAGGTCGATGATCCAGTCCGCGTGCGCCATCACCGCCTGGTGATGCTCGATCACGATCACCGACTTGCCCGCGTCGACGAGGCGGTCGAGCAGCGCGAGCAGGTGCGCGACGTCGGCGAGGTGCAGGCCGCTGGTCGGTTCGTCGAGCACGATCGTGGCGCCTTTTCCGCCGAGGTGCGTCGCAAGCTTGAGGCGTTGGCGCTCGCCGCCCGAGAGCGTCGTGAGTGGCTGGCCGAGGCTGAGGTAACCGAGGCCGACATCGGCGAGGCGATCGAGGATCGCGTGCGCCGCGGGCACGTGCGCCGCGGGCACGTGCGCCTTGCCGGTGCCGAAGAACGCCTGCGCTTCGCTGACCGGCATCGCGAGCACTTCGCTGATGTCCTTGCCACCGAGCGTGTACTTCAGCACGTCGGCCTGGAAGCGCTTGCCGTTGCATGCCTCGCACACGCTCGCGACGCCGGCCATCATCGCGAGGTCGGTGTAGACGACGCCCGCGCCGTTGCATTCGGGGCACGCGCCCTCGGAGTTCGCGCTGAACAGCGCGGGCTTGACGCCGTTCGCCTTCGCGAACGCGTTGCGGATCGGATCGAGCAGGCCCGTGTACGTCGCCGGGTTGCTGCGCCGCGAACCGCCGATCGCGCCTTGGTCGACCATGACGACGCCGTCGCGGCCGGCCAGCGAGCCGTGGATCAGCGAACTCTTGCCCGAGCCCGCGACGCCCGTGATGGCCACGAGCACGCCGAGCGGAATGTCGACGTTGATCTTCCTGAGGTTGTGCGTGCTCGCGCCGCGCACCGCGAGCTTGCCGGTCGGCGTGCGCACGCTCGCCTTGAGCGCCGCGCGATCGTCGAGGTGGCGCCCGGTCACCGTGCCGCTCGCGCGCAAGCCGTCGACGTCGCCTTCGAAGCACACGCGGCCGCCGCCGGAGCCCGCACCGGGGCCGAGGTCGACGACGTGGTCGGCGATCGCGATCACCTCGGGTTTGTGCTCGACCACGAGCACTGTGTTGCCCTTGTCGCGCAGTTGCAGCAGCAGCGCGTTCATGCGCGCGATGTCGTGCGGGTGCAGGCCGATCGTCGGTTCGTCGAACACGTAGGTGACGTCGGTCAGCGACGAGCCGAGGTGGCGGATCATCTTCACGCGCTGCGCCTCGCCACCCGACAGCGTGCCCGACGCGCGATCGAGCGCGAGGTAACCGAGGCCGATGTCGACGAAGGAGTCGAGCGTGCGCGCGAGCGCGTCGAGCAACGGCGCGACCGACGGTTCCTTCAGCCCGCGCACCCACGCCGCGAGGTCGCTCACCTGCATCGCGCACGCATCCGCGATGTTGAGCTTGCCGATGCGCGCCGTCCGCGCATGCTCGGCGAGGCGCGTGCCGCCGCAGTCGGGACAGGTCTGGAACGTGACCGCGCGCTCGACGAACGCGCGCACGTGCGGCTGCATCGATTCGACGTCCTTGGACAGCATCGACTTCTGGATCTTCGGGATCAGGCCCTCGTAGGTGAGGTTGATGCCGTCGACCTTGATCTTGGTCGGCTCCTTGTGGAGCAGGTCGTGCAGTTCCTTCTTCGAGTACTTCGCGATCGGCTTGTCCGGATCGAAGTAGCCGCAGCCGAGGAAGATGCGACCGAACCAGCCGTCCATGCTGTAGCCGGGGATCGTGAGGGCGCCTTCGGCGAGCGACTTGCGCGCGTCGTAGAGCTGCGCGAGATCGATGTCGCTGACCGCGCCGCGCCCTTCGCAGCGCGGGCACATGCCGCCGAGCCGGTTGAAGGTTTCCTTCACCGTCTTCGTGCGGCTGCCGCGCTCGACCGTGATCGCACCCGCGGCGCGCACCGACGGCACGTTGAACGCGAACGCGCCCGGCGGCCCGACGTGCGGCTTCGCGAGGCGGCTGAACAGGATGCGCAGCATCGCGTTCGCGTCCGTCGCGGTGCCGACGGTCGAGCGCGGGTCGCCGCCCATGCGCTCCTGGTCGACGACGATCGCGGTCGTGAGCCCGTCGAGCACGTCGACGTCGGGCCGCGCGAGCGTCGGCATGAAGCCCTGCACGAACGCGCTGTAGGTTTCGTTGATGAGCCGTTGCGACTCGGCCGCGATCGTGCCGAACACGAGCGAACTCTTGCCCGAGCCCGACACGCCCGTGAACACGGTCAGCCGGCGCTTCGGGATCTCGACGCTGACGTCCTTGAGGTTGTTCACGCGCGCGCCGTGCACGCGGATCACGTCGTGGCGATCGGCGGCGGTCGCCGCGTTCGATGCGGTCGGTGCGGGTTTCCGTGCGGGCTTGCTCATCGGGGGGTCGTGTCCGGGTCCAGGGGATCGGGATTGCTTGGGATCGTAGGGTGGGATGCCGCGGCACGACAACGCGCGTTCGTACGGGGCGCGCCACCGCGAGTCCCGCGCGTGCGATCGCGTGCGGGCGAAGATCCACGACGCACGCCTCGCGCCGCCGTTCGCCTCTCCCGCTCGCGGGAGAGGCCGACGCGCGCCGCGCGGCGGGTGAGGGCGCGCGAAGCGCAGTGCTCCGTTTGCCCTCACCCCAACCCTCTCCCGCAAGCGGGAGAGGGGGAACAGCGACGTCACGCCAGCTGCTGGATGCGGATCATGTTGCCGGCCGGATCGCGCACCGCGCAGTCGCGCACACCGTACGGCTGGTCGGTCGGTTCCTGCACGATCTCGATGTCCTTGCCTTGCAGCTGCTCGAAATCGCCGTCGAGGTCCTTGGTCGCGAACAGCACGATGCCGAACGTGCCTTTCGCCATCATCTCGGCGATCGTGCGGCGCTCGTCGTCGGTGATGCCGGGGCTCGCGTCGGGCGGGTAGAGCACGATCGACGTCGCGGGCTGGCCCTTCGGCCCGATCGTGATCCAGCGCTTGCCGCCGTAGCCGACGTCGTTGCGCACCTCGAAACCGAGCTTGTCGCGGTAGAACGCGAGCGACGCTTCGGGGTCGTTGTGCGGGAGGAAGCTCGCGTGGATCTGGATGTTCATGGCAGGTCACTCGTCGGTGGTGGAGGCCGTGATGCTAGGCGGCTCACGAAACCGGCGCTTCTCGATTCCTGACCGGTCGCGTCACCTGCTTCTCGACGCACGAGGGAATCCCGGGCGCCGCGGCCTCGGCCTGTTGCGCGCGATACGCGCTCGGCGGCATGCCGACGAGCTCGGCGAAGCGCGTGCTGAACGTGCCGAGCGAGGCGCAGCCGACCGCGAAGCACGCGTCGGTCACGCTCGCGCCACCGCGCAGCAGCGCCATCGCGCGCTCGATGCGCCGGGTCATGAGATAGGAGTAGGGCGACTCGCCGTAGGCGAGCTTGAACTGCCGGCTGAGGTGCCCCGCCGACATGTGCACGCCGCTCGCGAGCGCCTCGACGTCGAGCGGCTGCGCGTAATCGCGATCGATGCGGTCGCGCACGCGGCGCAGGCGCGCGAGGTCGCGCAGGTGCGTCGCGTGTGCGGTGCGGTGGCTCATCGTGCGAGCCTGCCATGCCCGCGCAGGGCGCTCAAGCGCAAGGCGTGCGCGTTCGATCCGACGGCGCAGGATGGGCGCAGCAGCGCGCACGCGCATGGGCCTGCGAGGCGGACGCCCGCGCGTCCCACCGCACACGTCGACGCGCACGTCGCCAAAGGGCGTAGGGTGGGACGCCGCGGCACGTGAACGCGCGTGCCTGCGAGGCGTGCCACCGCGAGTCCCACCGCGTAGGTCGTCGCGCTTCGCTAAAGAACCTGACAGCGCCGACCCGCGCGGCGATGGTCCACTGCACCCCTCGACATCGCCTCGCTTGCGGCCACGCGCCCCGCGCGTGTCACCCCAGAGCGCGGCGAATGCGCCACACTGCATCGCTCACGAAAGGAACCTCCATGAACACATCCACCACCGATTCCGCCGCCAAGGCCACCGCGTTCCACGCGCTGCACGTGCGCGGCCGCCCGTTCGTGCTGCTCAACGCGTGGGACGCGGGCAGCGCCGCCGCGGTCGCCGCGGGCGGTGCGCCCGCGATCGCGACCGGCAGCTGGTCGGTCGCGGCCGCGCACGGGGTCGGTGACGGCGAGCAGCTGCCGCTCGACCTCGTCATCGACAACGCGCGCCGCATCGCGCGAGCGGTCGCGCTGCCGGTCAGCATCGACCTCGAAAGCGGCTACGGCGCGACGCCCGACGCGGTCGCCGCGACGATCGCGCGCGTGATCGATGCCGGTGCGATCGGCTGCAACCTCGAGGACAGCGAACCCGCCGACGGATCGTTGCGCGACGTCGCCGTGCAGGTCGCGCGCATCCGCGCCGCGCGCGCGGCCGCCGACGCCGCGTTGCCGCGCTTCTTCATCAACCTGCGCACCGACGTGTTCTTCCGCAAGGGCGCGCCGCACGATGCCGCCGCGGTGGAGCTCGCGCTCGAGCGCGCACGCGCCTACGCGGACGCGGGCGCCGACGGCCTGTTCGCACCCGGCCTCGCCGATGCCGCGCTCATCGAGCGCCTCGCCACCGACTCGCCGCTGCCGCTCAACATCATGGCGACGTCCGCTACGCCGCCGCTCGACGTGCTCGCACGCTGCGGCGTCGCGCGCGTGAGCCACGGCCCCGGCCCGTACGCACAGGCGATGCAGGCGCTGCAGGCGCAGGCGCGCGAGGTGTATGCGGCGAGGTCCGCATAAGGCACGTCGAGCGCGCGGCGCGAGGACCGCCGCCCCGCCCGCGCGTTCGCATCCATGATCACGCGGCGGCACCCGCTTGGCGCGTGCCGCCCGCCGGACAGGGCGGTCTGGTATCGTCCTCGCACGCTCGTCCAGGTGGTGATCGCGATGACGACGTCTCCCGGTGTCGTGACGTATCGCTCCTCGTTCGGCGTGGCCGCGACACTCGATCGCCTCGCCGATCTCGCGCAGGCGAAGGGCCTCACGGTGTTCGCGCGTATCGATTTTGCGCGCGATGCGCATGCATCCGGCATGACGCTGCGCAACGAGCAACTGCTCGTCTTCGGCCATCCGAAGGCGGGCACGCCGCTGCTGCAGGCCGCGCCCGGCGTCGGCCTCGACCTGCCGTTGAAGGCGCTCGCCTACGAGGACGCGGACGGCGTGACATGGGTCGCGATCAATGCGCCGTCGTACATCGTCGCGCGTCACGGGGTACCGGCGGAACTCGAGGCGAACATCGCCGGCGCGGTCGCACTGGTCGAAGCGGCGGCCGGCATCGAGCGTGCGCGGACTGCGTCGTGAGCGACCGGTCGCGCGGATCCGCGTCGCCCTCCGGCCGCATCGTCGGCCCCGGCAACGGTGGGAGTACCGCGGTCGTTTCGCGAACGATGCAAGCCATCGTCGCGAACCCCGGTCTCGACGGCCTGCGCACACCGGCGCGCGCGCCCGGGCGTCGCGGCGGGATCGCTGCGATCACCGGCACCCGCCGCGTCGGCCGCCGCGAGCACCGAATGAGCAGGACCGAATGAGGAGGACACCCATGTCGATGTGGAGACGCTCATCGATGGTCGCCGCGGCGCTGGCCGTCGGCGTTGCCGCCGGACGCTTCGTCGGCGCGGGCGGCGACGAGAAGGCGTTCCTCGACGCGAACGCGGCGGCGATGGACGCGATGATGGCCGGCATGGCGATCCATCCGAGCGGCGACGTCGACGCGGACTTCGCCGCGATGATGATCCCGCACCACGAAGGCGCGATCGCGATGGCGAAAGCGGAACTGCAATACGGCGCGAACGAACGGCTGCGGCGCATCGCGCAGGAAATCATCGTGGAACAGCAGCAGGAAATCGCCGCGATGCGCCTCGCGCTCGCACCGGCGCCGACGACGAACGGGGCCGCCGCCCCACCGGGAGCACGACCATGAGCCGCATGCACGTCACCCCGTTCCTCGGCCTGGTGTTCGCAGGCTCGGCCTGGGCCGGCCAGGCGCCGCTGGCGGCGTCGGCGAAGGACATCGCCGTCAGTGCGCACGATCGCGTCTACGCGGCCGAGCAGTTCTCCAACACGGTGTCGGTCATCGACCCCAGCACGAACCGCACGCTCGGCGCGATCCGCCTCGGCGATCCCGCGCCCGGCAACCTGAGCCCGCTCTATCGCGGCCAGCTGCTCGTGCACGGGATGGGCTTCTCGCCCGACGCGAAGACGCTCGCGGTCGTCTCGATCGGCAGCAATTCGGTGACCTTCATCGACACCGCGACCAATGCCGTCAAACACACCACCTACGTCGGCCGCTCGCCGCACGAGGCGTTCTACACGCCGGACGGTTCGGAGGTGTGGGTCACGGTGCGCGGCGAGGACTACATCAGCGTGATCGATCCGGCGACGTTCGAGGAGCGCCGGCGCATCACGGTGCCGAACGGGCCCGGCATGCAGATCTTTTCGCCCGACGGCCGGTACGGTTACGTGTGTTCGTCGTTCACGCCGGAGACGGTCGTCATCGAGGTGAAGTCGCATGCGATCGTCGGTCGCGTGAAGCAGGAGAGTCCGTTCTGCCCCGATCTCGCGGCGACGCCCGACGGCAAGCAGGTGTGGTTCACGCTCAAGGATGTCGGCAAGGTGCAGGTGTTCGACGCGCGGCCGCCGTTCGCGCCGATCCGCACGCTCGACACGGGGCCGATCACCAACCACGTCAATTTCGCGGTGACGCCGAAAGGCTCGTTCGCGTACGTGACCGTCGGCGGCCTGAACCAGGTCAAGGTGTTCAGGACCGACGACGTCTCGCAGGTCGCGACGATCGCGGTCGGTGCATTGCCGCACGGCATCTGGCCGTCCGGCGACGGTACGCGCATGTACGTCGGCCTCGAGAATGCGGACGCGGTCGCCGCGATCGATACCGCGACCCAGGCCGTGGTCGCCACGATTCCCGCAGGCCAGGCGGCGCAGGCGCTCGTCTACGTGCCGAACGCGGTGCCCGACGGCGACGGCCTGCAGAACCTCGTGCCGCCGAAGAGCATCGCGTCGGGTGTACACCTCGCGCTGTCCGCGCCGGGCGAAAAGACCGCGGCGACCTCGGTCGCGCTGTTCGACCAGGGCCTGATCCAGGTGCTGCAGGCCGCGGTCACGGGGCTCAAGCCGAAGCAGCCGTACACGCTCGCGCTGAGCACGCAGCGCGAACGCGCCGACGCCCTGCAGCCGCTCGCGCATTTCACGACCAACCCGGCCGGCGCGGCGATCGTCAACATGCTCGGTCCGATCCGCCAGGTGGTGAAGGCGGATGCGGCCCCGGCGCGTCGTTACCTCGTGATCGTCGCGGGCGACGCGGCGAATGCGGGAGAGCTCGTGCAGATCCAGCAGGCCGATCGCTGACGCTCGTTGCGCTGATCGCAGCGCGGTATGTCGAAGGTGGAGCGGCGGCACGTGCCTTGCGCGTGCCTACGAAGCCGAACGATGCTTTTGATCTCGTGGGCATCGCGTAGGGCGGGTCGAGCGCGCGGCGCGAGTCCCGCCGCCGCCCCGCGCGCGATCCGCGCACATGGCCAAAGCGGCGGCACGCGCTGTGCGCGTACCGCCCTACGGGAGCGGCGGACGCCGCGATGCTCTCCCTTCGCATCGGTGCAACCCAGCGATGTGAGAGCATGCAGCGATGAGCGCCTTCCGCATCGACCCGCTCCTGCGCACCGACACCGTCGTCGTCTCGGACACGGTCTGCGACGGCAGCGGCGAACACGCAGCCGATGCGACGTGGCACGCGCATGCGCACCTCGTGTTCCCGTACCGCGGCCTGTGGGTGCGTCACGACGGCGATGAACTCGCGGTCGCCGAAGCGGGCCAGGTGCTGCTCGCGAACGCGCGCACGCACTACCGCACGCACCATCCGGTGCAGGGCGGCGACGCGAGCCTCGTCGTGCAGGTGGAAGAGGCGATGCTGCGCGAACTCGCGCCGCCGTCGCTGTTGCGCGAGGGCGACGCGTTCGCGTTCGCCGAGCAGCGCCTTCGCCTCGACGCGCGCGCCTCCGCGCTCGTCGCGATGCTGCGCCACTCGTTGCGCGAGGCGATCGCCGAACCGCTCGAAGCGGAGAGCCTCGCGCTCACGCTGGTCACGCGCGCGCTCGGTCCGCGCACCGCGCGCGTCGCCGGGTCCACCGCGGGGCGCCAGCGCCTCGCCGATCGCACCAAGCTCGTGCTCGCGAGCGACCTGTCGCGGCGCTGGACGCTCGCCGAGATCGCCGCGGAGATCGGCGTCTCGCCGGTGTACCTCACGCAGGTGTTCCAGCAGGTCGAAGGCCTGCCGCTGTACCGCTACCAGCTGCGCCTGCGCCTCGCGCGCGCGCTCGACCGCATCGGCGACATCGACGACCTCGCCCGCCTCGGCATCGAGCTCGGCTTCTCGAGCCACAGCCATTTCAGCGCGGCGTTCCAGCAGGCGTACGGGCGATCGCCGTCGGAATTCCGCGACGCGGTGATCGCGCGCAGGCAGCGCAGGGGCTGACCCGCGGGCATGCGCGCACGTTCGCGCAGGGCCCTGCTGCCGCGCCGCGATCGCCGCGCAGCGCGGTCACCTCTCCCGCTTGCCGGAGAGGTCGCGCCGCAGGCGCGGGTGAGGGGAGTCGGAGCGCTGCGATTCGCGCGGCGCGTGCGATGCTGCGCTCCGCGTGCCCTCACCCCAACCCTCTCCCGCAAGCGCGAGAGGGGGTCGATCGCTCTGCGTCATTGCCGCGGCCGCGCATCGTCGCTAAAGATTCCGACAGCACCACGCCTCCGGCCGGCGCACACTGTGTCCACATTCACCGACAGGAGCCCGCCATGACCCAGAAGACCTGCGCCGCCTGCGATTGCCCGCTCGACGACACCGTGATCAACGTGAAGCTCGGCGGGCGCACCGTCGAAGTGTGTTGCGAGGAGTGCGCGACCAAGCTCAAGGAAGTCTACGTCTCGGCGTCGACGAAGGAGTAGGCCGACACCGCGCGGCCATCGGAGTCGCCGCTCACAGGAGCGCCTCGTGACCGCGTCGTAGGAGCCCACCCTGTGGGCGACCGCAGCCCCACGGCCGTCCCGACGCCGCGGTCGCGCACAGGGTGCGCTTCTACGACAGCGACGCCCGACCCACCCGACGCCGATCCGGGTGCGCTGATAGCTTTCGGCGCCGGAATCCGTTTGGAACGAATGGCCTGATCGACGGCCGTTCCCGGAACCGCGTGCATGTCATTACGTTTCCCCTTGTTTTCCCTGGCCTTATCCCTCGCTGCCGCGAGCGGCAGCGCCGGCGCCGCGCCCGGCGGCTTACCCGACCCGACCTTCGGCGACGCCGGCTTCGCCTGGCTCGCGCTCGACGGCGTCGAAGGCCACCAACTGCGGTCCGGCGCATCGCTGGTCTTGCCGGACGGCTCGCTGCTGTTCGGCGGCTCGCGCAAC
Organism: Dokdonella sp.; assembly: GCF_036518555.1. GTDB lineage: Bacteria > Pseudomonadota > Gammaproteobacteria > Xanthomonadales > Rhodanobacteraceae > Dokdonella_A. Next base: position 677 of record NZ_DATDMY010000097.1, on the reverse strand, counting down.
CTGCTCATCCAGGGCAACCCCGACCCGCACATGCGCGCGATGCTCGCGCGCCTGCACGCCGACGGCACGCCCGACGACACCTTCAACACGAACCCCGCATTGCCCGGCATCCGCGTGATGGACGACCTCGTGACGGGCACCGCGGTGCAGCAGATCGAGGCGCTCGCGCGGCTCGACGACGGCACCCTGCTCGCCGCCGGCAGCGCGCAGATCTTCGGCCCGAAGACGTGCTTCGTGATCCGCCTCGACGCGAACGGCGCACGCGACATGACCTTCGCGGGCGGCACGGGCCTCGCCTCGATCCCGCGCGCGCAGTGCCACGCGATGGTCGTCGATGCCAACGGCGGCATCGTCGTCGCGGGCGAGCGCTCGGCGCCCACCACGTTGAACGAGGCGTTCCTCGCGCGCTTCGACGCCGACGGCGTGCTCGACACGCGCTTCGGCACCGACGGCTTCGCCGCGCTCGCCGCGGTCAACGCGGACGAATCGGGTTACCTCGGCACGCTCGCGATCGGCAGCGACGGCTCGCTCGTCGCGGGCGGTGCGTACGAGGTGTACGGCCCCGGGCTCGGCACGGACTTCTCGCTCGCGCGCTTCACCGCGGGCGGCCAGCCGGATACGGCCTTCAACGGCACCGGCTGGCGCGCGTTCCACGCCGCAGGCGACGCGTCGACGTT
>NZ_DATDMY010000096.1:0-12368 GCF_036518555.1 Dokdonella sp. | reverse complement strand
GGCAGCAGTTCGGCCGCGCGGCGCAATGCACGATGCGAAGTGAACAGCAGGAATGCACGGCCCTTGGATGCCTCGAGCACGGGCACCGCGGCGTCGACGACGCGCTCGACGTAGTCCTCCGCGGCCGGGTCGGGCAAGCCTTTCGGCAGGTACGCGAGCGCCTGCCGCGCATAGTCGAACGGGCTGTCGACGCGCAATTCGACCGGATCGTACAGGCCGACCTGGCGCGAGAAGTGCGTGAAGCGGCCGCCGACCGCAAGGGTCGCTGATGTGAAGATCCAGGCGGCATGGCTCTGCGCGCGCAGTTCGCGCAGCGGGCCGGCGATGTCGAGCGGCGTCGCGTGGAACGAGAAGCCGTGCGCGCTGAGCTCGTACCAATGCACCGCGTCGCGCGCGCCACCGTCGGTGAGATGGGCGAGGCGCGCCGACTGCTCGGCGGCGCGTTCGGCCACGCTCGCGAGCCCGCGGCTGCGCGCCGAATGCTTCTCGAGCGCCTCGGCGAGCGCGCCGAGCGCGCCGGCGAGTTCGGCGAGTTCGCGCTCGATGTCGGCATCGCGCTCGATCTGCGTGAACGCGCCCTTGGCCGGAAAACGGTCGAGCGCGAGGCGCAGGCGCTTGACCGCCGCGCCGAGCGGCTCGAGCACCGGTTGCAGCACTGCGAACGCCCCGCTCACGTTCGCACATTCGGCCTGCACGTCGGCGGCGAGCTCGGTGAGCTGGCGCGCGGACAGCGTGACCGAGAAGAACTGGCCCGCGAGCTCGGGGATCTGGTGCGCCTCGTCGATCACGAATGCATGCGCGCCGGGCAGGATCTCGCCGAAGCCTTCCTGCTTGATCGCGAGATCGGCGAACAGGAGGTGGTGGTTGACGACGACGAGATCGGCATCCTGCGCCGCGCGCCGCGCCTTGACGACGAAGCAGTCGTTGAACATCGGGCAGTCGGCGCCGAGGCAGGTTTCGGTCGTCGACGTCACGCGCGGCCAGAGCGGCGAATCCTCGGCGACCTCGGCGAGCTCGGCGCGATCGCCCGCGAGCGTGCGCCGCGACCATGCGTGGATCGCCTGCAACTGCGCGGCCTGCTCACGGCTCGCGAAGCGGCCTTCCTTGTGCGCCTGGTCGAGCCGGTGCAGGCAAAGGTAGTTCGCGCGCCCCTTGAGCAGCGCCGCGGACAGGCGCGCGCCGAGCACGCTGCGCACGCGCGGCAGGTCGCGGTGGAACAGCTGGTCCTGCAGCGCCTTGGTGCCGGTCGAGACGATCACGCGCTTGCCCGACATCAGCGCCGGCACGAGGTACGCGTAAGTCTTGCCGGTGCCCGTGCCCGCCTCGGCGACGAGCATCTGCCGGTCCGCGATCGCCTCCTCGACCGCGGCCGCCATCGACTGCTGCGCTTCGCGCGGCGCGAAGCCGGGCACTTCGCGGGCGAACGGGCCTTCGGGGCCGAGCAGTTCGGCGGCGCTGGTCGTGACGGATGGGATCATTCGGTCTGGCGCGGACCACGGGTGGATACGAGGGTGGACATGCATGATGGCCGATTGCATCGCGGCGCACTACGGTGCGCGGAGGCAGGCCCGCACCGCGCGCGGGCGCACATCCGCGCCAACGTGGGAGAATGCGCGCCTCCGCCTTCGCCATGCCGTACGGAAATGGAACTCCGCGTCGCCTTTGCAAGCATGCTGATCTCGGCATCGGCCGCCGCCAACCCGGGCGCACACGCCGGGCAATTCGCCTACGTCGCCGATGCCGATGGTGATCGCGTCGTCGTGGTCGACCTCGCCAGCCCCTCGGTCACCGGCTCGATCGCCGTCGGCCGTCGACCGATCGACCTGCTACTCGATCCGTCCACCGCGCGCCTATATGTCGCGAACAACTCCGACGACAGCATCTCCGTCGTCGACACGGCCGATCACTCGATCGTCGCGACCGTGACGGGCCTGACGGACGTGCATGGGCTCGCCATGAACGCATCGGGCACGCGCCTGTTCGTCGCAGCGTACGACTTCGTGCAGGAGATCGATACGACGACGAACCGTCCCGTCGGCGCCCGCCTGCCGGTCGCCGCAGGTCCCTGCCTGCTCGTCACCGGAAAACCCGCGGTCGATCCGTCGGGCTACACCGTGTACGTACCGGTCGCCGACTGCATGTTTCCCTTCGAATTGCCCGGAATGCTTGCGATCATCGACGTGCGCGATCCCGCCGCCGTCGCCGAGGTGGAAGTAGGCGCGTATCCGACTGGTGCGACGCTCGACGTCGCGCACCATCGCGTGTACGTGACCAACTGGTTCGACGGCTCGATATCGGTCGTCGACACCCGCGACCAGGTCGTCGTCGATACGCTCCCGGTCGGCGAATACGCCTATCCGACCGTGACCGCAGCGGATCCAGCCGTCGAACACCTGTACGTGACGGAAAATGGTTCCGGTGGCGTGCGGGTCATCGACACGGCGACCGGTGCGATCAGTGGCGACGCGATCGACGTCGGCGCGGCTGCCTTCGGCATCGCACTGAGCAGCGACGGCGCGCGCGCGTATGTCGGCAAGCAGACCGGCGATTTCATGACCATCGACACCGCCACGCGCCGCGTGCTCGGCGAGCCGCTCGCGATCGGCGGCAACCTCGTGGCGCTGGCACTCGCCGGGGACAACCTGTTCTGCGACGGCTTCGACTAGACCGGCGACTCGCCGGTGCCCGCTGCGCCGGCCGGCGCGCGGAATCGCGTGCGGATCACATCCGCAGCAAGGGCTTGATGCGGCATTCCTTCAGCCGCTCGCGCGCGGCCGCGACCGTCGGCGCGTCGCCGAGCGCGGTACGCGCCTCGACCACGGTCTGCCAGTTGCGCGCGCACAGGCTGCCCGAGCGCGGGCCGAGCTCGTGGCTCTTGAGTGCGAGGCGCTCGGCCTCGCGCCACTGCGCGCGGGCGACGTCGATCTCGGCGCGGTACTGCAGCAGGTCCGGTGCCTCGGGCGCGAGCGCGAGCGCGGCATCGGCCGCGCTCGCCGCAGCAGCGTAGTCCTGGTGCGCCTCGGCATCGCGTGCGCGCTGCATGAAGCCGTCGATCGCCGCATCGCGCAGCGGCTGCACCTGCACTGCGGAATCGAGTCCTTCGCCGGCTGCCCGGATCGCCTTCAGCGCGGCGACGGCATCGACGGGCGGCCGTGGCGGTGGCGGCGGCGGCCCAGGCTGGGCGCACGCGGCGAGGACGAGGGCGAGCAAAGCGGGAGCGAGGCGATGCGGCTTCATGCGATCGGAGACCGGCGGTGCCGGCCGGTGTCGGCGAAACGCGTATTCTCGCATGGCTTGCTTAACCCTCGCTGCCGAAGAAGCGTCGCAACTGGTCCACCGGGCAGTGCTCCTCCTCGCTCGGCGCATAGCCGCTCGCGAACGGCAATTCGCGCGCGCCCTCGCACGCATCGTCGGTGCGCTTGCCCGCCGGCGACACGTACGCGCGCTCGATGCCGTCCTGCGGCACCACGAGCGGCGCGGTCGGGAGGCGCTTCATGAGTTCGATCCAGACCCGCAGGCCGCCGGTCGAGCCGAACAGGCCGGTCGGCTTGTTGTCGTCGCGACCGACCCACGCGACCGCGAGCGTGTCGCCGGTGAAGCCGGCGAACCACGAATCGCGCTGCGTGTCGCTCGTGCCGGTCTTGCCTGCCGCGTGCAGCCAGCCGAGCCCGGTGTCGTTGATCGCGTGCGCGGTGCCGCCGACGGCGACCTGCTGCATCGCCCACGTGACGAGGCGCGTCGCGGTCGTGTAATCGCCGCCGCCGGGCTTGACTTCGTAGCGCGACAGCGGGCGACCCTTCGCGTCGAGCACGCCGCGCACCGCGCGCAGCGGCAGCGCGTGACCGTCGGCGGCGAGGTACTGGTACAGGCGCGCGACGTCGAACGGACTGAGATCGATCGCGCCGAGCAGCATCGACGGATTGGGGTTGATCGGCCGGCCGAGGCGGAACGATTCGAGGAAGCCGCGCACGCGGTCGACGCCGATGCGCTGGCCGAGGTTGATCGTGGCGAGGTTCCAGCTCTGCACGAGCGCGTCGACGAGCAGCACCTGGCCGTGGTTCTCGTGGTCGTCGTTCTCGGGCCGCCAGCGGCCGCCGCCCGACTGCGGCAGGTCGACCGGGCCGTCGTCGAGCACGGTCGCGAGCGAATAGCGCTGCGGCTGGGCGAGTGCGACGAGATTGACGAACGGCTTGACCAGCGAACCGATCGGCCGCAGCGCGTCGAGCGCGCGGTTGAACCCGGGTGCGTCGACGTCGCGGCTGCCGATCACCGCCTGCACTTCGCCGTCGTGCGCGCCGGTGACGACGAGCGCCGCTTCGACCGCGTCGCCGCGCTTGCCGAGGCTCGCGAGCGCCTTGTCGATCGCGTCCTCGCCGAGCGCCTGCACCGACGGCGCGAGCGTCGTGTGGATCGACAGCCCGGCGCTGTTGAGCTCGGCATCGGGGAAGCCCTCGCGGATCTGCCGGCGCACGAGTTCCAGGAAGGCGGGGTAGCGGTCGCGCGGCAAGGTCGCATTCGCCGCAGTGCCGATCGGTTGCCTGCTCGCCGCCGCCCACGCGGCGTCGTCGAGCAGGCCGGTGTCGCGGAACACGCCGAGCACGACGTTGCGCCGGCCGAGTGCGCGTTCCGGGTTGCGGCGCGGATCGTACAGGCTCGGCCCCTGCACCATGCCCACCAGAAGCGCGATGTCGGCTGCGCCGAGCGAGCGCAGGTCGCGGCCGAAGTAGAACTCGCTCGCGGCGGCAAAGCCGTGCACCGCCTGCGCGCCCTGCTGGCCGAGGAACACCTCGTTGACGTACGCCTCGAGGATGCGCTTCTTGTCGTAACGCGCCTCGATGATCAGCGACAGCAACGCCTCGTTGAACTTGCGCGAGAAGGTCTGGCCGCGGTCGAGGAAAAGGTTCTTGACGAGCTGCTGCGTCAGCGTCGAGCCGCCCTGCACGACGTGCCCGGCGACGAGGTTGGCCCACGCCGCTCGCGCGATCGCGGCGACGTTGATGCCGTGGTGATGTTTGAAGTCGCGGTCCTCGACCGCCTGCAGGCCCGACAGCAGCAGCGGCGGGATCTCGCCGAGCGCGACGTAGCGGCGGTCCTCCTGCTGCGCGCCGTAGAGCGTCGCAATGCGCGCCGGATCGAGCCGCACGCGCGCGAGCGCGGCGCCGCTGTCGGCGTCGGCGAGGCTCGCGACGCGGCCGTTGGCGAGGGCGATCGCGATGCGCTTCTCGCGTTCCCGACCGTCGAGGTAGACGAACGCGCGGCGCGCGATCGTCCAGCGCGCGCCGTCGCGATGGAACGTGCCCGGCTCGCGCGCCTGCGCGTCCTCGTCGTAGCGCGCGGCGTCGAGCTCGGCGCCGAGCATGTCCGCGTTCATCGGCAGGTCCGGCGCGAGCAGCAGCGGACGCGCGTAGACGCGACTCGGCAATTCCCACGAGAGATCCTCGAAACGGCTGCGCACCTCGTGGTCGAGGTACCACGCGTAGGGCACGAGGAAGCCGATCGCGAGGCCGACGCCGAGCAGGAACGGGATGCGCAGCACGCGCGAGGTCACGCGCAGGGCGTCGAGCGAACGGGACAGGAAGGACAAGCGCAGTACCGGTTGGAAACATGCCGAGGGCAGCGCGAGTGTAGCGGCAGGCGGTCGCGCCGGTCGAACGCGAACACGCCCGCGGGGGCGGCGCGACGGGCGAATAGGCGATAATCGCGCCCGCTCGCCCGCGCTCCGGAGACTCGATGCACGCCACCCCGTACGCCGCCCCACCGTCCGACGGCGACGGCGGGGCCCTGCGCGATACCCGCGTGCGCGTATGCATCCACGCGCCCGACGCGTCGTCGCCGGCGCAACTCCGTGCGTTGCGGTCGCGCCTGCCCGCGGACGCGCGCATCGCGCTGCTCGGCGCCTGCGCCGCGACGGCCGACTGGGACGACGTCGCGCGCGTCGCCGACATCGGCACGGGTTCGGGCGAACGCGCGCTGCTCGACGCGGCCGCGCGACGCTTTGCGGGCGAACACCTCGTGCTCGTGCGCGCCGACGCCGAGCTGCCCGAACTCGCCTGCGAGCGCCTGCTGCGCGCGCTCGACGCTCCCGGCGTCGTCGGTGCGCGATCGCTCGACGACGCCGGGCGCCGCCCGATCCCGGACGAAGCGGGCATCCCGGCGACGACCGATCGCGTCGATGCGCTCTGCTTCGCGCATTCGGCGCGCGCGCTCGTCGACGATCCGCAGCCGGGTACGCCGAGCCCGGTCTCCGCCTGGCACGGCGACCGCCTCGCTCGCCTCGGTGCTGCGAATGTCGTCGACCGCGACGCACTCGATGCGGCCGGACTGCGCGTGGTCGTGCTCGATCATCTTTACGTCGGAAGCTGCGCTCCGGTCCGCGCACCGAGGGCAGAAGCCGATCCACGCGATCCGCAGCCGCCCTCGCCGCTCGATCCGCTGCGGCAGCGCGTCGCCGCCGCGCTCGTCGCGACCGCCGCTCCGGCCAAGCCGGGTCTCGACGCGAAGCCGGTGATCCTGCACGTGCTGCATGGCTGGGGCGGCGGTGCCGAACGCTGGGTGCGCGATCTCGCGGCCGCCGATACGCGCGCGCATCACCTCGTGTTCGTCGCGCGCGGCAGCTTCGCTCGCCGTCGCCACGGCGAATGGCTCGAACTGCACGACGGCTCGATGAGCGGCCCGCCGCTACGGCGCTGGCCGCTGCCGCGGCCGATCGCCGACACGGCACTCGCCGACCGTACCTATCGCGACCTGCTCGCGGATGTGCTGCGTGCGTTCTGCGTCGACGCCGTCGTCGTTTCCTCGCTGATCGGCCACAGCCTCGACGCGCTGCGCACGGGGCTGCCGACCACGTGCATCGTGCACGACCATTATCCGCTGTGGCCGACCCTGCACCGCGACTTCGGCGACGCGGCGTTGCGCTTCGACGACGCGCAGCGCGTCGCCGACCTCGCTGCCCAGGGCGCCGACGCCGAGTTCGCGAACCGCGACCCCGCCCACTGGCGGCGCGTCCGCGACGGTTTCGTCGCCGCCGCGCTCGACGCGCGCGCGACGCTCGTCGCGCCGAGCCGCTCCGCGCTCGCCAACGAGCTGCGCCTCGCGCCGGAGCTCGCCGCGTTGCGCGCCGCAGTGATCGCGCACGGGCTCGCCGACTGGCCCGACGGGACGACGCGCGTACCGGCGCCGCCCACGCGCGAACGCCTGCGCCTCGTCATGACCGGCCGCGTGCGCCGGGGCAAGGGCGCCCAGCTGCTCGCCGCCGCGCTGCCTGCGCTGCGCGAGCATGCCGACCTGTTCCTGCTCGGCGCAGGTGCCGATGCGCACGCGCTGTTCGGCGAGCGTGGCGTGCATGTGCTCCTGGACTACCGCCGCGACGAGCTGCCCGCGCTGCTCGCGCGGTTGCAGCCCGATGCGGCGCTGTTGCTGCCGACGGTCGCCGAAACGTTCAGCTACACGCTGTCGGAACTGCGCAGCCTCGGCGTGCCGGTCGTCGCCACGCGCGTCGGCGCGCTCGCCGAACGCATCGAGGACGGCCGCGACGGCATCCTCGTCGACCCGAGCGCCGACGCACTCGTCGCTCGCGTCGCCGCGCTCGCCGCCGATCGCGGACCGCTCGCGCGCATTCGTGCGACCACCACGGACGCCGGCTCGGTCGCGGCGATGGCGGACGCCTACCACCGCCTGCTGCAGTGGCCGCCGCGGGGGCCGCTGCGCTACCCGCTCGCGGACGTCGACGCGGACCGGCTCGACGCCGCGGTCGCGGCCGATGCCGTGCGGCGGGCGCATGCGCGGGTCGACGCGCTCGCGGTTCGTCTCGGCGAAGCGACGCGCGAGAGCGAGCGCCGCGGCGACTGGGGCCACGCGCTCGATCGCGAACTCGCAGGACTCCGGCGCGAGTTCGACGAGCGCACGCGCTGGGCGCTCGCGCTCAACGAGGAACTGCAGGACGTCAAGCCGCGTTACGAGCAGATGCTCGCGAGCACGTCGTGGCGCATCACCGCGCCGCTGCGTCGCGCGAACGCGCGCGCGCGCGGGCTGCGCGGCTCGCTCGCGTTCCGCGGCGCGCGCCTGCGCAATGCCATCGTGCGCACGCGCGGCAGCCTCGCGCAGCGCGGCCTCGCCGGCACCCTCGCACGCATCCTGCAGGAGCTGCGCGGCGGCGGCCCGGCCAAGTCGCGCACGATCTACGCCGAGCCGAAGGACGACGCGACGCCGTTCGCGCTGCCGACGAGCGCCGCGCCGCGCGTGTCGATCGTGATCCCCGTCTACGACAAGGTCGCCTACACGCTCGCCTGCCTGCGCTCGCTCGGCGAGCACGCCGGCGAGGTGCCGTTCGAGGTCATCGTCGTCGACGACGGCTCGAGCGACGCGACGCCGCAGCGCCTCGCGGGCGTCGAAGGCATCCGCGCGATCCGCAACGCGCGCAACCTCGGCTTCATCGGTTCGTGCAACGCCGGCGCGGCGCAGGCACGCGGCGAGTACGTGCTGTTCCTCAACAACGACACCGTCGTAACCCCGGGCTGGCTCGATGCGCTCGTGCGCTGCATCGAGTCGACGCCGCGTGCGGGACTCGTGGGCTCCAAACTCGTTTATCCGGACGGCCGCCTGCAGGAAGCAGGCGGCATCGTGTTCGCCGACGGCTCGGGCTGGAACGTCGGCCGCTTCGAGGACCCCGACGACCCGCGCTACTCGTTCCGGCGCGAAGTCGACTACTGCTCGGGCGCGGCGATCCTGCTGCGCCGCGAGTTGTTCGAGCGCCTCGGCCGGTTCGACGCGCGCTACACGCCCGCCTATTACGAGGACACCGACCTCGCGTTCGCGGTGCGCGCGGCCGGCCTCGAAGTACACGTGGAGCCGGCGTCGGTGGTGATCCATTTCGAGGGCATCACGTCCGGCACCGACGTCGCGAGCGGAACCAAGCGCTACCAGGTCGTCAATCGCGAGAAGTTCGTCGCGAAATGGAAGGACGCGCTCGCGCGCCAGCCGAAGCCGGGCACGCCGATCACGATCGCCGCGACGCACCGCGCGAAGTATCGCGTGCTGATCGTCGACGCGACGACGCCGATGCCCGACCACGATTCGGGCTCGCTGCGCATGGTCAATCTCATGCGCGTGCTCGCCGACCTCGGCTGCCAGGCGAGCTTCCTGCCCGAAAACCGGCTCTACGTCGAGCGCTACACGCCCGCGCTGCAGGCGCTCGGCGTCGAGGCGCTGTATGCGCCCTACGCGCAGGATCCGGTCAAGCTGCTGCGCGAGCGCGGCCGCGAATTCGATCTCGTGATCCTGTCGCGCCACTACGTCGCGGCGACCTACTACGGCCTCGTGCGCCTGCATGCGCCGCAGGCGCGCATCGCGTTCGACACGGTCGACCTGCACTACCTGCGCGAGCAACGCGCCGCCGAGCTCGCCGGCGATGCGGCGCTCGCGCGCCATGCCGCCACGACGCGTGCGCAGGAGCTCAAGCTCATCCGCGAGTGCGACGTCACGCTCGTCGTGAGCCCGGTCGAACAGGCATTGCTCGCGCGCGACGCGCCGGGCGCGCGCGTCGAGGTGCTGTCGAACGTGCACGAGGTGTACGGACGCCGACGGCCGTTCGGCGAACGCCGCGACCTCGTCTTCGTCGGCGGCTTCCAGCATCCGCCGAACGCCGACGCCGTCGCGTGGTTCGTCGGCGACGTCTTCCCCGCCGTGCGCGCCGCATTGCCGGACGTACGCGTGCACGTGATCGGCAGCCGCGTGCCGGACTCGATCCGCGCGCTCGCCGACGGGCACGTGATCGTGCACGGCTTCGTCGAGGACATCCTGCCGTACATGGACGGCTGTCGCATCTCGATCGCGCCGCTGCGCTACGGCGCCGGCGTCAAGGGCAAGGTCAACATGGCGATGAGCTGCGGGCTGCCCGTGGTCGCGACGACGGTCGCGGTGGAGGGCATGCACGTGCGCGCGGGCGAGGATGTCCTCGTCGCCGACGATCCGGCCGCGTTCGCGGCCGAGATCGTGCGGCTCTACCGCGACGAAGCGCTGTGGAACGCGCTGTCCGCGAACGGCCTCGCCAACGTCGAGCGGCATTTCTCGTTCGACGCGGCGCGCAGCGCGGTACGCAGGCTGCTCGAGCGCTGAAGCGTCCCTCGCTCAGAACGCGGCGGTCGTCTCGAACGCAGCGTTCGGCAATGCGGCCCAGCGGTCCTCGCCGTCGGATTGCGCATTCGGTCCGAAGCGGCGCTCGCGCAGCACGACCGAGCCGTCGTGATGGCGCGCGAGCAGGCTGGACGCGCGCGTGCCGTAGCGGTCGCCGCGGATGAACACGGGCGCGAGCCGGCGCTCGAGATCGAGCCCCACGCCGGTGTCGGGCAGTTCCTCGTCGGCAGGCTGCGATTCGTCGAGCAGCAGATCGAGCACGCTCGCCTCGTCGTTGACGAGCCCGCTGCGCACGAGTTCGCCGAAGCGGCGTTGCAGGCGTTCGGTCTTCGGCCAGTGCACGCCGAGCGTGCCGTTGCTGATCACGTGCACGCCGCGCCGGAGCGGACGCAGCAGCCCCTCGGCGCTGCCGAGCGCGTAGACGCCGTCGCGATTGCCGACGACGAGGTTGAACGGGCCGTAGTCGGCGGTCTGCGTGCGCAACAGGTCGAGGTAGACGACCGGCGTGACCTCGCCGAGCAGGAAGTTGCGCACGAGCGCGCCGCGCGACTTCGGCGCGGTCGCCGGAATGCCGGTGCGCAGGTTCGTGACGGCGGCGAAGCGGCCGTCGTTGCGCAGCGCGAGCCACGATCCGCCGGCGACGCGGTCGCGCCCGCCGACGACGCGCTTGTCCTCGGCCCAGCGTGCGGCGGCGTCGCTGTCGCGACCATGGAATTCGTCGCGGTTCGCGAGCACGACGAGCGGCAGCCCGGGGGCGGCGTCGACGGCGACGAGCAGCAGGCACATGTCAGGCCTCCTTCGACGGCGCGGAGAGCGCGCCGATCAAGTGAAAGGTCGAGGTGTCGTCCACGCGCATCGCATGCATCTCCGTGAAATTCCTCGCGCACGATTGCCGGGAATCCGTTCGCGGCCTGGCCATGCGCGCTAGCCGCTGGCATCCATCGCGCGCAGTCGCGCTTCGAGCGGCGCGATGCGCGGGTTGGCTGGGTCGAGTTCGCGCGCGGCATCGAGCGCGCGCGTCGCATCCGCGCGGCGTCCTTCGCCGATGCGCGCGTCGGCCTGGTCCAGGAACGCGTTCGCGAGCTTCCCGCTCATCCCGGCGATCGCGGCGTCCTCGGGCGCGATCTGGCGCACGGCGTCGAGCTGCATGCGCGCGCGTTGCGGCGCGCCGTCGGCGAGCGCCTGCGCGAACAGTTCCTTCGCGTGGATCGGCAGGCGCGCGAGGCCGGCCTGCGCGTCGCGGTTGTCGCGGTCGATCGCGAGCGCGGCACGGTACTTGTCGTAGGCACTGTCGCCGGGCGGCAGGATCAGGTTGCCTGCCGCGGCGGCGCGCGTGGCGTCGCCGAGCAGGCGCTGCACCTGTGCGCTCTGCGCGGGCGTGATCGGCGTGTGTTCGGCGGCGATCGCGAGCCGCTCGCGCAGCTCGCGCAGGTTCGCGCGTGCGGCGCGGAGGTCGGGCGAATCGGGCGCGAGCTTCGCCGCGTCGTCGAGGAGCCGGCCCGCGCCATCGGCATTGTCGTCGTCGATCGCCGCATTCGCCTGCACGATGAACGCCTGCGCGATGCTGCGCAGCCCATGCTTGGCGCGCGCATTCGCGGGGTCCTGCTCGAGTACGGCGCGGTAGAGTTCCAGCGCCGAATCGTCCGCGCCGGACAGTTCGCCCGCGCGCACGCGCGCGTCGGCGCGATCCAGGGTGCCCTCGAGCGCCACGCGCGCGGCGTCGCGCGCCTGCGCGATGTCGCCGTTCAACTGCGGCAAGCCCGGCCAGGACGGCAGCACGCGCGAGATCTCCGCACTGCGCGCTGCCGCCGTGGCGAGGTCGTTCGCGGCGAGCGCCGCACGCGCTTGCGCGGCGAGCGCATCGGCGACCTTGCGCAACCCGGACTGTGCGAGCGCGTTGCCGGGGTCGCCGTCGAGCACGCGCTGGTAGCGAGCGGCGGCCCCGTCGGTTCCGAGCAGGCGGCCGGCGCCGAGCGCCTCGCCGGCGGCGTCGAGCGCCTGCGCGGTTCCATCGCCCTTGGCGTCGCGCTCCTTGATCGCCTGCGCGAGTCGATCGACGCCTGCACCGCCGCCGAGGAGGTCGCGCGCCGCGTCGAGCGAGGCTTGCGCGGCCGCGACGTCGCCGCGCGCGAGCGCGGCTTCGCCCAGTTCGAGCAGCCGGCGCCCGACCGTGTCGAGCCCGCGGCGCGCGGTGTCGTTGTCGGGGTCCTGCGCGCGCGCGGCGAGGAACAGTTCGC
>NZ_DATDMY010000095.1:0-3578 GCF_036518555.1 Dokdonella sp. | reverse complement strand
CAGCAGGGTCAGGCTCTGCGACACGAGCAGGCCGCCGATCAGCGCGATGCCGAGCGGACGGCGCAGCTCCGAGCCGGTACCGAAGCCGATCGCGAGCGGCAGCGCGGCGCAGATCGCGACCATCGAGGTCATCATGATCGGACGAAAGCGCACCAGCGAGGCCTCGCGAATCGCTTCCAGTGGCGATCGACCGTGTTCGCGTTCGGCGACGAGGGCGAAGTCGACCATCATGATCGCGTTCTTCTTGACGATGCCGATCAGCAGCACGATCGCGATCATCGACACCACCGACAGCTCGGTGCCGGTGAGGATCATCGCGAGCAGCGCGCCGACGCCCGCCGACGGCAGCGTCGACAGGATCGTGACCGGGTGGATCAGGCTCTCGTAGAGCATGCCGAGTACGATGTAGACGACGACGATCGCGCCGAATATGAGCAGCGAGCTGTCGCCCTGCTGGCGCTGGAAGCTGCGGAAGTCGCCGGCGAAATCGATCCGGATGTCGCCGGGCAGGCGCAGGCCCGCGATCGTGGTCTCGATGATCCGCTGCGCCTGGCCCATGCTCACGCCGGGCGCGAGGTTGAAACTCAGGCTCACGGTCGAGAACTGGCTTTCGTGGCTGACCTCGGTCGGCGCGATCGTGTCCTGCATGCGGGTGACCGCGGTCAGCGGCACCATCGCGCCCGAGTTCGAGCGCACGTACAGGCGCTCGAGCGAAGCCGGGTCCGTCGCCTGGTTCGGCATTGCGCCGAGCACGACCTTGAACTGGTTGACGTCGGAATAGATCGTCGACACCTGGCGCTGCCCGAACGCGTCGTTGAGCGCGCTGTCGATCGCCGCGATGCTGATGCCGAGGCGCGTCGCGCTGTCGCGGTCGACCACGAGCATCTGGCGCGGCCCCGACTCGTCGACGTCGCTGCCGACGTCGCGCAGCTGCGGGACCTTCTGCAGCGCGGCAACGAGCTTCGGCGTCCAGGCCTGCAGGCTCGCGATGTCGTTGCCCTTGAGTTCGACCTGGTACTGGCCGCCGCTCCCGCCGCCGCCACCACCCCCGCTCGGCAGATCCTGCACCGGGCGCAGGCGCATCTGCACGCCAGGCATCGCCTGCGCGGAGCGGTTGAGCCGCGTCATCACGGCGAAGGTCGATTCGCCGCCGCGTTCGGCGAGCGGCTTGAGCGTGATGTAGAGCTGGCCGGAGCCGCCGCCACCGCGACCGAAACCGCCGCCCAGGCGCGAGCCGACGCTGTCGACCGCGGGGTCCGTCATGACCAGCGCGGCGAGCTTCTGCGTCTGCTCCATCATGCGCGGCGGCGAGATGTCGGCACCCGCGCTGATGCGCCCCTGCAGCATGCCGGTGTCCTGTTGCGGGAACAGGCCGCTGTGCAGGAAGCGCATCAGGAACACGGTCAGCACGATCAGCGCCAGCGGCTGCAGCGCGGTCAGGCGCGGCCAGCGCAGCGCGTGGTCGAGCAAGCGGCGATAGGCGTCGAGCATGCGCGCGTGGAACGCGTCGATGCGCGCGCCGAGCCGCGACGGGTTCGCCTGCGCGTGCGCCGACAGGAACCGGCCGCACAACGCGGGCGTGAGGGTGAGCGAGACGAGTGCGGAGAACAGGATCGCCGATATCAGCGTGATGCTGAACTCCTTGAAGAACTGGCCGGTGATGCCGCTCGCGAACATGACCGGCGCGAACACGGCGACGAGCGAGGCGGTGATCGAGACGATCGTGAAGCCGATCTCCTTCGCGCCCGCGTAGGTCGCCGCGAGGCGCGGCATGCCGGCGTCGACGTGGCGGATCACGTTCTCGATCACGACGATCGCGTCGTCGACGACGAAGCCGATCGCGATCACGAGCGCCATCAGCGACATGTTGTCGAGGGTGAAGCCGAATGCGTACATGACGACGAACGCGCCCGCGATCGACAACGGGACCGCGGTCGCGGCGATCAGCGTGGGCGCGAGGCGGCGCAGGAACAGCGCCATCGTCGCGATGACCATGCCCAGGCTAATCAGCAGGCTCACCTGCACCTCGTCGATCGACGCGCGGATGATCGGCGTGCGGTCGAAGAACGGCGTCAGCGTCACGCCGGCAGGCAGCCACGTCTGCAACACCGGGATCTCCGCCTTGACGGCGTCGACGGTCGCGATCACGTTCGAATCGGCCTGCTTGCGCACGAACAGCAGGATCGCGCGGCGAGTACCGAACCACGCGGCCTGGTACTGGTCCTGCTGGCCGTCGCGCACGGTGGCGACGTCGCGCAGGCGCACGGGCACGCCATTCTTCACCGCGACCACGAGGTCGGCGAACTCGTCCGCGTCGTGCAGCGCATCGTTCGCCGACACCGCCATCGTGGTGCGTCCGTCGGACAGGAAGCCCTGCGGCGACGTCACGTTCGCCGCGGTCAGCGCGTTGCGCACCTGGTCGGGCGACAGGCCCATCGAGTTCAGCGCGCGCAGGTTGAGGTCGACGCGCACGGCCGGCGTCGCGCCGCCGGCGACGTCGACGTCGCTGACGCCGGGCAACTGGCGGATACGCTGCGCGATCAGCGAGTCGGCGTAGTCGTAGAGCCTGGACAGCGGCTCGGTATCGGAGGTCAGCGCGAGCGCGAGCACGGGCTGGTTGTTCGGATTCGCCTTGTGATAGGTCGGCGCGTTGGTGAGGCCGGCCGGCAGGTCCGGCGCGGCCGCATTGATCGCCGCCTGCACGTCGCGCGCAGCGTCGTCGACCTTGCGGCTTCCGTCGAAGATGAGGATCACCGACGTGCTGCCTTCGCTGCTCGTCGAGTTCATCGTGTCGATGCCCGGGATCTGGCCGAGATGGCGTTCGAGCGGCGCGGCCACGGTCGCCGCCATGACGTCGGCACTGCCGCCCGGCTGGCTCGCGCTGACGAAGATCACCGGCGGCTCGAGGTTCGGCAATGCGGCGATGCCGAGCAGGAAGTAGCAGATCGCGCCCGCGACGAACAGGCCGATCGCGAGCAGCGAGGTCGCGACCGGGCGCCGGATGAAGGGGGCCGAGATGTTCATGGGGTGCGCCTGCGCGTGCGCGCGATCGCCGGCGCCCTCCTGCGTCGTAGCGCGTTCATGCGCGCATTTCCGTGCCCTCTTCCGCTCACGGGAGAGTGTGGGGCGAGTGCGCTTCTGCGGTGCGCCGCTTGCTGTCGTCTTTCTCGTTGAATGGCAGCGCAAAGCTTCTTTCGCGACAACCGATTCGCATCCCTGCGTGTTCGTCCCGCATCCCTGCGGGCCGGTTCCTTTTCCTTGCTTGTCCAAAGAAAAGGAACCAAAAGAAAGGACACCCCAGGCGCCCCGGTCAGCGGGCTTCCTGCCCGCTGACTGCGCGCGCATCCTGCGCGCGCCCCTGCGGGCTCTTCCTCCGCCCGCTCGCCGGGCCGCAGGGGGACCCGGTTGAAGAGCAGCGCGCTCCTGCGCGCAGAAGCCGAGCAAAGCAAGTCATTCGCACGCACCGCGAGCCACGCGGGGTGCGGCGGAGCGGCACAAGAACACGCATGGATGCGACGCTGCATGAGCGTGAGTCGTGCCGGGCCTTCCGCATTGCATACTCCGCTTCTGCGCGCAGG
>NZ_DATDMY010000094.1:0-15233 GCF_036518555.1 Dokdonella sp. | reverse complement strand
CACCGCAAAGTCCCTGTCGTCCGGCATCCTGCCCGGCCTGCATGAAAACGGTCGCAGCGCAGCTGCGCCACGTTTTCCACGCCGCGTCGCTTCCGCGACGCGCGGGCGGTGCATCCTGCACCGCAAAATCCCTGTCGTCCGGCATCCTGCCCGGCCTGCATGAAAACGGTCGCAGCGCAGCTGCGCCACGTTTTCCACGCCGCGTCGCTTCCGCGACGCGCGGGCGGTGCATCCCGCACCGCAAAATCCTTGTCGTCCGGGATCCTGCCCGGCCTGCATGAAAACGGTCGCAGCAGCTGCACCGCGCGTCCGTCCACCGACGGCGCGTCCTGCGCCGCGAGTTTGCCCCATCCGTGGCGCCTGCCTGCCGATCCCGGGCTCAGCCGGCCTCGGCGTCCCAGTCGCGGCGCCGAGCCCGCAGGGGCGACTCCGCGACGCCGCGAGCGACCCAAGCCCGCATTCCTTGCGGGCACTCGCGCACGACGGTCTCCGCAGCCTCGCGCGATTCCATCGCAACGAACACGCACCCACCGGTGCCGCTGAGCCGCGCCGGACCGTGTCCGGCCAGCCAGTCGAGGGCCGACGCGACCGCGGCCTCGCGCTCGCGCACGATCGGCTCGAACACGTTGACGGTCGCAGCACCCGAAAGGAAGAGCGGAATTGTCAGATGCGCGGCATCGCGTGTCAATTCCGGCGCCCTGAACAGCTCGGCCGTCGGCACGCTCACGCCCGGATCGACCACCACGAACCAGCGCGGGGGCAGCGCGATCGCCGCCAGTCGCTCGCCGACACCCTCGGCCCAGGCACTGCGTCCGTGAACGAACACGGGCACGTCCGCGCCGAGTGCGAGGCCGAGGGTGGCGAGGCGGTCCTCGCCGAAACCGCAGCCCCACAGCGCGTCGAGCCCGACCAGCGCGCTCGCCGCATCGGAGCTCCCGCCACCGAGGCCACCGCCGAGCGGGATGCGCTTGTCGATCGCGATGTCCGCACCCAGGTTCGTTCCGCTGGCGGCCTTGAGCGCGTGCGCGGCGCGCACGGCGAGATCCTGCCCCGCTGCGACCCCCGGCATGGGGTCGACGCGGCGGATCTCGCCGTCGGTGCGCAACCGCAGCCGCACGGTATCGCCGCGGTCGAGCAGCTGGAACACGGTCTGCAGCAAGTGATAGCCGTCGGCGCGACGACCGACGACGTGGAGGAACAGGTTCAGCTTCGCCGGGGCCGGCCATTCGCTCCAGCCGGCGTCGAAAGCGTCGGGGGCGGTCACTGCAGCGACCAGTCCCGGATCGCCAGGCGGACCCGGTAATCGCCGCGGCTCGCATACACCTTGTTCGGCAGCGGAGGGTCGCGATCGGTGTCGTAGTCGAGGTAACGCACCTGCCATCCGTCCTGCTCGATCTGCGCGGGCAGGCCGTCGTCGCGGAACTCGATGCGTGCTTCGCCGGGCGCACGCAGGCCGCGCGCCCAGTAGAGCAACTCGCCCAGCGGCACCTTCCAGCCGAGTTCGCGTTCGAGCAGCGCAGCCGCGTCGTCACCTTCGACCGCATGTTCGCGCAACCCTTCGAGCACGGCGTGACCGCCGCCGCCGCTGAGCACCCACGTCTTTCCGGTCACGGGAGCATGCACGCTGAAGCGGAAGCGGCTGCCCTGCTGGCTCCATTCGAGCGATCCACTGCCGCTGTCGCGCGCATCGGCGACGCCGAGCCGGCCATGCAAGGTCCAGTGCATGCGCTCCGCCAGGGCGGCTTCGCGTGCAGCCTGCCGCGCGAGCGCGGCGGCGTCGGCCGGCGGCGGAGGTCGCACGCGCGGCCCCGCGCACGCGCCGAGCACGAGCAGCCCGGCAAGCAGGGCGAGGCGTCCCGCTCTGGCACGGATCATCGGGTCAGGCGCCGGATCGTTTCGATCAGCGCCTTGTTCTTCGCATCCCGTTTGCGCCCCTCGTCCCAGATGCGTCGGGCTTCGTCGCGCTGCCCTTGCGCCCACAGCACTTCGCCGAGGTGGGCGGCGATGTCGGCGTCGGGTTGCCTGGCATAGGCGCGCCGCAATTCCTGCTCGGACTCATCGAGTTCGCCGAGGCGATAGCGCACCCAGCCCATGCTGTCGATGATCGCGGGCTCGTCCGGCTTGAGCTTGAGCGCGCGCTCGATCAATTCGAGCGCCTCACGCTGGCGTGGGTCGCTCGCGGAGCTGCGATCGGCGAGCGTGTAGCCGAGCGCATTCAGCGCTTCCGCGTCGTCCGGCCGCAACTCGATCACGCGCCGCAAGTCGCGCTCGCCCGCGGCAAGATCGCCCTGGTCGACCGCGAGGAGCGCGCGTGCATAGAGCAGGCGCGCATCGTCGGGCAGGCTCGCGAGGGCACGGTCGTAGACCGCGAGTGCGTCGGCATGGCGCTGCCGGCGCGCGAGCAGCTCGGCCTCGGCGAGCCATACGGTGCGCTGCTGCTCGCCGTCGCCGCCCGCCATCTCGGCCAGCCGATGGAGCTGGTCGAGCGCCGGCGCCAGGCGGTCGAGCTGGTCGAGGACGAGCGCGACCCGCAGCTGCGCCTCGAAGCCGTGCTCATCCTCGATCGGCACTTCGCGATACCAACCGAGCGCGGCATCCAGCCGGCCCGTGAGTTCGGCGATCTGGCCGAGCAGGTACACACGCTTGGGAGTCCGCTCGGTCTTGTCCGATTCCACTTCGCGATAGAGGTCGTTCAACGCGCGCTTGTCGACCGCGCGGGCGGCGTAGGCGGCGCGGGCGGCGTAGGTCGTGTCGTCCTGCGGCCCGGCGACGAGTGCGCGCGCGGCAGCCGCGTTGTCGCCGTTGTCGGCAAGCAGTGCCGCGTAGCCGCTGCGCAAGCGCAGGCTCTCCGGCTCGTGCTGCAGGCCTTCGGCGTAGATCGAGCGCGCCGCCGTCTTGTCGCCGCCATCGATCGCCAGTCGCGCGCTCCACGCATAGGCGTCGATGCCGTGGAAGCGGGCCACGGCCGAATCGACGATGCGCCGCGCGAGCGCCTTGTCGCCGAGCTTGAACGCGAGCTGGCTCAGCGCGACCCGATTCGACTCGCTCGCACTCGCCGCGGACGATTTCATGAGGTCCTCGAGCAGTGCGAGCGCGACGGGCTTGTCGTCGGCATTCAGCAGCAGCTGCGCGACCAGACGCCAGGACGCGTCGCCGCCGCGCGCGGCCAATGCGGCAAGTTCGTTGCGCGCGACATCGATGCGCTTCTCGCCGAGCGCGATCCACGCGCGCGCCTGCGCGGCGCCGGCGTCGTTCGGGGCGAGTTGCTGCCAGCGCGCGAGCGAGCGCGTCGCGAGCGGCCAGTCCTTCTGCGACAACGCGAGGCGGGTCGCTTCCTCGGCGAGCGCAGGATCGTTCGACAGCGCCGCGGCGTCGCCGAAGCCGCGCGCGGCCGCCGCGAAATCGTTGTCCTGCAGCGCGAACTGCGCCGCGAGCAACTTCAGCATCAGATCCTGCTCGGGCGCGACCGGCGCGACCGCAGCCGGCGGTGCGACAGCATGCCGCGGCGCCGGGCTCGCGCACGCGCCGAGGGCTGCTGGGAGAATGCAGCAGAGCGCCGCCCGCAGGGTGGAAAACCGATCGATGTCCATCGTGGATCGCATGCAAAGCCTTGTCTTGCTTGATATCGCGCCAACGCGCCCGCACAATTTCGCGGCGCGCCGACGCGGCTCGGGCCGCACCGGGTTAGCTTAGCTGATCCCGGCGCCTCGTTCGGGACGCAGATGGCGCTTTCGAGGCCAAACCCGCCAATCCTCCGATCTTTCCACCATGGCGCTGATTGCCCTCGGACTCAACCACCTGACCGCACCGGTCGCCTTGCGCGAACGCGTCGCCTTCCCGCCGGAGGCGACCGGCCCGGCGCTGGCCGGACTCGCTGCGGAACCGGGCGTGCGCGAAGCGGCGATCCTGTCCACCTGCAATCGCACCGAGCTCTACTGCACGGTCGAAGCGGGCGCCGAGCACGTTCCGGCCGCGTGGCTTCATCGCCACCGTGAACTGACCAGCGGGCGCGTCGAGGAGTTCCTCTATCTTCACCACGACGCCGATGCGGTGCGCCATCTGTTCCGGGTCGCGACGGGTCTCGAGTCGATGGTGCTCGGCGAACCGCAGATCCTCGGCCAGGTGAAGGACGCCTATGCGCTCGCACGCGAGGCGCATACCCTCAAAGCACCGCTCGAGCGGCTGTTCCAGAACACGTTCGCCGTCGCCAAGCGCGTACGCTCCGACACGCGCATCGGCGCGAATCCGGTCTCCGTCGCGTTCACCGCGGTGCGCCTGGCCGAGCGCGTCTTCGCCGACCTTGCCGAGGCGTGTGTGATGCTGATCGGCGCGGGCGAGACGATCGAACTCGCCGCGCGCCACCTCGCCGAAGCCAAGGTGCGTCGCCTCATCGTCGCCAATCGCACGCTCGACAACGCGCAGTCGCTCGCGACGCGCTTCGGGGGCTATGCGATCGCGCTGACCGACATCGGCAAGCATCTAGCCGAGGCCGACGTCGTCATCGCCTCGACGGCAAGCCGCGAACCGGTGCTGCTGCGCGACCAGGTCGCGACCGCGATCGCAGCGCGGCGCCGCAAGCCGATGTTCCTCGTCGACATCGCCGTGCCGCGCGACATCGAACCGGGGACGGCCGAGATCGAGGACGTCTACCTCTACACGATCGACGACCTGCGCGAGATCATCGACGACAATCTTCGCTCGCGACGCGAGGCCGCACGCGAGGCCGAGGCGATGATCGAACTGTCGGTCGAGCATTTCATGGGCTGGTGGCGCACGCTCGACCTGCGCAACCCGGTGGTCGACCTGCGCCGCGTCGCCGAGGCAAGCCGCGACGAATCGCTCGCCAGGGCGCACGCGCTGCTCGCTCGCGGCAGGTCGCCCGAGGAAGCGCTGGCCTTCCTCGCCAACACGCTCACCAACAAGCTGCTGCACGCGCCGAGCGCCAACCTGCGCGCGGCCGCCCTGCGCGGCGACGAAGAGCTGCTGCGTGCCGCCGAGCGGCTGTTCGACACGGCCGCTGACGGCGAGCCGGGAGGCGGGAATCGTTAGGCGCATTCGCGCGCTTCCGCTACCTTTCCGCGACGCGACTCCGATTCCCCACGCCGATTCCCGCCCCCATGCAAGCCAGCATCCGCCGCAAACTCGAACAACTCGCCGAGCGCCACGAGGAGCTGGAGCACCTGCTCGCGAGCGCCGAAGTCCTCGGCGACGCGAAGCGGCTGCGCGATGTCTCGCGCGAGCACGCCCAGCTGACGCCGCTGACCGCAGCACTGCGCGCGTACGACGAAGCCGGCAGCGCGCTCGAATCGGCGCGCGCGATGCTGCGCGACCCCGACCTCGAGGCCCTTGCCGGCGAGGAAGTGGAACTCCTGCAGGGCGAGCGTGAGCGGCTCGAAGGCGAACTCAACCGGCTGCTGGTGCCGAAGGATCCGCGCGACGAGGGCAACCTGTTCCTCGAAATCCGCGCCGGCACTGGCGGCGACGAGGCGGCGATCTTCGCGGGCGACCTGCTGCGGATGTACCTGCGGTACGCCGAGCGGCGACGCTGGATCGTCGAGGTGCTGTCGGCGAGCGACGGCGAGCACGGCGGCTACAAGGAAGTCATCGCGCGCGTCGAAGGCCACGGCGCCTATTCGCGCCTGAAGTACGAATCGGGCACCCATCGCGTGCAGCGTGTGCCGGAAACCGAAGCGCAAGGCCGCATCCACACTTCGGCCGCGACCGTCGCGATCCTGCCCGAGCTCGACGAAGTCGACGAGATCGAACTCAAGGATGCCGACCTCAAGGTGGACACGTTCCGTGCCTCGGGCGCGGGCGGCCAGCACGTCAACAAGACCGACTCGGCGATCCGCATCACGCACCTGCCGACCGGCATCGTCGTCGAATGCCAGGACGAGCGCAGCCAGCACAAGAACCGCGCCCGTGCGCTGTCGCTGCTGAAGGCGCGCCTGCTCGACGACGCGCGGTCCAAACAGGCAGCGGAGCAGGCCGAATCACGCCGCCTGCAGGTCGGCTCGGGCGATCGCAGCCAGCGCATCCGCACCTACAACTATCCGCAAGGGCGCGTGACCGACCATCGCGTGAACCTCACGCTCTACCGCCTGCCGGAGATCCTCGCCGGTGACCTCGACGAACTCGTCGACACGCTCACGCGCGAGGACCAGGCCGACCAGCTGCAGTTGCTGACAGCCGCGGGCTGAGTCAGAGCACGCTGCCGATCACATCGCTGTCGAGCCGTGCGACCGGATCGAGGGCGACGGCGTCGCTGCTGCCGTTGGCGCCGGTGCGCGGATTCTTCCATTCGCAGTCCGGCGGGTTCAGGCCATTGAGCCGGAAGCACACCGGTATCGCGGCTTCGCCTGCGAGCGGGTGGCCATCGACGACTTCCGGTAAGAACGTCCAGTACTTCGCCGCCGACAGCGCGGCTTCAACCAAGCCTTTGTCCACGCGGTTCTTCAAGTCGTACGGCGCAACGTCGATAACGGCCCCCCGCTCGTCGTAACGCGCGATGACCAGGACCAGACCCTGCTTGCGATGACGCCCCATCCAGTCCGGATACTTGGCCGTGGGCTTGGTCGCGTAGGTGGCTCCAGTCGACGCATCGAGCAGGCGGATCTCGAACGAATCCCCGGCAAGCCGCACTTCGATGCGCGTATGCAGGTGCGTTCGCGTGGGGGCCGGTTTGCCATCGACCTTGCCCGGCGTAAAACGCCAGCTGCGTATCGCCTTCTCCAGGTACGCGTGCAGCTTCGGCACGGTCGTGTCCCGGGTGGAAAGCGCCGCGACGCGACCGTCGCTGCCCAGCGACAGATCCCATGAGACGCTGACGATCGCCGACGTCCGCTCGGCCGCGAGCGAAGCCATGCTCGTCGGGGCCACCAGCAGGATGCACCACGCGACGATCGCCTTCATATGCCCACTCCAGCAGGGATCACAGTGCGTGCCCGATCACGTCGCTGAGCAGCTTCGCCGAAGGTTGGAGCGCGTACGCGCTGCCATCACCGACGCGAGTGCGCGTGCCCGGCGGCGTCCATGTGCAGTCGAAATCGGGCGCGCGCAGGCCGCGCGTGACCGTGAAACAGATCGGCACCATGACGCTCGAAGCGACGCCATGGCCACCGACGCGCTCGGGCACGACGGTCCAGCGCTTGACTGCGTTCACCGTCGCCCGCTCGAGCGACGGCAGCGAATTGAGCCCCTCCTCGCGTTGCGGCTGGACCGAGACGATGCGGCCGTCCCCGTCGTACTCGGCCTTCACCACGACCCGCGCGACGAGCCCGATGCGCACCGCATCGCGCGGGATGCGCGGCGGCGCCATCTTGCCGGGCTTGAAATCGATCGTGCCGCCGACGCGGGCGTCGTCGACATGCGCGACGTAGTTGCCGTCGGGGGCCGCATCAAAGGTGACGTCGAGGGTGAGCGTCGTTTCGGTCGGCGCGGGTTCGCCCGCGACACGGCCGGGCTCGAACTCCCACCGGCGGATCGCCTGTTCGAGCGGCACGCGGATGGCCGGGTCCAGTTCTCGATCGCCGTCGAGGCCGGCGACATGCCCGGCCGCGTCGAGCGACAATCGCCACGAACGCGTGAGGTGCAGCGGCGCGCCGGTGTCGGCGGCGCAGGTCGGCGCGGACGCGAGAACGAGCAGCAGGACGGGAATCGATCGACGCATCGGAGCCTCTCCTTGTGCACAATGCGCCCAACGTAGCGCACACCCGGCCCGGCGTCAAAAGCGCTCCAACCTAGCGACCGCCCAGCATCCTCGCTGCAATCGCCCCGTACAGCGCCGGCAAGCACTCGAGGTCGCCCAGCGCGACGTGTTCGTCGACCTTGTGGATGCTCGCATTGCAGACGCCGAGTTCGACGACCTCGGCGCCGAGCGGCGCAATGAAGCGGCCATCGGACGTGCCTCCGCCCGTGCTCAGTTCGGGCGTGATGCCGCACAGCTCTCGGATCGCGGCGAGGGTGGCCGCACGCAGCGGTCCGGCCGGCGTCGCGAACGGCTCGCCCGACAGCCACCAGTCGAGCGTGCTCGCGCCTTCGCCGAGTTCGACGCCATGCCGGTGCAGGATCGCTTCGGTACGCTCGCGCAGTGCCTGCGCGGTGTTCGCCGTGCCGAAGCGGAAGTTGAACACCGCGTGCAGTTCGCCCGGGATCACATTGTCGGCGCCGGTACCTGCATGGATGTTGGACAGTTGGAACGAAGTGGGTGGGAACGCGTCGTTGCCCTCGTCCCAGCGTTCTGCGGCGAGCGCCGCGAGCGCAGGCGCGAACGCATGGATCGGGTTCTTCGCCTTCTCCGGGTAGGCGACGTGCCCCTGCACGCCGCGCACGGCGAGCCGCCCGGTCAGCGAGCCGCGGCGGCCGATGCGCACGAGGTCGCCGAGCCGCTCCTTCGACGACGGTTCGCCGACGACACAGGCGTCGATGCGCTGGCCGCGCCGGCGGAACTCGTCGGCGACGCGACGCACACCGTCGATCGATGCGCCCTCCTCGTCCGAGGTCAGGAGCAACGCAATGGTGCCGGCATGAACCGGATGCGCACGCACGAAGTCCTCGAGCGCGACGACCATCGCGGCGACGCCGGATTTCATGTCGGCCGCACCGCGCCCGTAAAGGCATCCGTCGCGAACGACCGGCTCGAACGGCGGCGACGTCCACCGCTCGCTCGGCCCGCTCGGCACGACGTCGGTGTGGCCGAGGAAGACGAACACGGGCGCGCCGTGGCCGTGCGTCGCCCACAGGTTGTCGACGTCGCCGTAGCGCAGGTGTTCGATCGCGAAGCCCGCGCGCGCGAGGCGACCGCCGATCAGCGCCTGACAACCGGCATCGTCGGGCGTGACCGACGCGCGCCGAATCAGCTCGCAGGCGAGTTCGAACACCGACGACGGCACGTCATGCCTCCGCGACGAACAGGCGCTTGAACAGTGCGTCGCTGAAGCCCTGGTGCACGCTGCCGTCGTCCTTGACGACGAGCGGGCGACGGATCAGCGCTGGATACTCCTTGATCAGCAAGGTCCATTCGGCCGCGCTACCGGGCGACTTGCGCGCCTCGGGGAGGGCACGCCAGGTCGTCGAGGCGCGGTTGACGAACTTCTCCCAACCACCGACTGCCGGCGCCCACTCCTTCAGCACGGCGGGTGGAATCGGCTGCGCGCGATAGTCGACGAAGTCGTACGGAACCTTGAAGCGGTCGAGCCAGTTGCGTGCCTTCCTGCAGGTGTCGCACTTGTCGAGGCCGTAGATGCGCGTGGTCATGGTGAGGGCTGAGGACTGAGGGAGCTGAAGCGTAGCGCCGGGAACGCTTTCGTGGGAGCGGCTTCAGCCGCGACGCCTTCCCGAACAACGCCGCAGCCGAATGCGTCGTCCAGCATGCGGCGCTACGCGCGCAGCAACTCGTTGATCGCAGTCTTCGCGCGCGTCTGCGCGTCGACCTTCTTGACGATGACCGCCGCGTACAGGCTGTGGCTGCCGTCCGCCGCGGGCAGTGCGCCCGCGACGACGACGCTGCCCGCGGGTACGCGCCCGTACGAGACCTCGCCGGTCGCGCGGTCGTAGATCTTCGTCGACTGGCCGAGGAACACCCCCATGCCGATCACGCTACCGCGCTCCACGACGACGCCTTCGACGACCTCGGAGCGCGCGCCGATGAAGCAGTCGTCCTCGATGATGGTCGGATTCGCCTGCAGCGGCTCGAGCACGCCGCCGATGCCGACGCCGCCGGAGAGGTGCACGCGTGCGCCGATCTGCGCGCACGAACCGACCGTGGCCCAGGTGTCGACCATCGTGCCGGCGCCGACGTGCGCGCCGATGTTGACGTAGCTCGGCATGAGCACCGCGTCCCTCGCGACGTGCGCGCCGCGGCGCACGAGCGCGCCGGGCACGACGCGCGCGCCCGCGGCAACGAATGCATCCTCGCCCGCGCCGGCGAAGCGCAACGGCACCTTGTCGAACGCGGCCATCGGGCCACCGTCCATGACGCGATTGGGATGCGTGCGGAAATACAGCAGCACGGCCTTCTTGAGCCACGGGTGCACGTGCCAGCCGCCGCGGCCGTCGGGTTCGGCGACACGGGCATGGCCGGACTCGAGCTCGTCGAGGATGCGCTCGAGCGCGGGGCGCAGCGACGCGGCGTCTGCGTCGGTCAACGCGGTGCGACGCTCCCAGGCGTCGTCGATCTGGGCTTGCAGCGATGACATCGTTCTCCCTCGAAACAGGCGCGAAACCGGGCAGGCGGCGCGGTCCGCTCAGGATGATTCGGCGCCGAGGCGTTCCAGCAGGCGGGCGCGCAGCCGGTTGCGCGTCGTCTCGGTCAGCACCGCGTCGGATTCGTTGGTCAGGACGAAGAAGTCTTCCACACGCTCGCCGAACGTGGCAATGCGCGCGTCGTGGACGCGCACGTGCGACTCGCGCAAGGCCTGGGCGACCTCGGCGAGCAGGCCGGGGCGGTCGCTGCAGACGAGCGCGAGCTGGGTCGTGCCCGCGACGTCGCGGAACTCGATCTGCGGCGCGCGCTGGAAGTGGCGCAGTCGTCGCGGCAGGCTGCGTCGCGCGACGCGTGCGACGAGTTCGCGCGCCTCGAGCACGCGGCGCAGGGCCGCCTCGAGATCGCGCGCGCGCTGTGGCGCGAGTGCGGCCTCGCTTCGCGCATCGAGCAGTTCGAAGGTGTCGAACACGCGTCCTCCGGCGCCGACCAGCAGGCGCGCGTCGACGACGCTGAGGCCGAGGCGATCGAGCGTCGCCGCGATCGCGGCGAACAGGCCGTCGCGATCGGGCGCGCACACGAACAGTTCGCTGCCGCCCCGCGCCGA
Source organism: Dokdonella sp. (assembly GCF_036518555.1). GTDB lineage: Bacteria > Pseudomonadota > Gammaproteobacteria > Xanthomonadales > Rhodanobacteraceae > Dokdonella_A. Next base: position 4,425 of record NZ_DATDMY010000094.1, on the reverse strand, counting down.
CTGCGGATTGACCGCGACGACGATTCCGTCCGGGCCGGCCTCCGCGATCGCGCGCGCCTGGCGTGCCAGTTGCGCAGGACGATGGCGCAGGAAGCTCGACTGCGGGAACGCGTCCAGCCAGTGCCCGGCCTGCGCCGCGTCGCAGCCCTCCTCGACGAGCAGGTCGCGCGTGCGCGCGCGGCACTCGGCCGCGCGCTCGTCCGCATGCAGCGGTCGGCCGAGATCCGCGCCGAGCGCGTAGCGGGCTGCCACGTGCAGGTCGGCGAGCAGTCGCGCCTTCCACTCGTTCCACAGCTTCGGGTTCGTGCCGGCGATGTCGGCGATCGTGAGCAGGTAGAGGTGGTCGAGCCTCTCTCGGTCTCCGACCTGCACCGCGAACCGGTGCACGACGTCGGGGTCGGTGATGTCCTGGCGCTGCGCGGTCACGCTCATGAGCAGGTGCCAGCGCACGAGCCAGGCGACGAGTTCGACGTCGGGTCCCGGCAGGCCCAGCCGCACGCAGAACGCGCGCGCTTCCTGCTCGCCGAGCTCGGAATGGTCGCCGCCGCGTCCCTTGGCGATGTCGTGGAACAGCGCGGCGAGCAGCAGCAATTCCGGCTTGTCGAGCGTGGCGAACACTTCCGCGGCGAGCGGCATCGATGCGGCCGCGTCGGCGTCGGCGTAGCGCGCGACGTTGCGCAGCACGCGCAACGTGTGCTCGTCGACCGTGTAGACGTGGAACAGGTCGTACTGCATGCGCCCGACCACGCGGCGGAACGCTGGCAGGATCGCCGCGAGCACGCCGTGGCGGTTCATGCCCGCGAGCGCCTCGACCGCGGGGGCGCCGCGTCTGAGCAGGCCGAGAAAGGCCGTGAGCACGTGCGCGTCCGCGGCGAAGCCGTCGCCGTAGTGAGCGAGCGCCTGCTGCAAGCGGCGCATCGTCTCCGCCGACAGGCCGCGCAACTCCGGGTGGTCGAGCGGCACGACGAACACGTCGACCATCGCGCGCGGCCGTCGCAGGAACAGGTCCTGCTCGCGCAGCTCGATGCGCGTGCCGAGCGCGCTGAAGTCGCGATCGATGTCGCGCGGCGGACCCGCCGCGGGCTCGAGCCGCTCGGTGCAGCGCTCGAGGAACTGCACGCCGAGCCGCTCGGCGATCGTCGCCGCGCGGTAGTACGCCTGCATGAACTGCTCGACCGCGAGGTTCGTCGCGTGTTCGTCCTCGTAGCCGAACTCGCCCGCGAGTCGCCGCTGGTAGTCGAACAGCAGGCGCTCCTCGGGTCGTCCAGCGGCCAGGTGCAGCGCATAGCGGTAGCGCCAGAGCATCGCTTGCGCGCGCTCGAGCGCGGTACGCTCCGTGACGTCGAGCAGGCCTCGTTCGACCATCGCCCCGAAGTCGCCGGCGTCGGCGACGCGCCGGCCGAGCCAACGCATGAGGTCGAGCGTGCGCAGTCCGCCCGGACCGTCCTTGAGATTGGGTTCGAGGTTGTAGGCGGTGTCGCCGTAGCGCGCGTGGCGCGCACTCTGCTCGGCGCGCTTGGCGGCGAGGAACGCGCGCGGTGGCCACAGCGCGGGATCCGCGACGAGCCCCGAGAGCCCCTCCGCGAGGTCGCGCCCGCCCGCCAGCAGGCGTGCATCCATGAGCGTCGTGTACACGCCGAGGTCGACGGCCGCGAGCGCGCGACAATCCTCGAGCGTGCGCACCGCGTGGCCGGGCTTGAGTCCGATGTCCCACAGGCAGGCGAAGAAGGCCTCGAGCGCGCGCGCCTGGCGCGCGAGGGCGTCGGTCCCGCCGAGCGCGAGCAGGTCGACGTCCGATTGCGGGAACAGCAGGCCGCGCCCGAAGCCGCCGACCGCGAGCAATGCGCACTCGGCGGCATCTCCGACGCACGAGCGCCAGACGTGCACGACGACGCCGGAGACGGCATCCGCCCTCAACCCCACGAGCGCGGCGCCTTCGGCGCCCGCGCGGAACGCGTGCGCGAGCGAGCGCTCGTTGTCGCCGAGGATCTGCCGCAGTGCGAGTCGCGCTTCCGGCGAAACGCCACTGCGCGGGAGCGCCGCGGGGAGGCGTGGCAGGTCGGGCAGGCGCGCGTCGATCGCCTCGCGCGCGTCCATGCCGCTACGCGGCGCTCGGCCAGGCGGTGAGGATCTCGAAGCCGTCGTCGGTGACGGCGACGGTGTGCTCCCACTGCGCGGACAGCGAATGGTCCTTCGTGACGACGGTCCAGCCGTCCGGCAGCAGTCGCGTGTGCGGCTTGCCCGCATTGATCATCGGCTCGACCGTGAAGGTCATGCCCTTCTGCAGCCTGAGGCCGGCGCCGGGCTGGCCGTAGTGCAGCACCTGCGGATCCTCGTGGTAGACCTGCCCGATGCCGTGGCCGCAGTACTCGCGCACGACCGAGAAGCCCTGCGCCTCGGCGTGCCTCTGGATCGCATGGCCGATGTCGCCGAGGGTCGCGCCGGGTCGCACCTCGGCGATCCCGCGCAGCATCGCTTCGAGCGTGGTGTCGACGAGGCGCTTCGCGAGCACCGAAGGCGTCCCGACGCAGTACATGCGACTGGTGTCGCCGTGCCAGCCATCCTTGATGACGGTGACGTCGATGTTCACGATGTCGCCGTCCTTGAGGATCTTGCCCGGGTGCGGGATGCCGTGGCAGATCACATGGTTGACCGAGGTGCACAGGGTCTTGGGGAAGCCCTTGTAGCCGACGTTGGCGGGCACGGCCCTCTGCTGCCCGACGATGTGCTCGTAGGCGATGCGGTCGAGTTCCTCGGTGCTGACCCCGGGTTTGACGTGCGGCACGAGCATTTCCAGGACTTCGGCGGCGAGCCGGCCTGCAACGCGCATCTGTTCGATCTGGTCGGGGGTCTTGACGGTAACGGGCATGATGTTGGTCGGGTTGACTGGCGCAGACGCGCGGAGCGGGCTATAATTTTATGGTTTCGTTCGCCGACTTCGTAAGTCGTTGGCGGCGAAGCGAAATATGTGGCCGATCGGGCAATCCGCAAGGCCGCTACGGCAATCCTGCCGAATCCGCACACGTATCGTCACCGCGTTCGGGGTGCTCCGCAAGGAGTCGCACGCGGCGGGTACGTGGAGGTCCAACCCCGGAATTGGAACGCGAGTCCCCTCGCGCGAGCCTGCACATGCGTGTGCGGAACTCCCGCGAAAGGCCTGCTCCGATTCCCTTCTTCGAAGGAACACCTTCCATGCCTCAAGTCACGATGCGCCAGATGCTCGAAGCCGGCGTGCATTTCGGTCACCAGACCCGTTACTGGAACCCGCGCATGGCGCCGTACATCTTCGGCGCGCGCGGCAAGATCCACATCATCAACCTCGAGAAGACGCTGCCGCTGTTCAGCGACGCGATGAACTTCATCTCGGCGATCGCGCAGAAGCGCGGCACGATCCTGTTCGTGGGCACCAAGCGCTCCGCACGCGAAGCCGTCAAGGAAGAGGCGGCGCGCTGCGGCATGCCGTACATCTCGCAGCGCTGGCTCGGCGGCATGTTGACCAACTTCCGTACGGTCAAGCAGTCGGTCGCGCGCCTGAAGGAACTCGAGACGATGGCGGCCGACGGCAGCTACGAGCGCCTGGTCAAGCACGAAGTGCTCGGCCTCGTGCGCGAGCGCGAGAAGCTCGAGAAGTCGCTCGGCGGCATCAAGGAGATGAACCGCCTGCCGGACGCGCTGTTCGTGATCGACATCGGCCACGAGGACATCGCGATCAAGGAAGCGAAGAAGCTCGGCATCCCGGTCATCGCCGTCGTCGACACCAACTACGACCCGGCGCTCGTCGACTACGCGATCCCGGGCAACGACGACGCGATCCGCGCCGTGCAGCTGTACGCGAGCGCCGCGGCGGATGCCGTGCTCGAGGGCAAGGCTGCCGCCCCGGCGGTCGTCGCGAGCGAGAAGGACGATTTCGTCGAGCTCGACGCCGAAGGCAATCCGGTCGCGAAGAAGGAAGCGCGCGAGCGCGACGACCGTCGCCGTCCGTCCGGTCCGCGCAAGCCCGGCGGCGACAAGCGTCCGCCGGCCGGCCGCCGCGGTCCCGCACCCCGCGCCGGCAAGGGCGAAGCGCCGACCGCCGAGTAAGCGTCATGTCCGGGCCGCATGATCGCGGCCCGGCAGCGGGCCGCCGTCGCGCCACGCGCCCTCGCGGGCGAGCGGCGGCGCGCCGGTTCCGCCGATACCGGGCCCGCATGGCGGGCATCCACTGATCGTCCGCGCGCGCCTGCGCGCGGCGATCGCCAGTTTCAACGGGCGGCGCCATCCGTGCGCCGCCGCAGCAGCCATCGAGGACACCATGGAAATCACCGCTACCCTGGTCAAGGACCTGCGCGAGCGCACCGGCGCCGGCATGATGGAGTGCAAGAAGGCACTCACCGAGAACAAGGGCGACATCGACGCCGCGGCCGAGTGGCTGCGCAAGCAGGGCCT